>NZ_JBAKFI010000002.1:0-510886 GCF_040838425.1 Spiribacter onubensis | reverse complement strand
CGTATCGGCTACGCGGCCTCGCCATCGAGCACAGTTGCCAGGTCTGGTGTGCTGACATCACCTATACCGCGATGCGGCGCGGGTTCATGGTCCTGATGGCCGTGCTCGACTGGTTCAGTCGTTATGTCGTCTCATGGCGCTTGTCGAACACGCTCGACACCGGCTTCTGCGTCGAAGCGCTGGATGCGGCCCTCGATCAGGGGCAGCCGCTGATCTTCAATACCGATCAGGGCGCGTAGTTCACCAGCACCGAGTGGATCGAGCGACTCAAGGCATGGGATATCTTGATCAGCATGGATGGCCGCGGCCGGGCCCTCGACAATGTCTTCGTCGAGCGACTGTGGCGGACGCTGAAGTACGAGGACATCGACCTACGAGGCTACGACAGCCCGACGGCCCTGGAGCGTGGGCTCGGCAGTTACATCGACTTCTACAACGCGGAGCGGCCACACACCGCGCTTGATCAAAGAACCCCGACTGAGGTCCACTGGGCTCATATGCCGGAAACTTAATGCCGATGGAGAGGCCACCGGTCTTTACAACTTAGCCGCTACCAGTGGTCCGAAGGATGGGGTCCACCTCATTCATTGCAGGCACGCTGCCGCATGGCCACCAGCGCCACAGCCGGGGCGGTGCTGCGACCGAAGGGCTCAAGCATGATCCGGTCCAGCGCGATATCTGCCTGGCGCGCCTGCTCGGCCACGATAAAGCGGTGCTCCTCATTGCAAACCACAACCGGAGCCTGTACGTCAAGTTGGGCATATACGCTGCAGCGTTTGCTGCAGCATCGTTTGGTTACCGATCAGGCGGATAAACTGTTTTGGCATGAGGGTTCTGGAAAGCGGCCAGAGCAGTGAGCCCGTGCCGCCAGCAAGGAGAATCGGGCAAATCGGAATATCGTCCATGTTACGGGGTGCTCATATTTCAAGTGATATTGCTAACATAGAGAGACAATTCATAGGTAATTGACCGATAGCTCAAAGTATCGGTTCTTGGCGTGTGTAGTTAGTCCTGTCTCGACCACGCTACCGCCAGGCCTGCGCTGCTGAGCACAAGCAACTTCTGCGACATTGTTCGCAGATCATAGCGAAATTTGGGTGACCTTTACCCCCCCCATGTGAGGGGGCTTTGCAGGTGCGTTGACCGGAGACAAGTCATCAGGCCCTTGCCAGTGCGGCCTCGGCAAACGTCATCTTCTGCGGCTGTTTCATGATCTCGAGGAGCAGCATGACGCGGTCCTCGCCCTTGCGGGTGTAGAACACGCCTTCGAGGCCGGCAAAGGGGCCTTCCAGAATGCGTAGCCGATCACCGGGCTTGTAGTCCGCCGGGGGGGTGGGGATACAGCCCACCTCGTCAACATTCAGCCGAAGGCAGTCGACGATCGGATCAGGCACCGCCGGAATGCGATCACCCCAGCGCACCAGCCCCGCCACACCGCGGGTGGAGCGGATCGGCGCCCAGTTCTCGCTGACATCATCGAGGTGGATGAAGAGATAGCGGGGGAAGAGGGATTCGATCAGCGTTGTCATGCCACCCTGGCGCTTGCGGCGCACCCGGTGCTTGGGGCGGAATACCTCGAAGTCCTGGTTGTCGAGGTGCAGTTCCGCGCGCTCATCCTCTCGTGGTTTGCAATAAACGGCGTACCAGCGTTTCAACGTAAGGCCTCCCTGAACGTCCTGCCCGGCGTCGTCCTGTGCCCGGCACCGTTCATCTTGTGAACAGTCACTCATAAGAAGGTAGCGGTCGCGGCAACCACCGGGCAAGGGATTTTTGCGTTGGCATTGCGCCTTTTTGGCATGGATTCTCCGGCTGGCGCCGATAAAGCGGGGCAGCGTACCCTGTCAGGATGAAAATCCTGCTCACCGGCGCCGCCGGCTTCATCGGTTATCACACCTGCGAACAGCTGCTCGCCCGGGGCGACACGGTCGTGGGGATCGACAACCTCAACGATTACTACGATGTCAGCCTCAAGCAGGCACGCCTGGAGCGCCTGGCGGGGCGCGATGCCGACCCGTCCGTGCCCGGCCGCTTTGCCTTCCATAAGGCGGATCTGGCGGAGGCCGACCGGATCCGGGAGATTTTCGACGAGGGCTTCGAGCGCGTCATCCATCTGGCGGCGCAGGCCGGCGTGCGCTATTCCATCGAAAACCCGCAGACCTACATCGACAGCAACGTCACGGGATTCCTGAACGTGCTCGAGGGCTGTCGGTACAACGATGTCGGTCACCTGGTCTACGCCTCGACCAGTTCGGTGTATGGCGCCAATACGCAGATGCCGTTCACCGAGCACGAGCCAGCCGATCACCCGCTGGCCATCTACGGCGCCACCAAGCGCGCCAACGAGTTGATGGCCCACAGCTACGCGCATCTCTTCGGCCTGCCATGCACCGGGCTGCGGTTCTTTACGGTCTACGGGCCATGGGGCCGGCCGGACATGGCCCTTTTCCTGTTTACCCGAAAGATTCTGGCCGGCGAACCCATCCAGGTATTCAACCATGGGCACCATCAGCGTGATTTCACGTTTGTGGAGGATATCGCCGAGGGCGTGATCCGCGCCTGTGACAGACCCGCCGCCGCCAACCCGGACTGGGATAGCGACGCGCCGGACCTGGCGACCAGTAACGTGCCGTGGCGGATTTTCAATATCGGCAACAACCGCCCCGTCCAGCTGCTCGATTACATCCGAGTCCTGGAGGACTGCCTGGGCCATCGAGCGGAGATGGAAATGCTGCCCCTCCAGCCGGGCGATGTGCCTGATACCTGGGCAAGCGCTGACGATCTGGCCGCGGCGGTGGGCTATCAGCCTTCAACGCCGGTAGAGGAGGGGGTACGGCGCTTCGTTGACTGGTATCGGGATTACTACGGGGTTTAACGGGGTCGGGCGGGGCGCAAAGGCCGGATGCGCTTGACTCGACGCGAGCCGCGCGCTGAGGCGACGGAGGCGACTGAGCAGTCGCAGGGTATAGAGGTTCGGCCTAGGCCAGCCGCGCCCGCAGCGCCTCCCCCAGCCTGCCCAGCCCCTCACCGGCCTCGGCGGCTTCCGCCGCCAGATCCGGGCTGTCGGGCCTGCCCAGATACTCCAGATAGATCTTGAGCTTGGGCTCGGTACCGCTGGGCCGGATGCTGGCGTGGTAGGTGCCGGCGCGGGAGCCGGGGCCAGGGGCAGGGCCTAGACCCGGGCCAGGGCCATGGCCGCTTAGATCGAGCTGGACGAGGTCCGTAGCGGGCAGTGGAATAGGTTCCGGGTCACTGCCATCGGGACGATGGCGCTCGGCGGCCTGGTAGTCATGGATCCAGGTGACCTGTAGCCCGGCGATCTCCTCGGGGGGATCCGCACGCAGTGCCTGCAGGCTTTCCCTCATGCGTTCCCGGGCTCCGTCGCCAGTTAGCTTGATGTTGACCTGACGGTTAATGGACAGCCCATGCCGCTGATACAGCGCCTGCAAGCGGGCATTCAGGGTGGTCCCGGCGGAGAGGGCGTCGCGGGCCATCTCGGCCACCACTACCGCCGCGGCAATGCCATCCTTATCCCGGACCCGCCGGGTCGGGCAGAACCCAATGGCATCCTCATAGGCATAGAGGAAACGATCGCCCGCGGCCTCGCGTTGCAGGGCGCGATACCAGATCCACTTGAAACCGGTCAGTGTCTGTTCGAAGTCGATGCCGTAGTGGGCGGCCACACGCCCGAGCAGGCGTGAGCTCACCACGGTGTTCATGACAAATCTTTGGCCGCCACCAGGCTTATCGTTGCCTGTCGCCGCCCTCCAGCGCGCCATGAGGTAGTCGCCCATGAGCACGCCGGTCTGATCCCCCATCAGGACTCGCCAGTCTCCGTGCTCATCAGGCAGGACCACCGCCAGACGGTCGCCGTCGGGGTCCGTGGCCAGCGCCACATCCGCACCGACCTCGGCAGCGAGTTCCGTGAGACGATCCAGCGCTCCCGGCTCCTCCGGGTTGGGAAACCGAACGGTGGGGAAGCCGCCATCCGGCGCCGCCTGTTCCGTGACCTCATACAGATCGATGCCACCCTGCTCGGCGAGCGCGGCCTTGGTCAGCTCACCCGCCACGCCATGCATGGCGCTGTAGGCGATGCGCAGGGTCGGGCCGGCGTGGTTGCGGGGTGTTGCGACCGGCGCGGCGGGTCTGGCCGGTGAGGTCGGCGGGGTCACGGCGGTTGCAGGATCCGACGGGGCGGCCGGCCAGGCGCCCGTCGACACGCTCCCGGGCTGGCGGATGGCCTCGAGATAGCGCGTCCTGAGGCTTTCACCGTGGGTTTTCCAGAAGGGGCAGATTTCGCTTTGTGCGCTGTCTGCGGCCTCGATCTGAGGGATTTCCACCCCGGCCGGCAGTGCGGCCAGGGCCTGGGCAATGCGCTGATCAATGGGAGACACCAGCTGAGCCGCATTGGACCAATACAGTTTGTAGCCCAGGTACTCGGGGGGGTTATGGCTGGCGGTGAGCACGATCCCGGCGGCGGCCTGCAGTTCCAGCGCGGCGAATGCCACCAGCGGCGTGGGGGCGTAATCGTCAAAGATATGGACCCCCAGCCCGGCGCCGGCGATGGTCCGCGCAGAGGTGTCGGCCA
The DNA here is from genome assembly GCF_040838425.1 of Spiribacter onubensis. Taxonomy (NCBI): domain Bacteria; kingdom Pseudomonadati; phylum Pseudomonadota; class Gammaproteobacteria; order Chromatiales; family Ectothiorhodospiraceae; genus Spiribacter; species Spiribacter onubensis. The sequence continues at coordinate 506,301 of NZ_JBAKFI010000002.1, read as the reverse complement.
GTTCTGCTGAGCCGTACCGGGCGTCATAGCCGATGACCACACCGCGCTGGGCGGCGTCCGGCACCTCGGCGCGCAGCACGTCGGCCATGACCGCCGTGACCCGCTGGATGAGGCGGTGGTTCATATGCGCGGGCCCGGGGCCCTTGAGACCGCGCAGCCCGGCCGTGCCGAAGCTCAGCGGCGGTTCGAAGCAGTGGCGGAGGGCGGCAATCGAGTCGGCGGAGTCGGTGTCGCCTGTATCCGTTTCTGCCCCTGCCTCGCCGGATAGTGCCGCCTCGGCACGCTGAATACGCCGGTCGAGATCGCGGCGGGTCTCCGGATCCGGGTCGGCATCACGCCAGGCCCGTGCGCGCTCCAGCAGTTGTCTCAGGTCATCGCCATCCATGGTTTGATTTTCTCTCTGATGTCATGTCACGGCCGAGGGGATCGACACCCTCTTTGCGACCCCTGTTAACGCTGGACAGAGCTCGCAGGGACGCAAGACGTAATGCGTAGCGACTCCAGCTCTTCCAGGGACCGTCCGTCGGCCAGTCGCCACCGTTTGCACTGATTCATGTCGTCACGACGCGTTACGTAAGATATCCAACGTCAACAGGGCCCGAAAAGGACATACCAAACCCTGCCCGGCCACTTCGAGCACACCGGCCTGTGCGCAGACCGACCCCGCGAGGCGTGACCCTCCGCCCGGCAACTCAGCCGCTTACGATTCGGCCTCTACGACCTCGGCGTAGCCATCGGCATCCAGCAGCTCGCTCAGCGCACCGGCATCGGCCATTCGCATCCGGAAAAGCCAGCCTTCACCATAGGGATCGCTGTTGACACGCTCCGGCTCGTCCCGGACCGCATCGTTCACGGCGGTAATCTCGCCATCCACCGGGGCATAGATGTCAGAGGCGGCTTTCACGGATTCGACCACGGCGCATGCGGCCCCGGCCTCCGTGGTGCCCTCGCCCTCCGGCAGCTCGACGAACACCAGATCACCGAGCGAGGCCTGGGCGTGATCGGTGATACCCACCGTTACCATGCCATCGCCCTCATCCCGCACCCACTCATGCGTCGCGGCGTATCGAAGATCGGTGGGTATTTCACTCATATCGGTTTCCCTCTGCCACGCAAAATGCACTCGAACCGCCCAACGCGGCACCCGGTGGCGATGGTAGCGGTGCGGCCGCGAAAATCCCAACGCCCGATGCCGGCCTCGATCGCAAGCAGCCAGGCGCGGCTTTGCCCGTTACCCGGGCTCAGACGCACTGGCCTCCGGATGCCGCCGGGTTACGGCTCCCGACAGAGCGCGGGCACATCCCCGGCCGCGCCAGTGGCCTGCTTGAGCAGCAGGCGCCGCGCCGGCGGCAGGAGATCCAGTGCGGTCAGGCCGATATTGCGCGCCGCCACCAACGGCAGGAATTCATTGGAGAAGAGCCGCACGAGACCGTCGGTGAAGGTGAAAGTACGGCGGTAATCGCTGCGCCGGGACCGGGCATAGGCCTCGAGCAGCGACGGCTCACCGGGATCCGGCGCAGGATCCGCTCGCTCCGCCGCCGAGCCCGGCCTGGCCACGGGGCCCGGCCTGGCCGCCGAATCCGGCCCACCCCCCAGCGCTTCGGCCAGCGCCGCCACGTCACGGAGCGCCAGGTTGAGGCCCTGGCCGGCCACCGGGTGCAGGGCATGCGCTGCGTTGCCCAGGATCACCGCCCGCTCCACCGCGAACTGCTCGGCGGTGACCGCCACCAACGGATAGACATGCCGCTGGCCAACGCCCTCGAGCCGCCCGAGACGCCATCCAAAGGCATCCTGCAGACGCGCCAGAAATGCCGCGTCGGACCAGGATTCGGCGACCTCCCGGGCCTCGTCATGGGGTAGCGTCCAGACCAGCGATACGGCATTGTCCGATGCCGGCAGCAGGGCCAGCGGGCCGTCGGGCGTGAACCGCTCGAAGGCAACGCCGGCGTGGGAACGCTCCGTTCGCAGATTGGCGATGATGGCGCTCTGGCCGTAGTCGCGCTCATCGGTCTCGATCCCAAGCGCATCGCGGGTGGCCGAGCGCATGCCATCGGCCACCACCAGCAGTCGGGTGGTCAGCGTGCGCTCGCCATCCTCGGTCTCGATGCGCACCTTGCGCGCCGCGAGCCGCGCCTCGCCGGCAGCCGCGCCGTCATAAACCGGCTGGCTGTCGACGATATGCGCGGGACAGAACAGCGTGGCCGCGGCCGCCATGGCCGGGCGCAGGGCGGCACCGAGCACCCGGTTGGGCGCGACATGCCCGAGCGCGGGCAGCCCCTCTTCGTCGGCATTAAGACGTGTGAAGCCCCCGTGTCCCCGATCGGAGACGTGGATATACCGAATCGGTGCCACCCCCGGCTCGATGGCATCCCAGAGGCCGAGATTCTGGAAAAAACGCCGCGAAGTGGGCGCCAATGCCGTCTGCCGGTCATCGAAGCTGGGTTGCTGATCGGCCTTCGGCGGCACCGGCTCGACCACCGCCACGGTGAGCCCGCTATCGCGCAACGCCACCGCCAGACTGGCCCCCACGAGCCCACCCCCGGCGATCAGGATATCGAAAGTCGCTTCATCCACCATCATGACCCCACCATGGCCGCCTCGATATCGTCGATGGCCTTGGGGGCCGCCGCCGTCAGGTTGTCGTGGCCATCACGGGTGATCACGCAGTTGTCCTCGATGCGCACACCGATCCCGTGCCAGCGCTCGTCCACCGGGCTGCCCGGCGGGATGTAGAGCCCCGGCTCGACGGTGAGCGCCATCCCCGGTTCCAGTTCACGCCAATGGCCATCGACCTTGTAGTCACCCACGTCGTGGACATCCATGCCCAGCCAGTGTCCGGTGCGATGCATGAAAAACCGACGGTAGTCGCCGGATTCGATCAGCTCGTCGACCTCGCCGCGGAGCAGATCCAGTTCAACCATGCCCTCAACGAGAACGCGCGTCGCCGCCTCATGGGCGGCATTCCAGTGCTGGCCGGGCCGCACCTCGGTGAGGGCCGCATGCTGCGCATCGAGCACCAGCTCGTAGATCGCCCGCTGCTCGCCGCTGAAGCGCCCGTTCACGGGCAGCGTGCGGGTGATGTCGGCGGCATAGCCATCGAGCTCGATACCGGCATCCACCAGCAGCAGATCGCCATCCTGCAATGCCGCCTGGTTGGCGATGTAGTGCAGCACACAGGCGTTGGCGCCGCCGCCAGCGATGATCGGATAGGCGGGCCCGCCGTTGTGGCGCCGGAAGTCGTACAGCAGCTCGGCCTCCACCTCGTACTCCATCATGCCGGGCCGGACCACGCCGAGCAGTCTGGCATGCGCGGCCGCCGTGATGCGGGCCGACTCACGCATCCGCGCCACCTCCGCTTTCGACTTGATCAGCCGCATCTCGTGGAGCACATGCTCGAGCGAGACATACTCGAGCGGCGCCTTGACGCCGGCGCGGGCCCGGGCGCGCAGGGCGTTCACCCAGCCGATCAGGCGCTGATCGAAGTCGGCATCCGCCCCCATGGCGCAATAGACCTTGTCCCGACCCTCCATGAGACCCGGCAGGATGTCGTCGATATCGTCGATGGGAAAGGCATCGTCAGCGCCATAGTCCTCCACCGCGGCGGCCTGGCCGATCGTGCGCCCTTCCCAGGTCTCGCGCAGCGGGTCGCGCTCGCGGGAGAAGAGGATGAACTCCCCCTGAGCCCGGCCAGGGACCAGTACGGCCACGGCGTCGGGCTCGTCGAAACCGCTCAGGTAGAGGAAGTCGCTGTCCTGACGGTAAGGGTGGTGGACGTCGCGGTTGCGCGGGCGCTCGGGTGCCGCGGCGAGCACGGCGATACCGTCCTCGCCGACGTGACGCATGAGGATGTCGCGGCGACGGGCATGTTCAGCGGTATCCATCCGTCGGTGTCCTTATCGCTAGTGCAGGATGTCCGGTCCGGCAGGGCTGCCGTTGTCCGCGGGACGGGCGGAAGAGGGCAGCGCCGTATGCTCGCGTACGAGCAGCGTGGCCGCACGCAGGTATTCGACCAGCTCGGTGTAGGCGATTTCGCTGTCCTCGTCGGCCTCGGCGTCGGCATCCACCCGCGCGATCTCGGTCAGGTCGCTGATCACCTCGTTCGCCTCGCGCGGCAGCCTGGCAGGGTCATGGCTGCCGGCCAGGCCGAGGCCGAACAGAAAGCCCTCGCACCACTGGCCGAGGGCGGTGGCGCGCTGGCCGATGGGCTGCTCGTCGTCGGGGAGCAGCAGATCGAACTCGAGGCTGTCGTTCTCGAGCCGGTCACGGGTGTCCTGGTAGAGGTTGGACAGCGCCTCCAGCACTTCCCGGGCCGGCTCTCCCTTGGGCGAGAGGCCATCCAGCACCTGCGCGATCCAGCGCGCCGCCTCCGGTGTCTCGGGGCTGCAGAAAAGGCCGCAGAGCATGCCCTGGGCCTCGGCAGCGGAGAGATTGGCTTCCACGCCCGCCAATGCGGCCGCCACTTCGTTGTAGCGCTCGGAATCGTTCATGGGCATATTCTACCATTGGTGCTAGACTCGCAGTGATTACGCGGGGATATCTCAAGTGGTTGATTCCGTTAGCGAACAGGTCATGCAACTGGAACAGCGCGTGGAGCGGCTCATACGGCTCTGCGATCAGCTGCGTGACGAGAACCGCGTACTGCTCCGCGCCCAGGAATCGCTCAACGCGGAACGCGCGGCGCTCCTGGACAAGAACGAGACCGCCAGAGCGCGGATCGAGGCCATGATCAGCCGGCTGAAGGCACTGGAGAACAATGGATGAGTGAACCGGTCAAGGTCAGCATCCTCGATCGCGAATTCATGTTCGCCGCCCCCGCCGAGGAGCGCGATGGCCTGCTGGAGTCGGCCCGTCAGCTCGACGCCCGCATGCGCGAAATCCGCGACGCCGGAAAGATCGTTGGCATGGAGCGCATCGCCATCATGGCGGCCCTCAACATCACCCATGAGATGCTCCAGGCGCAGAATCACGCAGCCGGCGCCGAGGTGATCGAGACCCGGCTGCGCGACCTGGATGCACGCATCGATGACTACCTCGACGGCGTCGAGGTGCCGGCAGAGCTGCAGCGCCGCTAGACGAAAGGCCGGCAGGGATGCAGACTGTGAGTCGGGTCCCTGTGGCGCTCGACAACGGGCTTTAGCATTCTTGACCCTACAATCTCGCGCCTTAGGGGAGACGCTGGTAATGGCGCTGGTGAGCAAGTCCGCCATGAGCGGAAAGCCTAAGGTGTCATTCGCCCTCCCCGACCTGAACCAAAGGGTTCAAGGGCGTGCCCGAACGACGTCACGGGGACCCGTTCACTTACCACCTGCCATCCCATGAGCATCACCACCGAGCGCAAGCAGACGCTGCGCGCCCGGCTGAGGGCGCAGCGCCGGGCCATCGACGCCGGCACCGCCCGATGGGCCGCCCGCATGGCGGCCATACGGGTGATGCGCCTGGCTGCCTGGCGGCGGGCCCGGCGCGTTGCGGTCTATCTGGCGGCCGACGGTGAAATCGATCCACAGCCGCTGGTCGAGGCCGCCTGGCGAGCGGGCAAGCAGGTCCATCTGCCGGTCATCCAACCGCCAAAGGGCGAGCACGGGCGACGGGCCGCCCGGCAGCGCGGACATCTGATCTTCCGCCGCTATGACCGCAACACGCCGCTGCATCCAGGCCTGCTGGGGATTCCCGAGCCGGCCGGCCGACCCCATCCCACCTGCTCTCTGGCCGCCATTGATCTGCTGATCATGCCACTGGTCGGTTTTGACGAGGCCGGTCATCGCCTCGGCATGGGCGGCGGTTTCTACGATCGCACCTTAGGCGTTCGCGGCCGATTCCGCCGGCCGATCTGTCTGGGACTGGCCCATGCCTGCCAGAAACAGCCAGGCATTCCCCATGATCCATGGGATCAGCCACTGGATATCTGCGTCACCAATCGCGAAACGATTTTCTGTTAAGCTGCACGGTTGATTCGATTCGAGTCGCTTTCTGGAAACGTCATGGCTTACTGGTTGATGAAGTCCGAGCCGGATGTCTACGGCATCGATCATCTGGCGGCGGAACCCGATGGAACAGAGCACTGGGACGGCATCCGCAACTACCAGGTGCGCAATATGTTCCGGGATCAGTTCCAGCCGGGAGACCAGGCGTTCTTCTACCACTCCAATACCAAGGTGCCGGGCATTGTCGGCATCATGGAAGTAGTCAGCGAGGCCTATCCGGATCACACCGCATTCGACCCGGACGAAAAGTACTACGACCCTAAAAGCGATCCGGACAACCCCAGATGGCTGATGGTGGATGTGCGCTATATCAGACATCTGGACCGAATTATTCCGTTGTCGGAACTCAAGGCGGACCCCGCTCTGTCTGAAATGCGTCTCGTCCAGCGCGGTAACCGGCTGTCCGTGATGCCGGTGAGCGAATCGGAATGGGACCATATCCTTGAAATGGAACAACGGGATACGTCAGACAATGGATAACGACAGAACAAAGAGCTCTCCTCTGCGAACGCTGATTGAGGCGACTCCCCTCGGTGCAGTCGCCCTGATCCTTGCCTTCTGGTGGCTTGGCTGGCCCGGCATCGCCAACAGCGACGGCGAGGTGCCACCACTGGAACCGGTTTACGCCAGCAGCGCGGAAGGGCTTGAGGCGGTCTTCTCGCAGGCGGGCTACTTCTGGCCGGCGACCCAGGTGCCGCCGCTGACGGTGCAGTATTTCCCGGACGATCTTTCGGATACTTCCACCGACACCCGCAAGTCGCTGTTCTTCCGCACGCTGCTGCCGCTGGTACTGGCGGAGAACACTCGCATCGAAATGCAGCGCAGCGAACTCAGGCAGGCCGTCAACGGCGATCTGCCGGAACAGCGCCGGGTCAACATCATCAAGCGCCTCGCCGCGGAATATGACGTTGAGGGCGATCCGCTCGCCGAGGCGACCACCGATTCACTGATGAACCGGGTCAACACGGTGCCGACCTCGCTGGCGCTGGCTCAGGCGGCAATCGAGAGCGGCTGGGGCACATCGCGGTTCGCACGCCAGGGCAACAACCTGTTCGGCGAGTGGACCTGGCAGGCCAGCGAGGGCCTGAAGCCCCGCGACCGGGCCAAGGGAGCCGACCATTACGTCCGGGTCTTCGATGACCTACGCGATTCCGTGCGCAGCTATCTCAACAACCTCAACAGTCACGAGGCCTACCAGCGGTTCCGTTCGCTCCGGGCGCGAGCTGACGAGGCGGGGCGGGAGATGACACCCACCGAGATGACCGCAGGCCTGGAGAAGTATTCCCAGCGTGGCTGGGCCTATGTAAAGGAAGTCCGGGCAATGATCAGCGGCAACGGCCTGGAGCAGGCGGTAGCCAATGCCCGGCTCTCGGGCATTCCGGAACGCCTGGCGCTGCGCTAGCCGATGGGCTTGATCAGCACCCGCGAGCCGCGGCCGAGGTTGTAGAAGGCCTGGCGGCCCGCGGGCAGGGCATCCACTGGCGCCGGCGCAAAGCCCTGTTCCTGGAACCAGTGGGCGGTTCGCGTCGTGAGCACGAAAAGCCGCTCACGGCCGGCGGCGCGGGCGTCATCCTCCAGCCTGCGCAGCAGCTGCCGGCCTCTCTGGCCACCCCGGTAGTCCGGGTGCACCACCAGGCAGGCAACCTCCGCGGCATCCGTGTCCGGGATGGGGTGCAGGGCAGCGCAGGCGACCACCGTCCCCTCACGCTCCATCACCGTAAACTCACTGATTTCCGTCTCCAGGCGCTCGCGAGTCCGCCGCACGAGCGTGCCATCGGCCTCGAGCGGGGCGATCAGCGCCAGGATGCCGCTGATGTCCTCAACGCCGGCGGGGCGCAGCCGCTCGAAGGCGCGGGGCGTCACCAGCGTGCCGACACCATCCCGGCTGAACAGCTCACCCAGAATCGCACCATCAAGGGCCCGCGGCAGCAGATGGACCCGCGCGACACCGCCTCGGCAGGCAGCGACGGCACGGGCGAGCTGGGCGATGACCGGCGAATCAGCCGTCTTCCCCGGCTCCAGCCAGTCCCGTGCCTGCTCGACGGTAAGCTCGCCGATGGCCTCGCCCTGGGCATCCACCAGCCCTTCACCTTCGTGCAGGAACAGCAGCTTATCTGCCCGCAGACCGCGGGCGGCCGCGACGGCTACGTCTTCGGCATACAGGTTGAACTGCTCACCCGTGGGCGAGACGCCGAGCGGACTCAGCAGCACCACGGCGCCATCGTCGAGCCGCTGGCGGATGGCCGTGGTATCGATGCGCCTCACCTCACCGGTCTGTAGGTAGTCCACCCCGTCTCGGATTCCCAACGGCCGGGCGGTCACGAAGTTGCCGCTGGCGACCTGCAGGCGCAGGCCGGCCATGGGTGAATTGGCGAGCCCCATCGAGAACAGCCCCTCGAGTTCGAGCCGCACGCTGCCGACGGCGTCGCGCACGCAGGCGAGCGCGTCCGCATCGGTCACCCGCAGGCCATTCACATAGCGAATGGTCGCGCCCTGTTGATTGAGACGCGCTTCGATCTGCGGGCGGGCGCCGGGAACGAGCACCACCCGGATCCCCAGCCCACTCAGCAGAGCCAGGTCATGCACCAGGCCCGCCGCCGTGCCTTCCGTCAGTGCCTCACCACCGACGCTGACCACGAAGGTGCGCCCCCGGTGGGCATGGATGAACGGGGAGCTGTGGCGGAACCAGTCCACCAGATGGCCCAGGGAATCGCTCATGAGGCCGGCCCCTAGAGGTCTCCCCAGCTGCTGCGCTTGCGCCAGCGGATGCGGGTGACGAGGATGCCCAGCAGCATGCCGAATACGATCACGCCCGCCCCGGCGATGAACCAGTCCTGGCGCTCGCGGTCGGCCATGCGCTCGGCCTCGCGGGAGAGGTCCTGAACCTGACGCTCCAGATCGATGACCTGCTTGCGCAGCGCCTTGTTCTCGTCAGCGAGCTGCAACCCTTCACCAGCCTCCTGAAGGCGCTGGGACATGCGCTGGTTATCCGCCTCGAGTTCGGTATTGGCGGCGCTCACGGTTTCCAGTTCCGACTCCAGCCTGGCCAGGTTGTCTGACAGTTCTCCGTTCTCCTGGCGCAGCCGCTCGAGCTGCTCGCTGGCGCGGGCAAGCCGCGCCGCGGCGCCCGGCTCGGACTGTAGATAGATGCTGCGAACCCAGCCCTCGTCGTCGCCGGCACGGACCCGGGTCCAGGTCTCACCCCGCTGCAGCACTTCAAGCTGTGCCCCGGAGCTCAGCAACCGGATAATGCGGTAATCATTGCCCTGGCCACTGCGCATTGTGATCTCGAGCTCATCGGTGACGTAGGCGGTTGTCTGCGCAGCCGCCGGCGCCAGACTCGCCAGCCCCATCACCACTATCATGCCTGCCGCATGTACCCATCGCCGCACGAACGCCTACTCCTGTCATGAATCGCTGAACCAAGGATCAGGATTCAGTCTAGCTCAAGCCCCGGATACTGGACACCCGGCGCCTTCCTGCTCTACCGCCATTGCGTCACAATGAGCCCCATGCTGCATTACCCCGATATCGACCCGGTCGCCATTTCACTCGGCCCGCTGGACATCCACTGGTACGGGCTGATGTACGCGGTCGGCTTCGGGCTGGCGTGGTGGCTGGGGCGACTTCGGGCACGCCGGCCGGACACACCCATCAAGCCGGCGCAGATGGACGATCTGTTGCTGTTCGGCGCGATCGGCGTGGTGGTAGGCGGCCGCGTCGGCTATGCGCTGTTCTATAGCGGCGGGGCGGTCTGGAACGATCCGCTCTCGCTGCTCCGCGTCTGGGAAGGCGGGATGGCCTTCCATGGCGGACTCATTGGCGTGATCCTGATGATGGCGTGGTATGCCTGGCGCCAGGGGATCCGCCCGCTGGCGCTGGGCGACTTTGTCGCGCCGCTCATCCCGCCGGGACTGGCGGCAGGCCGACTCGGCAACTTCATCAACGGCGAGCTCTGGGGCGCACCGACCCAGCTGCCCTGGGGCATGGTCTATCCGCCGCTGGGGCCTTCCCCCCGGCATCCCTCACAGCTCTATGAAATGGCACTGGAGGGGATCGTGCTCTTCGTGGTGGTGTGGTGGTTCTCAAGCCGTCCGCGGCCCACCGGCATGGTGACGGGCCTGTTCCTCGCCGGCTACGGCGTCGCCCGATTCAGCGTGGAGTTCGTGCGCCTGCCGGACGCGCATATCGGTTACCTGCTGGGCGGCTGGTTGACCATGGGTCAGCTGCTTTCCCTGCCGATGATCCTGGCGGGGCTCGGCCTGATGGCCTGGGCGGCGCGTCGCCGCTGACTTGCCGTCGACTTCGGCGGACACCACAATCCCAGGTCCAACACGGGAGTCATCCGCACGCATGCAACAGTACCTGGACCTTCTCCGCCACGTCCGTGACCACGGCATCGAGAAATCCGATCGCACCGGGACGGGAACCCGATCGGTGTTCGGCTGGCAGATGCGCTTTGACCTGGCCGAGGGTTTCCCGGTGGTCACCACCAAGAAACTGCATCTGCGATCGATCATCCACGAGCTGCTCTGGTTCCTGGCGGGTGACAGCAATATCCGCTACCTGAAGGAAAACGGTGTCAGGATCTGGGATGAATGGGCCGACGAAAATGGCGACCTGGGACCCATCTACGGTGTGCAATGGCGCTCATGGCCCGCCCCGGATGGCCGGAAAATCGACCAGATCGCCCAGGTCGTCGAACAGATCCGGCACAACCCGGATTCGCGCCGGCATATCGTCACCGCGTGGAACCCGGCCGAAGTCGACCGCATGGGGCTGCCGCCCTGCCATGTGCTTTTCCAGTTCTACGTCGCCGGTGGCCGGCTCTCCTGCCAGCTCTATCAGCGCAGTGCCGACCTGTTCCTTGGCGTGCCGTTCAATATCGCCTCCTATGCGCTGCTCACCCACATGGTGGCGCAGGTCACCGGGCTGGCGCCGGGCGAGTTCGTGCATACCTTCGGTGATGCCCATCTTTATCTGAATCACCTGGAGCAGGCCGACCGACAGCTGGCACGTGAACCCCTGCCACTGCCCACGCTGCGCCTGAATCCGGACATCACGAACCTGTTCGATTTCCGGTTCGAGGACATCGCCCTTGAGGGCTACCAGTCACATCCGCATATCGCCGCCCCGGTGGCGGTGTAGAGGAGGTTTAGGCCATGCAGATCACGCTCGTGGTGGCGATGAGCGAGAACCGGGTCATCGGCCGCAACAACGACCTGCCCTGGCGGCTGCCCGATGACATGCGGCATTTCGTGGCGCTGACCCGCGGCAAGCCCATCGTCATGGGCCGGCGCAACTTCGAGTCGATCGGCCGGCCCCTGCCCAACCGGCAGAACATCGTCATGACGCGGGATGCCAACTGGGCGACGGATGGCGTTGAGGTGGTGCATACGCTGGAGGAGGCCGTGGCCGCGGCGGCGGGTGCCGCCGAGCTGATGGTCATCGGCGGCGCCGGGATCTACGCGGCTTTCCTGCCCATCGCCGATCGCATCGAACTGACCCGGGTACGCGCGGAGCTCGACGGAGATACGTGGTTTCCGGCCTTCGAGGGCCCGGACTGGGCCCTACAACAGACCACCCATCACCCGGCCGACGCCGAGCATGCCTGGCCGATGGACTTTGAGACCTGGACGCGGGTTAACCACTGACCGCGCGACGGCGCCCGCCGTATCCAATTGGATCCCGCATCATCTGACGCCTAGCGCTTCATGGCCTGGAAGAACTCGTTGTTGGTCTTCGTGTCCTTGAGCTTGTCGAGCAGGAATTCGATGGCCGCGAGTTCATCCATGGGATGCAGGAGCTTGCGCAGGATCCAGACCTTCTGCAGCTCCTCCGGGGTCATCAGAAGCTCCTCGCGACGGGTACCGGAGCGATTGATGTTGATGGCCGGGTAGATGCGCTTCTCGGCGATACGGCGGTCGAGGTGGACCTCCATGTTGCCTGTGCCCTTGAACTCCTCGTAAATCACATCATCCATGCGCGAGCCGGTCTCGATCAGCGAGGTGGCGATAATGCTCAGACTGCCACCCTCTTCGATGTTGCGGGCGGCCCCGAAGAAGCGCTTGGGACGATGCAGCGCGTTGGCATCCACGCCACCGGTCAGCACCTTGCCGGAGCTCGGCACCACCGTGTTGTAGGCCCGCGCCAGACGGGTGATGGAGTCGAGCATGATGACCACGTCACGCTTGTGCTCCACCAGACGCTTCGCCTTCTCGATCACCATCTCGGCGACCTGGACGTGGCGGTTGGCCGGCTCGTCAAACGTCGACGAAACCACTTCGCCACGCACCGTCCGCTCCATCTCGGTGACCTCCTCTGGCCGCTCGTCGATGAGCAGCACGATGACGTAGGCCTCCGGGTTGTTCGCCGTGATGGACTGCGCGATGTTCTGCAGCAGCATGGTCTTGCCGGCCTTGGGCGGCGAGACGATCAGCGCACGCTGCCCCTTGCCGATGGGCGCGGACAGATCGATGACCCGGGCGGTGAGATCCTCGGTGGAGCCGTTGCCCCGCTCAAGGGTCAGCCGTTCCTTGGGGAACAGCGGCGTGAGGTTCTCGAACAGAACCTTGTGCTTCGCCGCCTCCGGCTTCTCGAAGTTGATCTGATCGACCTTGAGCAGCGCGAAATATCGCTCGCCCTCCTTGGGCGGGCGGATCTTCCCGGAGATGGTGTCGCCGGTGCGCAGGCTGAAGCGCCGGATCTGGCTGGGCGATACATAGATGTCATCGGGTCCGGCCATGTAGGAGCTGGTTGTGGAGCGCAGGAACCCGAAACCGTCCTGCAGGATCTCCAGAACACCATCGCCCCAGATGTCTTCGCCCTTCTTGGCATGGGCCTTGAGCAACGAGAAGATGACATCCTGCTTGCGCGAGCGGGCCATGTTCTCAATGCCGAGGGATTGGGCCAGCTCGACGAGTTCGGCGGCCGGCTTCTGCTTGAGTTCGGTGAGATTCATTACTGCTCTGAGGCCGCCCGGCGGACGGCCATTACCCTGGTAGGAGAGGGGGCGTACCCCGGGGATTCCACTATTGCTAGAGGTTGCTGTCGATGAAGGCGGAAAGCTGCGCCTTGGAAAGGGCGCCCACCTTGGTCGCCTCGACGCCCCCGTTCTTGAACAGCATCAGCGTGGGGATGCCACGGATACCGTACTTCGGCGGGGTTTCCGGGTTCTCGTCGATATTCAGCTTGGCGATCTTGAGCCTGCCATCATAGCTGCCAGCCACTTCCTCAAGGATCGGCGCGATCATCTTGCAGGGGCCGCACCACTCTGCCCAGTAGTCCACGAGGACCGGCTGATCGGCGTTAATGACTTCTGACTCAAAGTTGGCGTCGGAGACGTGGACGATGTTGTCGCTCACGAAACAATCCTCCAGGGAATACGCAGGTTACTTGTCGGATTTGAAACGACCGGGTGGATCGCTTGGCGAATTCATGAGGCCGAGTAGGGGGTGTGGCCTGAACGGCACTGGGCGAGAGACTAGCCCCCTGTTCGAGGCGTGTCAACTTCCGTATCGGCCCGTGTATATTGGGGCGTCATGGATACACAGGACATCGATCGCCTCAGCGAGGCGGCCGTCGAGATCGCGGAGTCCGCAGGCCGGGAGATTCTCTCGATCTATGCGAGTGGCTTCGAGGTCGAGGCCAAGGCCGACGACTCGCCACTGACCACCGCCGACAATGCCGCGCATCACCTGATCGTCGAGCGGCTGGGCGAATTGACGCCGGACATCCCCGTGATCTCCGAGGAAGGAGGCATCCCCTCATACGAAACGCGCCGGGGCTGGCGGCGATACTGGCTGGTGGACCCCCTGGACGGTACCCGGGAGTTCGTCAAGCGCAACGGCGAATTCACCGTGAACATCGCGCTCATTGAGCATCAGGCACCAGCGATCGGGGTGGTGCATGCCCCCGTCCTGTCCACCACCTGGATGGGCCTCCGTTGGCCAGTCATCGGCGAGGAGTCGGGGACGCAGCGGTGTCGGGCCGAGCGCCGCGACGCCGAGGGCCGCCACGATATCCGCACCCGCCGCGTGGATGCCGCTCGGCTGACCGTCGTGGTGAGCCGCTCGCACCGTCACCCGCGCGTGGAGGAACTCCTGCAGCGGCTGCCCGAGTTCGAGACGCGCTCGATGGGCAGCTCACTCAAGTTCTGTCTGGTGGCCGAGGGCGCGGCAGACTGCTACCCCCGGTTCGGGCCTACCTCGGAATGGGACAGCGCCGCCGCCCAGTGTGTGGTCGAAGCCGCTGGCGGCATGGTCATTCGCACCGACGGCGTGGCGCTGCGCTACAACGCCAAGGAATCGACCCTCAACCCCAATTTTGTCGTGCTCGGCGACCCCGACTGGCGTTGGGCGGAATATCTCCGGGGCCTGCCGGTGGACGAGCGCTGAGGCAGACCCTGGCCCGTCTCAGTGCATGAGCACGTATTCGCCGGGCGCATCCGCATACGGTACATAACCCCGCTCGGGCGCACCGATGGACGGCGGTGAGACAGGCTCACCCGAGCGTTCAGCCAGCCATTGCTGCCACGCCAGCCACCAGGACCCTTCCTCGCGTGGCGTTTCCCGCTCGAACCGTTCCGCCGGATAGGTCCGCCCCAGGGGCTGGAAATGCTTCATCTGATAATGGCGCCGCGGGTGACCGGGCTCACTGACGATGCCAGCGTTGTGCCCCCCTCGCGTGAGCAGGAAGGTGACATCCGTGCGCGCCAGCCGCACGATCTTATAGACCGAGTGCCAGGGCGCGATGTGATCCTTCTGGGTGGCCACGGAGAAGATCGGCGCATCGATATCACCTACCGAGACCGGCCGTCCTTCGATGTCGTAGCGACCTTCCACCAGGTCGTTGTGGAGGAACAGATGACGCAGATACTCGCTGTGCATGCGATAGGGCAGTCGAGTGGCATCGGCGTTCCAGGCCATCAGGTCGAACATCTCTTCGCGCTCGCCCATCAGGTAATTACGCACGAGCCGCGACCAGACCAGGTCCTGGGAACGCAGCAGATGGAAGGCGCCGGCCATCTGATCCCGGCCCAGATAGCCCCGCGCCCACATGACGTCCTCCAGGAACGAGACCTGTGACTCATCGATGAACAGATCCAGCTCGCCGGGCTCGGTGAAGTCCGTCTGTGCCGCCAGCAGGGACAGGGTCGCGAGGCGATCATCACCGTCGCGGGCCATGGCCGCGGCCGCCAGGGTCAGGAGCGTGCCACCCAGGCAATAGCCCACGCCGTGCACTTTCTGCTCAGGCACGATGGCATTGACCGCGTCGAGCGCGTCGTTCACGCCCAGGCGACGGTAATCGGCCATGCCCATTTCGCGATCATCGGGCCCGGGGTTTTTCCAGGAGACCACGAACACTGTATGGCCCTGGTTGACCAGGTATTCGATCAGTGACCGGCCCGGCTGCAGGTCGAGGATGTAGTACTTCATGATCCAGGCCGGCACGATCAGGACCGGTTCGGGGTGGACAGTCTCGGTCGCCGGCTCGTACTGGATGAGTTCCATGAGGGCATTTCGGTGGACCACCTTGCCCGGTGTCAGCGCCAGGTCACGGCCGACCGCGTAGTCACCGCCACCCTTCTGGGGCCGGCCGGCGATCTCGCGCTGCGCGTCCTCCAACCAGTTCGATGCGCCCCGGACCAGATTCCAGCCATTCTCGTTGATCGTCCGTTCCAGCACCTCCGGGTTGGTCGGCAGGAAGTTGGATGGCGAGAGCACGTCGAGCATCTGTCGCACCGTGAAATTCACCACTTCCTCATGGTGGGGGTCGACGCCGGGGACGCCGGTGGTCGCCACATGCCACCACTGCTGCTGCAGGAGGAAAGCCTGGTGGATGAAGGAAAACGGCCAGCGCTCCCACTCCCGCGCATCGAAGCGGTGATCATTGGGCAGCGGTTCGATGCAGCGCCCCTCCTCGTCACCCGCAAGGCAGTGACCGGAGTAGGCTGCCAGCCGCAGCGCCTTGCGCAACGCCTTCTCCTGCAGGGCACTCTGGCGGCCCGGATTAAGGCCGAGATGGCCCGCCCAGTCGAAAAAGGCAAGCTGCAACGCGGTTGGCGAAATGCCCCCGGTCATGCGGCCGAGGGTCGCGTGCAGCAGCCGATCCCATGGCACCGGCTCGGTCACGTTTTCCTCAAAGGCGTGTTCCAGGCGCGTCATGTCGCCTCCTTTTGTGAGGATTCATCCTCTTGGGCTCGACAACGCGGCGGTCGGTTCCCCTCGGTGCGAATGCCGGCGCCACCCCCTTCGCCGGGCTCACCGGTCCGCTACGCGGCCCGAGGTCGCCCGGTGCGGTGCGATGCCACCTCCGCCCCTTTCCCCGGACTCACGCGAGACGCGGATCCGCCGCGGTTGATCCATGGCCGTGCCCTGTCGCTCCCGTCTCCTTGTCCCGGGCGACCTCGGGGCGCGTTTCGGTTTGTTATCCACCGCGTGAAACGCCTCGCGCACCGCGCGAGCCCGGGACAAGGAGACGGGAGCGACAGGGCACCGCGCGTTATCCCCCTTCGCGGAGCAATCGCATCGGCGAGGCCCGATAGTAGCGTCGTGCACCGAGCGCGCCCGCGGCCCAGACGGTGAGCAGGCCAACAAAGGCGCCGGCCAGCAGGGTCATGGGCCGGAACGGATAATCAAGGTCGAACAGGACTTCCGCCACCACGACACCCGCGGCGGTAGCGGCGAGGCCAGCGAGACCACCCGCAATCGCACCGATCACCCAGAACTCGAGCCGGGCCATGGCCCGGATGCGTCGGCCGCTGGCTCCCAGGGCGCGGAGCAGCGCGCTCTCGAAGCGGCGTTGTTCACCGGTGATCTGCAGGGCCGCGAGCAGTACGAGAACGCCCGCGGCCAGGGTGAGCAACGCCATGAGTTCGACCACGCTGGAGCCCTGGTCGATGATGGTGCGCACGATCCGCAAAACACTGCTGACATCGATGGGTGTCACACTGGGATACGCGCGGATGAGTTGGTTGAGCACAGCGGTATTCTGCGGGGGCAGATAGAAGCTGGTGAGCCAGGTCCGCGGCAGCTCATCGAGCGTACCGGGGGAGGCGAGCACGAAGAAGTTGACGTTAAAGCTCTCCCAGCGGACCTCGCGCAGGCTGGTGACCTCGGCGGTGACACTGCCGCCGCCGGAACTGAAGGTGAGGCGGTCGCCCATTTCCACGCCAATTTCTTCGGCAAACTCGGTCTCAACCGACAACTGTGGCGCCGGATCCGACTGATCGCCCCACCAGTCACCGGCCACAATCCGGTTGTCCGCCTGCAGCCGCGCACTCCATGACAGATTGAACTCGCGTCGGGCCAGGCGCCGGGCCTGGGCACTGTCATAGTCCTGGGCACGGACCGGCTCGCCATTGAGCGCCGTGAGGCGGGCGCGAACCATGGGATAGAAGACCGTTTCGATACCGGCATCGGCCAGGGTGGTACGAACCCCGTCCACCTCGTCAGACTGGATGTTGATCAGGAACTGGTTCGGGGCGTCCGGGGGTATCTCGGCCTGCCAGGCGCTGAGCAGATCGTTGCGCACCACGGCCAGCAGAAACAGACTCATCAGACCGACGCCAACGGCGACGATCTGGATGATCGCCGTGAGCGGACGGCGGGTGAAACCGGTCAGCCAGAGCAGCCGTCGCTGCCCGCCACGGCGTGACCAGGCCCTCGCCCCAAGGACGATGGCAGCAGCCACGGCCGCCAGGATGGCGAGCGTGGCGGCGACGGCACCAAAAACGCTGAGCGTCACCCGGACATCGCCCGCCTGCCAGGCCATCAGCCCCAGGATGACGAGCGCTGCAACCAGTAACGGCAAGCCGGCGCGGAGCAGCCCACTGCCCAGATCCTGGCGCAGCACCCGCATGGGCGGTGCATCCCGCAGGCGGACCAGGGTTGGCAGGGCAAACCCGAGCAGGGCGGCCGCCGCCGTGAGCCAGCCGGTGAGCAAGGGCCGGATCCCGGCCGGGGGCAACTCCGCCCCGAGCAGCTCGGCCACCAGCGAGAGCATCGCCAGATGCAGGATATAGCCGAGTGCGGCACCCACTGCGCCGGCGAAGAGCCCGAGCCAGAGCAATTTGCCGACAAACAGCTGCAGCACCTGACGCCGGGTGGCGCCCATGGCCCGCATCACCGCGACGCCGGTGATCTGCCGCTCGGCGTAGTGGCGGACGGTGAGCAGAACGGCCACGCCGGCCACGATCACCGTCAGCAGCGCGGCGAGGCCGAGAAAACGCTTTGCCTGTTCAATAACCTCGGCGGCTCCGCGTCCCTGCTCGCTGGGCCGTTCGATCTCCACGGCATTACCCTGCTCGGCCGCCAGCCGATCGGTGAACTGCGCGACCGCGGCCTGATCGCCGGCCAGCAGCAGCTTATGCCTGACCCGACTGCCCGGGCCAAGGAGTTCCGTTGATTGAAGGTCGGCATGGTTGAACATCACCCGCGGCGCCAGGCTTCCAAACCCCTGACCCCGATCGGGCTCGAAGCTGAGGATGCCCCCGACGCGGAGATCCCGCGCGCCCAGGGTGATGGTGTCGCCAACCTCCAGATCCAGCAGCCCGAGGAGACGCGACTCCACCCAGGCCGTTCCCGGTTCGGGAATACCTGGAGGCTGCTGTTCCTCGGCGCCGGGTGCCGGCTGAATGCGCAGGCTGCCCCTGAGCGGATAGGCATCGCTGACAGCCTTGGCGGAGACCAGACGGTTGGCGCTCTCGGTGAGCACCACGGTCGGAAAGACCGCGATGCGGGCCGTGTCCAGGCCATCGGCCTCAGCACGCGCCTGCCAGGCGTCGGGAATGGGCTCCGGGTACTCGACGGCCCGGTCGGCGGCAAGCAGATCGGCCGCGCGCGCCTCCGTGGCACCGGCCACCCGGTCCGCGAGCCAGGAGACACCCGTCACCGCGGCCACGGCGATGACCAGCGCAAGGGCCAGCAGACGCAGCTCCCCCCCTCGCCAGTCACGGTAGAGCAATCGCAGCGAGAGCATCAGCCCGCCTTCCTCGCCAGCGCGCCTTCGCGCAGATAGCGCACATGGGCGCAACGCCCGGCCACTGCCTGGTCATGGGTCACCAGGATCAGCGTGGTGCCATAGTCGCGATTGAGGTTGAACAGCAGCTCGATGATCTGTTCGCCCGTGCGGTGATCAAGATTACCCGTCGGCTCGTCGGCAAACAGGATGCGCGGCTCGCTGATAAAGGCGCGGGCAATCGCCACACGCTGCTGTTCGCCGCCTGAAAGCTGGGCCGGATAGTGCGCGACCCGGCCGGCGAGCCCGACTTGCTCCAGGGCATGCGCCGCCTTTTTCCTTGCATCGGTATCACCGGCCAGCTCGGCCGGCAGCATCACATTCTCGAGCGCCGTCAGGCCCGGTAGCAGGTGAAAGGCCTGGAAGACGAAGCCGACCCGCCCGCTGCGTAGCGCCGCACGCTCGTCCTCATCCAGGGTGGTCAGGTCATGTCCGTCCAGCGCCACGGTTCCACCGCTGGGCAGATCCAGACCGGCCAGCAGTCCGAGCAGCGTGGATTTACCCGATCCCGAGGTACCAAGAATGGCCAGAGAATCGCCAGCGGCGATGCTAACATCGAGATTTTCGAACAGGCTGATCCGGCCTTCCGGGGCCTCGAAGCGCATGGCGAGACCGCGGGCTTCGAGAACCGGCGAACCGTTAGAGGGTGAATCCATGGTACCGGGCATGCGAACTCGACTCCTGACTGTACTGCTTGTTTTCGGTCTGGCTCTGTCTGGCCTGGTTGCGGCGCAGACATCCGGACCGCGTATTCTTGTTCTTGGCGACAGCCTGTCTGCCGCCTACAACATGCCCGCCGAGGCGGGCTGGGTCGCCCTGCTGGCCGATCGGCTCGGTGCCGGGGCAGAGGTCGTCAATGCCGCCATCAGCGGTGAAACCACCGCCGGCGCCAGGGCACGTCTGCCTCAGGCCCTGGACATCCATGCGCCGGATATCGTCGTCATCGCGCTTGGCGGCAACGATGGCCTGCGCGGTGTTCCCCTGAGCGAACTGCGGGACAACCTGGAGGCCATGATAACCATGGCGCGGGACAGCGGGGCGCGCGTCGTCCTCGCCGGCGTGCGTCTGCCCTCGAATTATGGCAGCGCTTTCATCGAACGGTTCCGTAATGTCTACGAAGAAGTGGCCAGAGAGACCGGCGTGGCCTACGTCCCGAAGATTCTGGCCGGTGTCGCCGAGCAGCCCTCGCTGATGCAGGATGACGGCATTCACCCCAATACACGTGCCCAGGCCCGGATTCTCGACAATATCTGGCAGGCGCTCGGGCCAATGGTTTCCGGCTCTACCACGGGCTAGCCTGTCCGCCGTCGCCCGCCGCTACCCGCCGTGCAGCCGCTCGGGCAGATTGACCACCATGGTCATGGGCAGATGATCGGACAGTGGGGCATCGAGAACTTCCGCTGATTCCACGGAAAGGCTCGGGCTGACCAGGATATGGTCGATATTCCGCTCGGGCCGCCAGCTCGGATAGGTTGGCAGATCGTGCAATGGCTCGCGCAGCCCGGTTTCGGTGCAGAGATACTGAAGCTCGGGACTGTGTGAATTGCAGTTCAGATCTCCCATGACGATGACATGCGGGCAATCGCGGACGCAGTCGGCGACGTAGGCGAGCTGGGTTAACCGTGCGCGCTGACTGAGCGCCAGATGGAGCAGAACGACCATCAGCTCCGCCTCTTCCGTGCCAAAGCGGACGATCAGCGCCCCCCGGCCCGGAATGCGCCCTGGAAGCCGGTGTTCGTCAACGCGGCGTGCCACAAGACGACTGAGCAGGCCATTGCTGTGCTGGGCAAGGCGCCCCAGGGGCCGGTTTGTCTGCGAATACCAGTGCGGGAACTCTGCCGTATCGGCCAGGAAGGCCGTCTGATCGACGAATCCGCTGCGCAGGCTGCCCCCGTCAAGCTCCTGTAGACCGACCAGATCGAAGCGACGGATCAGCGATGCGATCCGTCGCAGATTGGGAACGCGCTTGCTGTCCGGCAGGACATGACGCCACCCGCGGGTGAAGTACTGGTGATAGTAGCGGGTCTGGATGCCGGCCTGGATGTTGAAGCTCATGAGCCGCAGACGCGCCGGCAACCCTGTCGCCGAACCAGGCTTGGCCTCGGCCGCCGGCGGCGACGAAGTCGACCCACCGGCGCAGGTGATGGAATCGCTCACTGCCTACTGATCGCCGTTCTCTTCGACAACCAGCGATTCGGCGACATCCAGCATGCCCTGCTGCCCGCCAGCCGCCCGGACGTCGATCAGATACCTGCCGGCCACCCCCAAGGCGGGCGTTCCGGGCACCCGGTACGCATTGACCAGGCGCTCACCCCGATTGAGCTGCGTATTGACGGCGAAGGAGTTCATCGCCGCCAGTACGTCGGCTTCGCTGACATCCGCCACGCTGGCATAGAAGGCCGCAACATCCTCGTTGCGGGTGAACGACCGGCCTTCCTCATGAATCGCCTCGAAAAGGGCCGCATGGGTCTGATCGAGGATACCCAGTGCCTGCGCGGCGTAGTACGCACGCGCGAGCACGGCCCAGCTCTCGCGGCCGAAGGTGACCGGCGTGTGGACCACCTCGATGCGCTCGCCCATTTCCGCGCTCCATTCGCCGAGCACCGGTTCAAAATCAGCGCAGTGCGGACAACCATAGGAGAAGAACTCCCGCACCTCGACAGCGCCAGCCGGCGCATCCGTGGGCTGCGGGGTGTCCAGCACGCGGTACCCCTGCTGCGCCTGAGCCGAGCCAGGCCCGAACAGGCCGGCAAGCATCAGCACCATGGCCATGGTCTGGCCGAAGCGGACGAGGGATAAGCGCTGCATCATCGGACTCCGGAGAATTGCTGCCTGAAAGTCGCCCATTCTACAGCTCTCCGTAGGAATGCAGGCCGGACAGGAACATGTTCACGCCAAGGAATGCGAATGTCGTAATGAACAGACCAATGATCGCCCACCAAGCCATCGGTTTGCCCCGCAGCCCCTTGGTGTAGCGCAGATGCAGCCAGGCCGCATAGTTGAGCCAGACGATCAGTGCCCAGGTCTCTTTCGGGTCCCAGGACCAGTAGGCCCCCCAGGCCTCAGCCGCCCAGAGCGCACCGAGGATGGTCGCCACCGTGAAGAATGCAAAACCGAGAGCAATGGCTCGGTAGCTCACCTCGTCGATCTGCTTGAGGGTGGGCAGACGCTCGGCCCATGGGCTGTCATCGGAGACCCGGGCCCGAATGAGATAGGCCACGCCAAGCATGGCCGCAATGGCGAAGCAGCCGTACCCGACGAAGTTCGTGGGCACATGGATCTTCATCCAGTAGCTGTTCAGCGCCGGCACCAGCGGCTCGATCTGGTAGGCGCCGCGGTCGAAGTGATACCAGAGCAGGAAACCGATGGATGCCGAGATGATCAACAGCACGAAAAAGCCCATGGATCGGGTGCGCTGCGCGTTCTCGTAGTACAGATAGATGAGCGCCGTCATGACGGCGAACAGCACGAAGACTTCGTAGAGGTTGCTGACCGGGATATAGCCAATCCCGCCGGCGTAGAGGTGGGTCTCGTGCCAGCGCACCAGCAGCCCGACCAGGCCAGCGCCGGCG
The DNA here is from genome assembly GCF_040838425.1 of Spiribacter onubensis. Lineage (NCBI taxonomy): Bacteria > Pseudomonadati > Pseudomonadota > Gammaproteobacteria > Chromatiales > Ectothiorhodospiraceae > Spiribacter > Spiribacter onubensis. The sequence continues at coordinate 483,728 of NZ_JBAKFI010000002.1, read as the reverse complement.
GCGATCCAGGTGAGTTTCGAGGCGACGCGGCCAGCGAAGTCATTACCGGTGAAAAGCGCCACGCCGTAGACGACGGTGGCGGCCGGGAACAGGGCACTCATCCACATGATCGCCGACTGACTGGAGAGCAGATACTTCAGGAAGAAGTCGCTCTGTGCCGCGGCCAGCTCAGGATAGCGGGTGATCGCAAAGAGGCTCGCCAGACAGACGATCGCCATGTACCAACGCGAAGCATGCCAGTGCCAGCCGAGACCGATCATGGTTGCCGCCGTGAAGAACGTGATAACGACTTCGTAGACGTTCATCACGCCCCATAACACCCAGTAGGTACCGGCCGTTGCAAGCACCACCAGGGCAGCCCAGGCCCAGTCAGCGACGGTGAGCCGCTGCCAGAGCGATGGCCGGCGGATTTCTCGGAGCATGTCTTCGCGGGACGCAACCATTGCCCAGTCCTCAGTCAGTTTGTTCTGTCGGTCCGGCGGAGTCGGACGCATCCTTGCGGCGCCGGCCTGGCATGTCGCCGGTCACGCCGAGCTGATTCTCGACCGCCTCGGCCAGGTCAGCGAACTCGGCCTCGAACTCCTCCGGCCGGCGCTGATTGATGCCGGCCATCAGAAGATCACTGCCGCCATCCTCCCGCGGCGTCACCATCGCCCAGATCCGGCGATGGGATACGTAGAAAAGCAGGAAGATGCCCAGCACCAGCACGGCCGACCCCGCATAGACGACGTTCTTGCCGGGCGCGCGGGTGATCTGCAGGCCGGTGGCCTCACGATGGTTGAAATGATCGATCTCGAAGATGATCGGTGAGCCGTATTCCGCCACCGCCGAGACCGCATTCATCGCCTCCTCGAAGAAGGCGCGCTGATCCGCATCCGTCTGAACCATCGACAGCTCGACGCCCTGACGGGCCGCGAGCTGCTCTCGATAGATCTCGAACATCGTGCGTTGCAGCACGGAGCGCGAGAACTCCAGCAGCATCTCGGGGCGGTTGGAGCCGGCGACGCGCGCCTCAAGTTGTGCATTGACGGCGCCGAAACCACCTTCAACCAATGTTGCAATCATGTCATTGGCCGTACCGGCCACGCGGGCACCGAGTTCGGGATTGGCCACGCCCATCTGGGCCAGCAGCACGTCCGCTGCACGGCGTGCCGCCCGTTCCACCCGGGCACGATCATGCAATGCCGCGTGGAACGCCATGAAAGTCTCCATGGAGGCATTGGCGTCGGCGGGAATGTGCAGGTAGCGGAACGGCTCACTGGCGCTCTCACGCATACCGTGCAGATAGTACCAGCGGTCCTCGATTTCCACCGGTGCCATATAGGTGTGGAACTCACGGGCCTGACCCGCTTCGTCGCGCATGGTGAAGTTGAACGACGGGCCGACGTTGCGGAATTCGTCCCGCGAACCCGTACGCTCTACCGCCCGCGGATCCCGATCGACATTGAACAGCTGGAAGTCGTCGATCTCCATGGTGCGCTGCAGACCGCCGAGCTGCAGACGCAGGTTTTCGAAGACGCGGCCGGTGATGGGCATGGTCTGGCCCGAACCGTCCAGCAGATGGCCGGTGAGCTCAAGCGCCGTGCCGCCGTCGGTGAAAGAGGCCTGGTAGATGGTATGGCCGCGGTGGGTCAGCGGATGGTTGACCGAGATGGTCTGCCGGATGGGTTCCTCCAGCGCAGGGTCATGAATGACCAGATCACTCTCGTAGGAGCTCGGCATGCCGTTGGGATAGTGGTCGATGCGGAAGTCTTCGACATAGATCTCGAAGGGAAGCTGCTGGACGACGTAGCCGTCGCGCACCTGGAGGAAGACCACACCGCTGTTGCTCTCCTCGGGGATGGTGACATTCCCCCGGAACGATCCGCTCTCCGGACCCAGCCAGCTAGCCGCCGGAACCTGGGAGACAGGCAGGTCACGGGTTTCCACGGCCAGGTCACCCATCAGCTCCCTGAGCTTGAGATTGATGTTGCCATCCGCCAGTGCGCCAAGCGCGATCACCACCACGGCGACGTGGGTCAGCACATAGCCGATGCGCGTGGCGCCGCCTTTCATCCCGGCCACGACCACCGTATCGCCGCGCGCCTCCCGCCGCGTCCGGAATCCGTACCCTTGCAGTGCCGTCTCGGCCACCGCCTCGACTGACTCGGCGTCCACGGACGTCCGCCAGCGCCGATGCTGGGAGAGCGCGAGGAGGGACTTCTCCCGGACGTGCGTGCGATACCGTGTGATCTCGCGCCAGACGCCCGGGATATGGCGGCTGACACAGACACCGGTGGATAGCACCAGAAAGCCGAGGATGGCCAGGAACCACCAGGCGGAGTAGACGTCGTAGAGGTTGAGCAGGCGGAAGACCTCGAACCAGAACGGCCCGAACTGGATCAGGTACTCACTGTAGGGATTGTTCTGCGGGAGCACGGTCCCGATGACTGAAGCGATGCTCACCACCACCAGCAGGGTGATGGCCAGGTTCATCGAGCCGAGGAACTCCAGCCAGATCGCGCCCAGACTACGGCGGTACTGGCCGCGTTGGCGTGACTGACCGGTGGAGATTGTGGCAGCGCTCTGGGCCATGAATCTGTCTATCGCCGTTGCCTGTCCATCAGACTAACCCGTGTGGGTTATTCAATTGACCACAACAGCGCAGGGAAATTCTTGCGCAGGATCAATCCGGCCCCGCGTTCGGCGAGTTTCCGGCTGCCGCCTATTCAGCCGCCAGTTCCGCCGGGTACAGCCCGCGCACGTAATTCGACACCGCCTGGATCTCCTCGTCCGTGAGGTTGACGGCAATCTCGTTCATGACCGCTGCCTGCCCGTAGCCCGAGCGCTCACCGGAGCGGTAGAGCATGAGCTGATCCATGGTGTACTGGACCTTCTGGCCACTCAAGCGCGGGTAGCCGCTGCTCGGTACACCGAGACCGGCGGGACCATGGCAACTCACACAGGCCGGTACGCCTTTTTCGGCGATGCCACCCATGTAGATGCTGCGACCGGTCGTGAGCAGCTCCTCCGGGGTCTCGCCGATCTCGGCCTCGAGCCCTTCGTAATAGACAGCCAGATCCGCCATGGTCTGCTCATCCAGACCGGCGGCCTGCCCGAGCATGATGGCGTTGTTGCGTTCGCCGGACTTGTAGTACTGCAGTTGCTCGAAGATGTAATCGGCATGCTGGCCGGCGAGATTCGGCCACTCCGGCGACATGCTGTTGCCGTCCATACCGTGACAGGCGGCACAGACCGCCGCCGAGGTCTCACCCCGCATCGGATCGGCATCCTCGAGCTGAGCCGTGGCGGAAAAGCTGACCAGAAGGAACGTGGCGAGCGCAGGGAGCGTCTTGGCGATCATGATTACAGACAAACCTCGAGTACAATCGCTGGCTTTATACCAACGCCCCCCTCAGGGGTCAATTTCCGCGCGAGGCCAACGCCGTGTCAATTGACTACCGTCAGGCTCAGTTTCTCCTCTCAGCGGCTGAACCGCGCCAGCTCCCCGATGATATCGGCCATGAGGTCGCATTCGCCGGGCGCTCGAATGCCGGCAAGTCCAGCGCGCTCAACGCCATTACCGACCAGAAGCAGCTGGCGCGGGTCAGCAAGACACCGGGACGGACACAGCAGATCAATGTCTTCCCGGTCGGCGCACCGGACAGCGGCCGGCGCCTGATCGACCTACCGGGCTATGGCTACGCGAAGGCGCCGCCGGCCCTTCGGGCGCACTGGCAGAAGGCGCTACCGCAGTACCTGGAGACGCGGGCGAGCCTTCGAGGCCTGGTGCTGATTACCGACATCCGTCACCCCCTTGGCCAACTCGACGAGCAGATGCTGATGTGGTGCGAGGCAGCCCGACTGCCGGTGCATATCCTGTTGAGCAAGGCGGACAAGCTCCGTCGCGGACCTGCCGGCAATACGTTGCAGTCGGTCCGGACAGCAGCGCTGCGGACCTGTCCAGGAGCCAGTATCCAGCTTTTCTCCGCGCAGACCCGCCAGGGCGTGGAAACCGCCCGCGCCCGGCTCGACGAGTGGCTGCAGCAGGCATAAAAAACCCCGGAGTCCATGGGGTGTGGGCTCCGGGGACAGTGGACCCGGCCTTGGGGGCTCGGCCGGGCCTCGCTGGCCCGCTAGTAAGGGAGGGAATAGCGGGCCGCGCCGGGCACTGGCGCACCTGATGGGACAGCCCACCGGACGGGAAGTTCAGTGTGCGCTCTCCCAGTTCTCGCCGACGCCGATTTCCACCTCCAGTGGCACGTCCAGTTCGGCCGCTTCGCTCATGAACCCGCGGATTCGCTCGGCGACCATGTCCGCCTTGTCCACCGGAACCTCGAGCACCAGCTCGTCATGCACCTGCATGACCAGCGCCACCCCCGGATGCTCCGCCGCAATCCAGCCGTCCACCGCGATCATGGCCCGCTTGATGATATCCGCCGCCGTTCCCTGCATGGGCGCGTTGATCGCCGTCCGCTCGGCATACTGTCGCCGCTGGTTGTTGCGGCTGCTGATTTCGGGCAGGTAAAGCCGCCGGCCGAAGACCGTCTCCACATAGCCCTGCTCACGGGCCAGCTGGCGGGTCCGGTCCATGAATGCCCGCACCCCGGGGTAGCGTTCGAAATAGCGGTCGACATAGGCCTGCGCCTCGCCGCGCTCGATGCCGAGCTGGCGGGCCAGTCCCCAGGCCGACATGCCATAGATGAGGCCGAAGTTGATGGCCTTGGCCGCCCGTCGCTGGTCATTGGTGACCGCATCCGCGGCGCTCCCGAACACCTCGGCGGCCGTCGCCGAATGGATGTCGAGCCCGTCGGCGAACGCCCGACGCAATCCGTCATCTCCGGACAGGTGCGCCATGATGCGCAGCTCGACCTGGGAGTAGTCGGCGGCCATGAGCTGGTGGCCGGGCTCGGGAATGAAGGCGCGACGGATACGCCGGCCCTCGGGAGTCCGCACCGGGATGTTCTGCAGATTCGGGTCGGATGAAGAGAGCCGTCCAGTAGCGGCCACCGCCTGATGGTAGGAGGTGTGGACCCGGCCCGTGCGCGGATTGATGAGTGTGGGCAGCTTTTCGGTGTAGGTCGAGCGCAGCTTGGATACGCCGCGATAGTCGAGAATCAGACGCGGCAGCTCGTGCCCCTGCGCCGCCAGCTCATCGAGAACCGATTCCGCGGTGGAAGGTGCACCCTTCGGCGTCTTGGCGAGGACCGGCAGCCCCTGGCGCTCGTAGAGGATTTCCTGGATCTGCTTGGGGGAACCCAGATTGAAGGGCCCGCCGGCACAGGCATGAGCCTCTTCCTCGAGTCGCTGCATGGTCTCGGCAAGCTCTCCGCTCTGGGTGCCGAGCAACGCCGCATCCACCCGGACACCGGTTCGCTCCATGCGCGAGAGGACCGGCAGCAGAGGCATCTCGATACCTTCATAGACCGCTCTGGGGCCGGATCGCTCGGCCAGCGCCGGCCAGAGCCGTTCATGCAGGCGCAGGGTGACGTCGGCATCCTCGGCGGCATAATCCACCGCCTGTTCCAGCGCGACCTGATCAAACGTTATCTGTCGCGCCCCTTTACCGGCCACCTCTTCATAGCCAATGGGCCGATACTTCAGGTATTTCTGCGCAAGCGAATCCATGTCATGCCGCGATGCGGTGGCGTCGAGGCAATAGGACTCCAGCATGGTGTCATGGACCACGCCGCGCAGCGTGATGCCATGGTTCGCCAATACGCTCATGTCGTACTTGAGGTTCTGCCCGACCTTGCGGACCCGCGGATCCTCCAGCAGCGGCCGCAGTCGCTCCAGGGCTGCGTCCCGGTCAAGCTGCACCGGCTGGTCCGGGCCGGTATGGGCCAGCGGCAGATAGGCGGCCTCGCCGGGCTCGATGGCAAAAGAGACGCCCACGATGGCGGCGTTCATGTACTCGAGGCTGTCGGTCTCGAGATCAAGGGCGAAGAGCTCGGCTGCGGCGAGCCGCTCCAGCCAGGCGTCGAAGCCGGCCTGATCCTGCAGACAGGCATAGTCCGCCTGTGGATCCGCCGGATCATGACTCGCCACGGCCTCTCCGGCCGCCCGTTCAGCGTTGCGCTCGCCGTCGGCCTCAATCTCCCGCAGCCAGGTATTGAACCCCAGATGCCGGTAGAGCCGGGCGAGCTCATTCCGATCAGGCGGATCGAGGCGAATCTCCAGTGGCGTCAGTGGCAGGTCGACGTCGCAGTGAATGGTGGCGAGCTGGCGCGAGAGATCGAGTTCCTCAAGATGGTCCCGAAGGCTCTCACCAACCTTGCCGCCAATCGCATCGGCATGCTCACGGATGCCATCGATTGAGCCGTACTGATTGAGCCATTTGGCGGCCGTTTTCGGGCCGACCTTGGGGACACCGGGGATATTATCGGAGCTGTCGCCCACCAGGGCGAGATAATCGATGATGCCCTCCGGTGGAACGCCGAATTTCTCCAGTACGCCGTCGCGATCGAGCGTGGTATTGGACATGGTGTTGAGCAGCGTCACGCCGCCATTGACCAGCTGGGCCATGTCCTTGTCTCCGGTGGAGATGAGCAGCGAAAGCCCGTCCCGGCGCCCGCGAACCGCCAGTGTGCCGATCACGTCGTCCGCCTCGACGCCGCCCACTTCGATCAGTGGCAGCCCCATGGCCCGCACGATAGCCTTGAGCGGTTCAAGCTGAGCGGCCAGATCATCGGGCATGGGCGGGCGGTTGGCCTTGTACTCGGTGAACAGCTCATCGCGGAAGGTCTTCCCCGGTGCGTCGAAGACCACCCCCATATGGACCGGTTGATAGTCCTGGATAAGCCGGCGCAGCATACTGATGACGCCGTAGATGGCGCCGGTGGGCTCCCCGGCGGGGTTGGTGAGTGGCGGCAGGGCGTGATAAGCGCGGTACAGGTAGGACGAGCCATCCACCAGCAACAGGCGCTTGTCGGGGTCGGTCATGGGGTCTTCCTCGCTGGCATTACCTGCATGATAACCGCCGCCCCTGCGGCAGTGACAGCGCGCGGACAGTGCCATGGCCGTGCGAGACTATCGTCATCACCGGGCAGGAGAGAGACCATGACGCATCCGTCTGATCAGACGACTCGACAGCGGGCCGGGAATGGCGCGGCGGGCCTCGATCCGACGCTGATGACGCGGGAGTCCTGGCGGATCTTCCAGATCATGGCCGAATTCGTCGAGGGCTTTGAGCGTCTCGCCCCGGTGGGCCCTTCGGTGAGCATCTTCGGCTCGGCACGGATTGGTGCCGATGAGCCCGCCTATAAAAGCGCCGAGGCCACCGCGCGCCTGCTCTCCGACGCCGGCTTTTCCATCGTGAGCGGCGGGGGGCCGGGCATCATGGAAGCCGCCAACAAGGGCGCCTTCGAGGGCGCGTCGGCCAGCATCGGACTCAACATCGAGCTACCGCGGGAACAGACGCCGAACGGATATCAGGAGATCGCGCTGCACTTTCGGCATTTCTTCGCCCGCAAGGTCATGTTCGTGAAGTATGCCTCCGCCTACGTGGTCTTCCCGGGCGGCTTCGGCACGCTGGACGAGCTTGCCGAGATCCTCACCCTGGTGCAGACCGGAAAGACCCGCCGCATTCCGGTCATCCTCATGGGCTCGGATTACTGGCAGGGGCTGGCGGATTGGCTGGAGCACAGGATGGTCGGGGCGGGGAATGCCGACCCCGAGGATCTGTCGCTGTTCCAGGTCCTGGATGAACCCCAGGCAGCGGTGGACGCGATCTTCACGCACTACCGCGATCGGAATTTCGAGCCCTCGCCGCAGGAGCGGGAGGTCCTGCTCAACCTCTAGGCGCGCTCCAGATTGGCATAGGCCGCCACCAGCCACTTCGCGCCCACCTCGTCGAAGTTGACCTGGATGCGGGCGTTGGGACCGCTCCCCTCGCAGTCCAGCACCACCCCCTCGCCAAAGCGGCTGTGCTGCACGCGCTCACCGAGATTGAATTCCGCCTCGGGGATGACGCCATCGCCCAACCCGCCGCCGGCGGCATCCGGCCCGGTCACCGAGAAGCGCGCCCTGACCTCGTCAATCAGCCCGGGCGGGAGCTCGCGGATGAAGCGCGAGGCGATGCCGAATTCGTCCCGGCCATGCAGCCGGCGGCGCTCGGCGTAGGTGATCAGCAGGCGCTGGCGGGCCCGGGTGATGCCCACATAGGCGAGGCGCCGTTCCTCTTCCAGCCGGCCGGGCTCCTCCACGGACATGCGATGCGGAAACAGCCCCTCCTCGAGCCCGGCAAGGAAAACCACCGGAAACTCCAGACCCTTGGCGGAGTGCAGCGTCATCAGCTGCACACAGTCCTCCCAGGCACCCGCCTGGCCCTCACCGGCCTCCAGCGCCGCATGGGCAAGGAAGGCCGTCAGCGTATCCATACCCTCCTCGATGGTGGCGTCCTGCTCGAAACTGCGCGCCGCGGTGATGAGCTCATCGAGGTTCTCAAGTTTGTCCTGGGCACGTTCCGAGCGATCCTTGCCGACATGACCCCGCAGTCCACTCCGCTCCAGTACGGTCTCGAGCCGGTCCGCGAGGTCCAGGTCCGCGCTCTCGGCCGCCAGACCATCGATCAGTTCCAGAAAGGCACGAAGGGAATTCGCGGCCCGGGCCGGCAGCACGCCGCGGTTTTCCACCAGACCGCGGGCCGCCGCCCACAGGCTCACGTCCTGATCGCGGGCCGCCAGCCGGATGGCCTCCAGGGTGCGGTTGCCGATGCCACGCGTGGGTGTATTGATGATGCGCTCCAGCGCCGCGCTGTCATCGCGGTTGGCGATCAGGCGCAGATAGGCCAGCGCGTCCTTGATCTCGGCACGTTCGAAAAAGCGCAGCCCGCCATAGACGCGATAGGGAATGCGACGGGCAAGCAGGGCTTCCTCGAAGGTCCGCGACTGGGCATTGGATCGATAGAGTATGGCGATATCCCGCCGCGCCAGCCCATACTCCTCGACCATGGCCATGAGGCGCTCGACCACGAAGCGGGCCTCATCCTGTTCGTTGAATGCCGCGTACAGGGCGATGGGCTCGCCCTGCTCGCCCTCGGTCCAGAGCTTCTTGCCCAGCCGGTCGCTGTTCCGTGCGATCAGCGTATTCGCCGCCTCGAGGATGGTACTGGTGGATCGGTAGTTCTGCTCCAGACGCAGGACGCGCGTGTTGGAGTAGTCCTCACGGAATCGCTGCAGATTCTCCACCCGGGCACCACGCCAGCCGTAGATCGACTGGTCGTCGTCCCCCACGATGAAGACATCGGACTCGGGACCCGCGAGCAGCTTGAGCCACTCATACTGGATGCCATTGGTATCCTGGAACTCGTCCACCAGGACATGCCGGAAACGTCGGCGGTAGTGTCCGAGCAGCTCCAGATGGTTCTGCAGCATCTCCACGGTGCGCAGCATCAGTTCGGCGAAATCCACCACACCGGCACTTCGGCAGGCGGACTCATAGGCGGTGTAGACCCGCGCCATCTGACCGCTGTAGGGATCCCCGGTGTCCAGGTCCTCGGGCCGCTCGCCGGCATCCTTGCGCGCGTTGATGAACCCCTGGAGCTGGCGGACGGGCCAGCGGTTCTCGTCCACCTCCAGATCGCGCATGACCCGCTTGACCAGACGCCGCTGATCCTCGCTGTCCAGGATCTGAAAACCCTGCGGCAGGCCGGCCTCCTGCCAGTGCAGGCGCAGGAGGCGGTGACTGAGGCCGTGGAAGGTGCCCACCCACATCCCGGAGCCGGACAGACCGAGAAGCTGCTCTATGCGGCCACGCATCTCGGCCGCGGCCTTGTTGGTGAAGGTCACCGCCAGCAGGTTCCAGGGAGTCGCACCTTCCACGCGAACCAGCCAGGCCGCGCGGTGCGTCAGCACGCGGGTCTTGCCACTCCCCGCACCGGCCAGCACGAGGGCGTGGCCCAGCGGCGCGGTGACCGCCTCGCGCTGAGCGGGATTGAGCGGATCGATCAGATCGGAGACATCCATGCCGTGGGATTATATCAGCGCGTCACCGCGCTAGGTGCCGGGCAGTGCCCTGACCGGTGGCAACCCGCGGATAAGCTCGGCCATGGCGCTGACCACCGGTTCCCGGGCACATCCGCGGCGCCGATAGATGGCCAGTTCGCGTACCGGTGGTTGACCGTCGAAGGGACGCACCACCAGCCCTTCGGTATGCGACCCCGCCGGTTCGACGGCCAGGGTGGGCAGCAGGGTGATCCCAGCCCCCGAGGCCACCATCTGACGGAGTGTCTCCAGGCTGGTGGCACGGAAGTCCTGCTGCTGCTGGGCGCCGACCCGCGAGCAGAAGTCCAGGGCCTGATCGCGCATGCAATGCCCCTCCTCGAGCAGCAGCATGGGCGCCGCATCCAGATCATCGCGCTTGATGGCCGCCTGGCTGGCGAGCGGATGTCCCGCGGGCAATGCCACCTCGAAGGGCTCCTGAAACAGCGGTTGCGACACCAGCCCCTCGTCCGGGATCGGGGTGCCCATGATGGCCGCATCGAGCGTGCCCTCCTGCAGCCGCTCAATGAGCCCGCGGGTGCGCTCCTCGTGCAGGAGCAGCCGCAGCTTGGGATAGCTCGCCTGCAGCACGGGAAAGAGGTGCGGAATCAGGTAGGGGCCCAGGGTGGGTATGATCCCGAGCCGCAGGTCGCCGCTCATGGGGTCACCGGCGGAGCGGGCGACGTTGACCAGGTCATCCACTTCGTTGAGCACCTGGCGGGCGCGCTCGGTGATCATCCGGCCAATGGGCGTGACGATCACGCGCTTGCTGGTGCGCTCGACGAGCTGGACGTTGAGGTATTCCTCGAGTTTCTTGACCTGGGTGCTCAGCGTCGGCTGACTCACAAAACAGGCCGCGGCGGCGCGCCCGAAGTGCTGATGGTCTGCCACGGCAACGAGATAGCGCAGGTCGCGAAAGTTGATGTGGTTCATGGGCGGGTATCAAGGTCCTCGGCAAGTTCGGTCCAGAGCCGGCGATAGGCATCCGCCGCCGGCGAGCGGGGTGCAAAGGCGGCCAGCGGGGCACGTCGGACGCTCATCCGTTCGACATCGGTGGCATAGGGGATCCAGGTGCTCAGGCACCCCCTGAGCGTCGTGGGGGGCGTTTCCGCCCAGGTGCGGTGGAGGCTCCGGCGCCGATCGACCATGGAGAGGAACGGCCGCAGCTTGTCCCGGCCATAGCGCTTGCGATCGAAGTGGCCTGCCATCTGCCGCCAGGCGTTGAGAGAGAGCGGGGCGGGGATGAGCGGACAGAGCACACGGTCGGCATTGCGGACCACCGCCTCGGCCAGGCGCGAGAAACTTGGTGGACAGTCCAGCACGACCAGAGCATAGTTTTCGGAGAACGGCTGCAGGAGGCCATGCAGCAGACGCCCGCCATCCTTGCCCTTTGCCACCAGATCGTCGAGGTGCCGGAGGGATTCATCGGCAGGCAGCAGATCCAGATAGTCCCACTGCGTCCTCGCCGCTTCGCGGCCGATCGGGGCCTTGCGCCGGAAGAGCTTGCGGGGCGGCTTGGCAAGCCGCGCCTGAGCACCCAGACACCACGTCGCCGCGGCCTGAGCGTCAAGATCCCATAGCAGGGTGGGGATGCCGGCCTCGGCCGCCTGCGCGGCGAGATTCACCGCGGCGGCCGTCTTTCCGACCCCACCCTTGAGATTGTGTAAGGCGACGATGTGCATGATCGGGCCAGCGGGTTATTCGAGGCCTCATTCTACCTTGCTGCCCGGGGCTCCGCCTGCCCGATTGACACCCTGATGCCGGGTGGTCTGGTCAGCCTTCCCCCAGGCAGGAGACCAGGCGGTCGGTGAGTTGCCGGATCAGCGTCGGGTAGAAATCCGGTCCGGTGGCGATATCGCTGCCCAACGGATCCAGGACACCGGTGCGCGCGGAGGTGCCGTTCAGTACCGTGTCGACCAGTGCCGGATTGAACTGCGGCTCGGCAAAGACGCATTGCACATCATATTCGCCGACGATTTCGCGGATATCCGCAATGTGCGCCGGGCTCGGATCGGTGGCATCGCTCAGGGAGATGGCACCCACCGTGTTCATGTCGAAACGGCGCTCGTAGTACTGATAGGCGTCATGGAAGACGATGAAGGCCTGTTCATGCACCGGTGAGACCTCGCCCCGGACCTGCTCCACCAGCCCGTCGATCTCCGCCTGTCCGGCCTCGGCGTTGCGGCGGTAGATCGCTGCATTGGCTGGATCCTCCTCGGCCAGCGTCTCGGCGATCACGCCCAGCCAGTAGCGGGCATTCACCGGATCGAGCCAGGCATGGGGGTCGATGCCTTCATGCGCATGACCCGCATGGTCATGATGCCCGTCGACCTCCGCGGCATGATCGCCATGATCATGGGCGTCATGCTCCTCGGCGCCATGATCGTGGTCGTGGTCGTCATGGTCGACCATGTCGGTCAGTACGCGCTCCCGGAAAGCATGCCGTCGCGTCCCCTCGGTGTGCAGCAACGCCACTTGCCTCGCATCGGGCGCCAGACTGCCCAGCGCGCGGTCCAGCCAGGGGGTGAGTTCCTCGCCCACCCAGAAAACAACATGCGCATTCTCCAGGGCGGCTGCCTCGGACGGCCGCATTGAGTAGCTGTGCGGCGAGGCACCCCGCTGGATGACCAGACTCGGTTCGCCGACACCATCCATGACCTGACTGACCAGAGAGTGCACCGGTGTCACATCGGTCGCGACAACCGGCACGGCCACCGCGGGCAGTGCAACACTCAGGAGCATGACCATCGTGGCCACTCGCAGTTGGCGGACGAACGCAGACAGACTTTGATCAAGCATCGGCAACCTCCGGGAAGTGGAAAACGCAATGTAATGTTATACTATAACATCACTGTTCGCTTCCCGAGAAACCCCGGCTATGGCACTGTCCGATCCCATCATGGCGAATCCACAGCACCCATTGATCGATGCCAGCGGCGTCAATGTCCGCATCGGCGGACGGCAGATCCTCGAGAACATTGAGCTCAGCCTGTCGGCAGGCGAGATCGTGACGGTGGTAGGGCCCAACGGTTCGGGCAAATCGACACTGTTGCGTGCATTGATTGGGGCGATGCCTGTCAGCAGCGGGCGAATCAGCCGGGCGCCGGGTATGCGGGTGGGCTACGTGCCGCAACGCCTGCATATCGATCCGACCCTGCCGCTCAGCGTCGGACGGTTCCTCAATCTGCCGCGACGGCACAGTCGCCGGACCATAGCTCAGGCACTGGCGCGAGCAGGCATCCCCGGGCGGGCCGGCGCCGCCATGTCGGCGCTCTCCGGCGGTCAGTTCCAGCGCGCACTGATGGCCAGGGCCCTGCTGGACGAACCGGATCTGCTCATGCTCGACGAGGCCTCACAAGGGCTTGATCAGACCGGCACCGCCGATTTCTACCGGCAGCTCGAGGAAATCCGTGACCAGCTCGGCTGCGGCATCCTGATGGTCAGCCATGACCTTCACGTGGTGATGCGCGCCGCCGACCGGGTGATCTGTCTGAATCATCATATCTGCTGCCAGGGACACCCCGAGGCGGTCACCGCCGCGCCTGAATACCGGGCCCTCTTCGGCACCGATGACGAGGAGGCGCTGGCGATCTTCCGGCATGACCCCCACAAGCATCCCCACGATCACGAGCGGGAACGGGAACGGGAGCGCGACCATGCTGGATGATTTCATGGTGCGCGCCGCGCTCGCGGGCCTGGGCGTCGTGCTGGCCGCCGCGCCACTCGGCTGCTTCGTGGTCTGGCGGCGAATGGCCTTCTTCGGCGCGGCAACAGCGCATGCCGCGGTGCTCGGCGTTGCCTTATCGCTCGCCCTGTCGATGTCCGTTTTCGCCGGTGTCCTCGCCGTATCGCTGCTGATGGCCATCTCGGTCACCCTGCTGAGCCATCGCGGTTATGCCATGGATACCCTGCTCGGCGTCATGGCCCACTCTTCCCTCGCCTTCGGGCTGGTGGCCGTGTCATTCCTGACCGATGTGCGCATCGACCTGATGGCCTATCTGTTCGGCGACATCCTGGCCGTGGGCCGCACCGACCTCGGGATCATCTGGAGCGGTTCACTCCTGGTGCTCGGGCTCACGCTGTGGCGCTGGCAGCCCCTCCTGCTGGCGACGGTCAGCGAGGAACTCGCCCACGCCGAGGGCTATGACCCCCAACGCGAGAGTCTCGTGCTGACCGTAGCGCTGGCGATCGTGGTGGCGGTGGCCATCAAGGTGGTGGGCGTCCTGCTGATCGCCGCGCTGCTGATCATCCCGGCGGCCACCGCCAGGCCATTCAGTGCCACCCCCGAGCGGATGGCACTCATTGCGGCCGGTCTTGGCATCATTTCCGTGCTGGGTGGCCTGTGGGGATCCTGGAACCTGGACACACCCACCGGTCCAACCATTGTCTGCGTGGCGGCCATCCTGTTCGCCCTGCTGAACACCATCGCCCGATTCGAAAGGGGCGGGAAGAGCGATTGACAGGTACTGACGGGACTGGGACTTTAACGGCCGGGTCACTGAGCGGCTGACAGGGAATCAGACATGGACGACAGAGACATCGACGAGGCACTGGGTAACCGGCTGTTCAGGACAGCGGCCGATCACTCCTTCAATGCCATCACCATCACCGAAGCGGCCGAGGATGGCGGTGCCGGGCCGATCATCTATGTCAATGACGCCTTCACCGAGATGACCGGCTATGCCGCGAATGAGGTGCTGGGCCGGAGCCCGGGCATGCTACAGGGGCCGAACACGGAGCGGGCCGTGCTGCAGCGTCTCGCCGAGCAGATCCGTCGGGGCGAGATTTTTCACGGCGAAACCGTGAACTACCGGAAGGACGGCAACGAGTTCATCATCGAATGGAACGTCATCCCGGTCCGCCAGTCCGGACGAACGACGCATTACGTCGCGGTCCAGCACGATGTGACCGGCTCGATCTGAGGCCGGCCCGGGCCTCTAGCGACAGGCACTCTCCAGCGCACGGGCCAGGTCCGCAATCAGATCTTCCGGATCCTCCAGGCCGATCTGCAGCCGCACCAGCGGCCCGCGGCCACTCCAGTCATCCACGCTGCGATTGCCTTTCAGACTGCAGGGTAGCGCGAGGCTCTCGAAGCCACCCCAGGAGGAGCCGCGCCCGAACAGTGACAGGCCATCCACGAAGGCACTCACCCGGTCCCGCCAGGCGGGTGTCAGCTCTACGCTGAAAAGCCCCGCTGCCCCATCGAACTGTGACGCCCACAGGGCATGATCCGGACTCGTCGGCAGCGGCGGATAATGCACTTCGGTCACCTCGTCGCGTCGCGCCAGCCATTCGGCCACGGCGAGGGCGCGCCGGGCATGCTCGGGATAACGGATATGCAGCGTCCGGGCGCCACGCAGCACCAGCGCGGCATCATCGGCGGAGACGGCGAGGCCGAGGAGGATACTGGCCTCATGCAATACCTCGTAGGCCTTCCCCCTGGCCGTGACCGATCCCATCAGCACGTCGGAATGCCCGCCAAGGTATTTGGTGCCCGCCACGATTGACAGATCAGCGCCATGCTCCAGCGGTCGATAGCAGAAGCCCGAGGCCCAGGTGTTGTCACAGGCGACGAGGATGTCGCCATGACGACGGGCCGTTTCCGAAATGGCCGCGATATCCTGCAGCTCCATGGTCACCGAGCCCGGCGTCTCGGTGTAGATCATGCGGGTAGAGGGCTTGATCAGGCGCGAGAGATCGGATTCGCGCGGGCTGTAGAAATCGAAGTGGACGCCCCGCTCACGCAGGAAACGCTCCAGTAGCTGGCGTACGGGCGAGTAGACGGTGTCCACCACCAGCAGATGATCGCCGGGGCGCAGGAAGGCGAGCAGCACAGCAGCGATCGCCTCGAGCCCGGAGCTGTAGAGCTTGGTGCCATCGCCGTTCTCGAGTTCGGTGATCAGTGTCTCGAGAGCAAACGTGGTGGGCGTGCCGCGGACGCCATAGGTGAAAGACTGCGCGCCCTCGATGCCGGGGCGCTGTGCCGCGGACATATCAGCCATGGAGGCAAAATCCACGGTGGAGGCGCGAACGACGGGTGGATTGACGGGCCGGCGCCCGTCCGTATAGGCGGGCCGCGCCGCGTGCACGAGTCGTGTTCCACGTTTCATGTCCCTATCATGGCAGGGCTGATCCCGGCGGCCAACGGCGTGTATGGTGACCGGCACCAGTCACATAACAGGAGCGGAGCAATGGAAGTACTCTATACCACGACCGGAACGGCAACCGGCGGCCGCGATGGCCATGCCGCGACAGCCGACGGCTCGCTGGATGTCAGACTGACCGCACCCAAGGAGCTGGGCAGCCCGGGTGGCGAAGGCACGAATCCCGAGCAGCTTTTCGCCTGCGGGTACTCCGCCTGCTTCCTGGGGGCGATGCAGTTCGTGGGCGGTCAGGAAGGCATCAAGGTGCCCGCCGAGACGAAAGTGACCGCCACCGTCTCGTTGGGCAAGCGCGATGACGGCCAGGGCTTTGCCATTGGCGTCGATCTGTCCGTGGAGCTCCCGGGCGTCGAATCAGCCGATGCGGAAAAGCTGGTCGAGAAGGCCCACGTGGTCTGCCCGTATTCCTATGCCACGCAGGGCAACATCGACGTTACGACGACACTCGCGTAAGCCCGCCGCATCGCTCCGGTCATCGGGAAATTCCCGATGGCCGGAGCGTATCCGATCAGGAGAGCTGCTCGCCGGTCTGCCGTGCCGGCGTCACCCGCGTCGTCATCCATGCCGGACCATCCGCCTGCGCGGCCTTCTCGAGCCGCCACTGGAAGCGGTAGAAGCCTCCATCCCGGGACAGGACCTTGACCTGGTAGACCGCCGTCCGCCCGGTCCTGCGGATTTCGGTGATCTCATACCCCAGATGATCGATCAGCATGGCGTAACCCGGCCCCCGAAGCATGCGCGTAAAGCGCGCCAGCGGGCCCGTGATCACGCGATTGCGGGGGTGGGCAAAGGCCCACACCTGTTCGATGCCGGCGTTTCTTTCAGGCTGATCGTTGTCGCTGAGCGCATCCAGCTGGATCGTAACGACTTCCCGTGCCGAGCGTTCCGGGCTGGGCTTGAGGAGCTGGTCCGTCGGCGCGGCCTCTTGGGCCTTCGCCACCGACAGGACCAGCCCGAGCATGAGCGCCATCAGGTACGCGGGAACACGGGCGGAGAAGACGCCGTTAATCGTCATGATCCTGGCCTCCTTGTCGGCCGGGCGGAGCGGCCTGTTACGGAGCGGGGGCGAGCCCGGCTGTTTCGGAATCCGCCCTGCAGGGGTTAAGGTGCGGGACAATGCACCGCGGTGTCCAGTGTCGAGTGGAACATGATCAGCACAGAATCCACCGTGATGATCCAGCGCCCGCCTGAGGCCATCTTCGCCTTTGTGGTGGAGGATTTCCTCGTCAACTACCCGCGCTGGTCCCCCGAGGTCAAGAGCCTGAAGCCCCTTAGCGAAGGGCCACTCATGCCCGGCTGGAAAGCCCGGCAGGTCCGCGTGGACCAGGGCCGGCGAACCGCCACCGATTTCCAGGTGGTCGGTCTCGAACGACCCCATTATGTCGCCTTCCGGGGCCTGAAGGATCCCTATGGCATCGAGTTCCGCCTGCAGCCGCAGGACCGGCGACGCACGGAACTGATCTTCTCCTTCGAGCTGGGCCGACTCGGCCTTGCCTTCCGGCCCTTTGAGAAACTGATCCAACATGCCGTGCAGGGCGGTGTCGAACGCGTCACCGCAAACCTG
The DNA here is from genome assembly GCF_040838425.1 of Spiribacter onubensis. NCBI lineage: Bacteria > Pseudomonadati > Pseudomonadota > Gammaproteobacteria > Chromatiales > Ectothiorhodospiraceae > Spiribacter > Spiribacter onubensis. The sequence goes on along the minus strand of NZ_JBAKFI010000002.1, from coordinate 466,044 downwards.
AAGATGCTGATTGAAACCGAGACCCCAGCGGATTGAGCCACAACAGGGCAAGCCCATGGAATTCCAGCCAGAAAAAGACCCCTGCATCATCCCCAGCGTTCTGACCCAGATCCTCGACACCTGCGTGAACGGGATCACCCTCTCGGACCCGGATCAACCAGACAACCCGATCGTGTTCGCCAACCGGGTTTTTACCGAGATGACCGGTTACAGCCAGGATGAGATCATCGGCCGGAACTGCCGCTTCCTGCATGGCGATGATCGTGACCAGCCCGGTCTGCAGACGATCCGCGACGCCCTGCAGACCGGTTCACGCACGGAGGTCACGCTGCGCAATTACCGCAGAACCGGTGAGCTTTTCCATAATCAGTTGACCATTCAGCCCCTGCGCGACGAGCACGGGAAACTCCTCTACTACCTCGGCGTCCAATACGACATCAGCAAGCTGGTCACGGCCCGCGAAGAGGCGGATCGTATGGCCATGCTGCTGGATCGAAGCGCAGACAGCTGAAGGAGACTCGCATGACGCGACTCGAGGGCAAGGGAATCATCGTCACCGGCGGTGCCAGTGGTATAGGTGAGGCCACTGTGCGGCGGATCATCGAAGAAGGTGGCCGTGTCGTCATTGCCGATCTGGATCGTGAGCAGGGTGAGGCCCTGGCGAAAGAGCTCGGCGAAGAGCAGGCGAAGTTCGTCGAGACGGACGTCGCCGATACACCGTCCGTCGAGTCCCTTTTCAGGACGACTGCCGATTTCTGCGGCGTTGATGGCGTGTTCAACAACGCGGGTATCGGCGCGATCACGCCCAGTGCCGATTGCAGTGACGATGACTGGCAGAAAGTCATCGACATCAATCTGACCGGCGTCTTCAAGGTCGCCCGGCAGGCGCTGCAGATCATGCAGAAGCAGGGACACGGCAGTATCGTCAACTGTGCCTCGATCCTGGGCCACCTGGGCCAGTCACAGACGCCCGCGTACAGCGCCGCGAAGGGCGGTGTGCTCAACTTCACCCGGACCCTGGCGGTGGAGACGGCCCTTGATGGCGTCCGGGTGAACAGCATCTCCCCGGGCTATATCCAGACGCCCATGCTCGACGTGCTCGATGAGGAGTCGCTGGAAGGCCTGAAACAGCTACATGCGATGAAACGTCTCGGTCGACCCGAGGAGATCGCAGCCGCCACGGTCTTTCTGCTCAGCGACGAGGCAAGCTTCATCACCGGCGCTGATCTGCTGGTGGACGGCGGCTTCACGGCTGGAAAATCCTGACCGTGAAGCCGATACCGGTGGTGACGGCAATCCCTCAGTCAGGGAAATCTCCGTCCGTGATTACGCCGTCGCCATCGGTGTCCAGATCCCCCAGCCAGTCCTCGGCACCGGCCAGGAACTCTTCTCGCTGAACCACGCCATCACCGTCGGCGTCGGAGACAGAGCGGCTCATACCGTCGGTAATACGCTGCATCCGTTCGCGGTCCTCCCCCTCGTAGCCCTCGACATCGCCCGCGCGTGCCTGATCAAAGGCTGCGTACTCGCTTTCGTCGAGGACTCCGTCGCCGTTGCCATCAAAACTGTTGAAGACCCGGCCACGCATGGTCCGGAGCTCATTCAGCGTAGCCGTCCCGTTCCCGTTCAGATCCCAGACACTGAGGAAACGCTCACCCGGCGGCATTTGTGGCTCGGACTCCGAGGCCGCGGCGATGGTCGCCGTTACGCTGACCGTCAGCGTCAGCGCGAATAGTGCATTGCGCATTGAAACCCTCATTGATGTTGATTGCAGACACACCGGATTCGATGCGTTGAGCGGATCGGCCGTTCCGGACCGGAATTGACGAGACTCAATCCGAATTCACCGCCTCGAAGCCTGAGACGACATCCAGCAGCTCGCTGGTAATGGCATCCTGACGCAGCCGTCGAAAGCGACCGGTAAGCGACTCGATGCGATCATCCAGATTGGACTGGGCACGCTGCATGGCATTCAGTCGGCTGGCATGCTCACTGGTCTGTGAGCCGGCGCAGGCCCGGAAGAGGCGCACGAACAGATACTCGCGGATCAGTGAGGACAGCAGGGCCGGCTCGGCCATGAATGCCCGCGGCAGTCGAGGGCTCGGCCATTCACGACGCCCCATCTGCTGCAGGCGTTGCAGGGCGAGCGGCAACAGATGCTGATCGGTTGGCCGGCTCTGCAGCTGTCGGCCCGGACCATTGTGAAAGACGCGGACGGAACGGTGCGGACCGGTGGATTGCCAGCGATCGATCCGCTGGATGATGGCCTGAACGGTAGCGGTGATCTCCTCGACGGTCGCCGGAAGCTCAAGCACTTCGTCCGCCTCGACACCCCGGGCGCCGAGGACGGGTTCCAGCCGCACCCCGACCACCAATATACGCGGGCGATCTGACGTCGCGGCCTCCTTGTGCCCCATGCGCTGGACGAAATGCTCCGCGACCTGCTCATTGAACCGGCCACATAGACCGTGATCGCTGCCAAAGATCACCGCCACGCCGTGACCGGGTCCGTCATCGGCGGTGCTGACATCCGTCGGCCACCCCGGATGGTCACGGAGGGCGGCGGCAAAGCCGAGCTCGATGATGTTCTCATACTGGCGCAGCGCCTCTACGGCCTGCTCGTATTCGCGAATGCTGGATGCCGACAGCGCCTTCATCGTCCGCACGATGGACTGCAGATCGTCAAGCGAATCCAGCTGATGCCGGAGGGCCTCCTGAGTCTCCATCAGTCCGCCTCGCCGGTACTGCGCCACTGGTCTGCCTGCTCCCGGAGGACGCTTTCGAGCTGATCCCAGTCCTCCGCCTCAAGCTTCTTGCCTGCCGCCATGCGCTCGGGCAGGTCATTGAGCTGTGGCGGCGCATGCTGGCGCAGATAATCGGCAAGATCCTGCACCGCATCCACGTCCACCGTGTCGAAGAGCCCGAGATTCGCCGCCTGCAGGGTGATGATCTGCTCCGGTACGCTCAGCGTCCGCAGCCGGCCCTGCTTGAGGATCTCGCGCACGCGCCGGCCGCGGATGATCTGCTGCCGGGTTTCCTCATCAAGCCGGGTAGCGAAGCGCGAGAACGTCTCCAGCTCCTCGAACTGCGAGTAGGCCAGTCGCAGATCGCCCGCCACGACCCGATAGGCCGGCAGCTGGGTCTTGCCGCCCACCCGGGAGACGGAACGGCCGACGTCGACCGCCGGCATCAGGCCCTTGCGGAAAAGCCGGGGGGAAAGATAGATCTGGCCGTCCGTAATCGAAATCAGGTTGGTGGGGATATAGGCGGAGATATCCTCAGCCTGGGTCTCGACGATGGGCAGGGCGGTCACCGAGCCGCCTCCATGGCTGTCACGGAGGTGGGTCGCCCGCTCCAGCAGCCGCGAGTGGACATAGAAAATATCGCCGGGATAGGCCTCCCGCCCCGGCGGGCGGCGCAACAGCAACGAGAGCTCGCGATAGGCACGGGCGTGGCGGGTCAGGTCGTCGAGGACCAGCAGGACATCCCGCCCCTTATCCCGGAAATACTCGGCCACCGTCATGGCGGCATAGGGCGTAATGTATTGGAGCCCGGGCGGGTCCTCACCGGCGGCCACCATGACGACGGTCCGGTCCATCACGCCGGCATCACGCAGATCATCAATGACCCGGGCGACGGCGGTTCCGCGCTGACCGACCGCACAATAGACGTTGATGACATCGGTATCGGCCTGATTCACCAGGCTCGCGATGGCGATGGCGGTCTTGCCCGTCTGGCGATCACCGACAATCAGTTCACGCTGACCCCGGCCGATGGGCACGAGCGCATCCACGGCCTTCAGCCCCGTCTGCAAGGGCGTTTCCACCGGCGCCCGGGCCATGATGGGTGGTGCCTCCCGCTCCACCGGCCAGCGCGTGTCGGCTGTGATGGCACCCTGGCCATCCCGCGCTGTCCCCGACGCATCCAGCACCCGGCCCAGCAGCCCCTCACCCACCGGCGTGTCCACCAGGCGACCCAGGGCTCGCACCTCCTGACCCGCACTCAGCCGGGCATCATCGCCCAGCAGGATCACGCCCAGTTCATCCTCGTCCAGATCAAGGGCGATACCCAGTATGCCCCCCGGCATGGCCACCAGGGATTCCGCGGCGACGCGGTGCAATCCCCTGACCCGTGCCACTCCATTGCCGACGGCGGTAATGATGCCGATATCCTCGTGCCGCGGCCGGGGCTCGATCCGCTCGAGCGCGTCACCGACGAGCTGCTGGAGATTGGATGGCAGCCTGCGGAGCGAGGTCATGCCACCGTCCGCTCCAGCAGATTGCCGAGCTGGCGGTCGACCATATCCATATAGGCGTCGATGGACCAGCCGATCCGCTGACCCTCACCCTCCACCGCGATCCCGCAGATGAGGGAGTCATCGGTCTCGACACGGAGTTCGGGCACTCGGCCCAGCCGGTTTTCCAGCACCTCGGCCAGGCGTTTCCTTGCCGGTTCGCCGAGTTCGAAGCGACTGCGGACGAGCAGCCTGCTGTTCTCATCCAGCAGGGATTCGAGATCATCCCGACTGACGTCATCGTCGTTTTCCAGACGCTCGAGAAAGCGCTCGACGACGCGCGCCTCCAGTGACTCACCGGCGAGGTCATCCAGCACGCGCCGGGCAATGTCGGTAACCGATTCCACCACCTGACGATGCAGGGCGTGCTCGACCCTTTCCTGATCCGACGACAGCGCATCACGCCATTGCTGCCGCCGCTCCGCCACCTCGGCGCGGGCCTCATCGATGAGTCGCTGGCGGCTCTCTTCCGCCTCCTGACGCGCGGCCTCCAGGCGACGATCACGCTCCGCGGCCAATGCCTGCTGGGCCTGCTCATACTCCTCGGCGCGTGACTCGGCCTCCTCCTCCCGGACACGGGCGCGCTCAAGCCGATCGCTGATGCGCTGCTCGCGACGGTCCATGACGCGGATAACCGGGTTGTAGAGAAAGCGCTTCAGCAAGAAGACCAGAATCAGGAAGTTGACCACCTGTGCGGCGACCGTCACCCAGTCAATAGCCATGATCAGCCCCCGGCGGCGGCACTCAACTGATTCCAGAACGGATTGGCGAAGATCAGGATCATGGCCACCACGAAGCAGTAGATGGCCGTCGATTCGATCATGGCAAGCCCCACGAACAGCGTCCGCGTGATGGTGCCGGCCTCATCGGGCTGCTGGGCGATGGCGGAGAGTGCCTGCGCCACCGCCCGGCCTTCACCCAGGGCGGGGCCGATGGCACCGATGGCGATCGTGATGCCCGCGGTAAAGATGGAAACCATCGCGATGAGGGCGGTGCTATCCATTGGTGTTTTCCTCCGATCGGCTGGTCGATTCGTGGCCACGGCGGACACTGCTCGCCGATGCGATATAGACCATGGCCAGAATGGCGAAGATGTACGCCTGGATGACACCAGTGATGAGCCCCAGCAACTGCATCAGCACGGGGAAGATGAACGGCGCCAGGCTGAGCAGAATGCCCGCGATCACCGTCCCGCTCATGATGTTGCCGTAAAGCCGCACGGCCAGCGCCACTGTGCGAGAGAGCTCGCTGATGATATTGAAAGGCAGCATGATCGGCGTCGGTCGCATGTACTGCCGCAGATAACCCGCCACGCCCTCCTGGGCGATACCGAACACCGGCACCGCCACGAATACACAGAGGGCGAGGGCCACCGTGGTGGAGAGGGACCCGGTGGGGGGAATCAGGCCGGGCACCAGATGCAACAGATTGGATGCCAGGATGAAGATGAACAACGTCCCGACAAAGGGCAGATAGCGGCCCGGCCGCTGACGACTGACTGCGGCGATCTGATCGCGCAACCCGCTGACCAGGACCTCGAGCAGGTTCTGCCAGCGGGAGATCTCGGTCGCATCCGAAATGCGGCGGGTGATCAGCCAGGCGCCCAGTGTGAGCATCGCCATGATCCCCCAGGTCACCGCGACGGTTGCATTGAGGGCCCAGAACCCGAGATCGAGGAGAATGATCTGATCAGGACTGATCGTCATGCCGCCTCCCGGGCTATCCGCCAACGGACGACCACCGTGCGCACCATCACGAAGCCCACGACCGCGGCCAGCGCCTGCGGTACGTTGCCGACGTGGAGCATGCCGCCGAACACGGCGCCCACCATGAGCAGCCGGATCAGACTGCCGAGCAGCAGTCGGCGAGTCGGATGCCGGGCATGGGCCAGACTGCGTACGCTGCGCGTCAGCAACCACAAATACGTCGCGGCCAGCAGCATGCCCACCACCAGACCGCTTGCCAGTGCGGGCCATGGCAGAGCCAGTCCCTCAGCCGTCATCCACACGTTCCTCCCGCATCCAGCGCCAGGCCATCAGACAGCCAAGCGCCACACCAATCAGCATGAGCGTGATGGTCCACGACGGCTGGCCGGGGAAGCGCCCGTCCAGCCAGAGACCGATGGCAGTACCGATCACAGTGGGGATAGCGATGGACCACCCGACCAGACCGAACATGCCCAGCCAGAACCAGACCCCCTCATCCCGCGCCCGCCGTGCGGCGAGGCGGCGCCTGGCACGCCGGGTCACCTGCGACTGCAGATCCTGCTCCCGTCGCTCTCGTTCACTTTCCTCGGGACGGCGGGTCATCCGGGCCAGCCCTCCATATCCTGGAGGCGACGCAGGGTTCCAGCCTCCAGCCTCGCCAGCGCGCTGCGGGTGAGGCGCTCGTCCTCGTCCCGGACCCGGAAACGCTCGCTCACCACGCTGATCAACGACTCCAGCGAGTCGCCCAGCATGGCCTGCGGCGTTGAGACCCTTACCTCATCACCGCATTTCACCAGCGTGCCGCCATCCACCGCCGCATATCCGCATGAGCCGTAGCAGAGAATGCCGCTCGCCAGCATCGCCACCCCGTCGATATGGCGCGGCAGTACACCGAAGCTGCCCGCGGGGGATTCCGCCACCAGCCTGTTGGTCTCGGTATCGAGCAGGATGCCGGTGGGCAGGAATATCCGCAGATGCAGGGTTGCCGCCGTCATCCGTCCGCGACCTCGTCGATCCCGCCGATCATGTAGAAGGCGCGCTCCCCATAGTCGGCGAATTCATCGTCAAGGATCCGCTCGCAGCCGGACAGCGTATCTTCCAGACTCACGCTGCGGCCCTGCATCCCGGTGAACTGCTCGGTGGTGAAGAATGGCTGCGTAAGAAAACGCTCCAGCCGCCGGGCCCGACTGACCGTGGCACGGTCATCGGCGGAGAGCTCCTCGAGGCCCAGCATCGCGATGATGTCCTTCAGTTCCTCGTATTCGGACAGGGTTCGGCGCACCGCCCGGGCGATCTCGTCGTGACGACGGCCCACCACGTCCGCCGAGAGCATCTTCGAGTCGGAGGCGAGCGGATCCACCGCCGGATAGAGCCCCTGGCTGGCGCGGTTCCGGGAGAGCACCAGCGATGCCGAGAGGTGCGAGAACGTGTGGGTGGCGGAGGGGTCGGTCATGTCATCCGCTGGCACATAGACCGCCTGGACCGAAGTGATGGCGGCACTGCGCGAGCTCGCGATGCGCTCCTCGAGCTCCGCGAGCTCGGTGGCCAGCGTGGGTTGATAGCCCACCCGCGAGGGAATACGGCCCATGAGGCCGGAAACCTCCATCCCCGACTGGACGAAGCGGAAGATGTTGTCGATGAGCAACAGCACGCTCTGCCGCTCGACATCGCGGAAGTGCTCGGCGACCGTGAGCGCCGAATGCCCGACACGAAAACGCGCGCCGGGTGGCTCGTTCATCTGGCCGAACAGCATGACGGTCTGCTCAAGCACCCCCGCATCACGCATCTGACGGTAGAGCTCTTCGGCTTCGCGGCTGCGCTCACCGATGCCGCAGAACAGACTCACCCCCTCGTAGTCGCGCACCATGTTATTGATCAGCTCGGTAATGAGCACCGTCTTGCCCACACCGGCGCCGCCGAACAGGCCGGCCTTGCCACCCAGCTCCAGGGGCGAGAGCAGATCGATCGCCTTGATGCCGGTGGTGAAAATCTCGGTACTGGTCACCCGGTCTTCGAGGGCAACCGGATCCCGATGAATGGGTGCGAGGGGCGCAGACCCGAGGGGCTCGCCGCCATCGACCGGCCGGCCGAAACAGTTGAGCATCCGGCCCAGGAGTTGGCGGCCCACCGGCGTCTGCAGCCCGGCACCGGTTGCCCGGACACGGTCGCCGCGGGCCAGCCCGCGCGTGGTGGTGAGAGCGATGCAGCGGACCACGTGCACGTCCACATGGCGCTGCACCTCGAGCACGATGCGATCGTCCCCGCCAGCGGTCAGTGCCTCGAGACGCTCCGGGAGCGCATCGACGAATCGGACGTCCACAACGCTGCCATGGACGCCGATGACCTCTCCGGTCGGCGATTGATCCGACGCTTGTGCTGCCTCCATGCAGGCCTCCGAATACGCTTCGTGGCACTGCTCTGTCGGACACGGAAAGCGGTGGAAAAATCCAGTGCCGCGGTTATTCCACCGTCACGGACTTGGCGAGATTACGCGGCTGATCGACGTCGGTACCCTTAAGCACGGCCACGTGGTAGGCCAGCAGCTGCAATGGGACGGTGTAGAGCAGCGGTGCGACCGCCTCATCCACCGGCGGTAGCGTAATGACCTGGCAGTCGGCATCGGCGGCCGGCGCCGCCGCGGCATCGGCGAACACATGGAGCCGCCCGCCACGGGCCCGGACCTCCTGGAGATTGGATTTGAGCTTTTCCACCAGGTCATCGTTGGGGGCCACCGTAACCACCGGCATCTCGGCATCCACGAGAGCCAGCGGGCCATGCTTCAGCTCGCCCGCCGGATAGGCCTCGGCGTGGATATAGGAGATTTCCTTGAGCTTGAGCGCACCTTCCATGGCAATCGGATACTGAGTGCCGCGGCCCAGGAAGAGGCTGTGATGCTTATCGACAAACTGCTCTGACATCGCCTCGATCGCGGGTTCAAGGGCCAGCACATCCTCCATCTGCCGGGGCAGGCTGCGAAGCGCGGTCACCAGCCGCGCTTCCTCGGCCGCTTCCAGGCCATGCATGCGCCCGGTGGCAATGACGGTCAGAAGCAGCGCGGTGAGCTGCGTGGTGAATGCCTTGGTGGAGGCAACGCCGATTTCAGGCCCGGCGCGGGTCATCATGACCAGATCGGATTCACGCACCAGAGAGCTCTCCGGCACGTTGCAGATAGCGAGCGTGGCCAGATAGCCCATGGTTCGGGCTTCGCGCAGTGCAGCCAGCGTGTCCGCGGTCTCGCCGGACTGGGACAGGGTAACGAACACGGTGTCCTGTGGAACGACATGCCGCCGGTAGCGGAATTCGCTGGCCACCTCCACATCGCAGGGGAGACCGGCGATGGCCTCGAACCAGTACCGTGCCACCAGCCCCGCGTGATAGCTGGTTCCGCAGGCGACAATCTGGATGCGCCGGGCCTCTCCCAGTAGCCGCGTGGCCTCTGGCCCCAGAGCCTCGGGCAAAACCCGTGCCTCGGCGACGCGGCCCTCGAGTGTCTCCGCCACCGCTCGCGGCTGTTCGTGGATTTCCTTGGCCATGAAGTGCCGGAAGGCTCCGCGCTCGGCGGCATCGGCGGTCAGCTCGGTGGTCCGCACGGGCCGCTCCACCGGCTCGCCCGCGGCATTGAGGATACGGACACCCTCACGGGTGAGCTCGGCGACATCCCCCTCCTCGAGATAAATGAAGTCCCGGGTCACCGGCAGCAGGGCGGCGACATCCGACGCGATGAAGTGCTCGCCGATACCCACGCCCACCACCAGGGGGCTGCCCCGACGCGCCGCAATCAGGCGGTCCGGATCATGACGCGAGATCACGCCGAGGGCATAGGCGCCGTCCAACCTGGCGATCACCGAACGCGTCGCCGTCAGCAGGTCGTCCCCGGCCTCGAGTCGTTCGTGGACGGCATTGACCACCGCCTCGGTATCGGTCTCCGAGTCGAACCGGTAGCCGGCGGCGGTCAGCTGGCGACGCAGCGGCTCGTGGTTCTCGATGATGCCGTTGTGGACGATGGCGACCTCATCGCGGGCAACATGGGGATGAGCGTTAGCCTCGGTGGGAGCGCCATGGGTTGCCCAGCGGGTGTGAGCAATGCCCAGGACGCCGTGGTGGGGGCGGGCGGCCTGCGCATCTTCAAGCGCACCGACCTTGCCGACCGCGCGATGTCGATGGAGGACACCCTCATCACCGCGCACCGCCAGACCGGCGGAGTCATAGCCCCGGTATTCGAGCCGCCGCAAGCCCTCCAGCAGGATGGCCGAGACATCGCGCTCCGCCACCGCCCCGACGATTCCACACATGAAGGCTTCCCCCTTTGATCAAATCAGTCCTTTCCCCTGGACCGCCAGCCCGGGATCTGGCGCAGATGCCCGGACTCCAGCATCAGGGTATCAGCGGGGATATCTTCCCGCACGGTTGTCCCGGCGCCGATGGTCACCCCCTCGCCCACGGCAAGCGGCGCCACCAGGGCCGTATTCGAGCCAATGAAAACGCGGTCACCAATGCGCGTGCGATGCTTCTTCCGGCCATCGTAGTTGCAGGTAATGGTCCCTGCCCCGACGTTTACTTCAGCACCCAACTGGCTGTCTCCGATATAGGAGAGATGGTTGATTTTGCTGTCGGCGCCGACCCGTGCCTGCTTGGTCTCGACAAAGTTGCCCACCCGGGCCCGTTCAGCCAGCGCCGTTCCCGGCCGGAGCCGCGCGAACGGACCGACGCGACAGTCATGCCCAATTTCACTGCCTTCGACATCACAGTGGGCGAGTACGCGGGTACCCGACTGGATGTGACAGTCGCAGAGACGGGTAAAGGGGCCGACATGCACATCATCGTCGAGCGTGACCGTTCCTTCGATCATGACGCTGGCATCGATGAAACAGTCCTGTCCTACAGTGAGCTCGCCACGCAGGTCAAAGCGCGCCGGGTCGGCCAGCCCGAGGCCCTGGTCACGCATCAGGGCCACCGCCTGACGGTGCTGGGCGGCCCGCTCTACCGCGGCCAACTGGGCGCGGTCATTGACCCCCTGCACTTCCCAGGGATCGGCACAGACCAGCGGATGCACCGGCCAACCGTCGGCGCGGGCCATGGCGATACAGTCGGTCAGATAGTACTCGCCCTGGGCGTTGCCGGCGTCGAGGGCACCCAGCCAGTGCCGAAGCGGGCTGGCGGGCAGACACATGACGCCGGTATTGACCTCGGTAATGGCCCGCTGCGCCGGCGTCGCATCCTTTTCCTCGACGATGGCATCGACGGCACCGCCTTCGCCACGTACCACCCGCCCATAACCGGTGGGCTCCGGCAATACCACGGTGAGCAGCGACAGGGTTCCATGCGCCTCGGAAACCAGCGCTTCCAGGGTTGACGGCCGGATCAGCGGCACGTCGGCGCACAGGACCAGGATCTGGTGATGGTCGGGAATCGCCGGCAGGGCCTGGGCGACGGCATGCCCGGTGCCGAGCTGCTCGGACTGCAGGGCCCACGCAAGCGACCGATCGGCGAATGCCGCCTGAACGGCGTCGCCGCCATGACCGTAGACGACATGGATCGCCTCGGGCTGCAGCGCGCTGGCGGCATCGAGGACATGGGCAAGCATGGGGCGCCCTGCCACCGTCTGGAGGACCTTCGGACGTGTGGATCGCATGCGTTTGCCCTCGCCGGCGGCGAGGACAACGACACTGAGGGGTTCACTGGACATGGGACTCCTTCGCAGCAGCGCGGGGCTGCCCGCTCAGGATCAGCCCCGGTTCGCGGTCTTGCGCAGCTTCTGGATCGTGCGCAGCTGGGCCGCGGCCTCGACAAGCTCGGCCTGTGCACGGGCATAGTCGATTTCACCCGTGCGATTGGCAAGCGCCTCCTCGGCCCGGCGTCGCGCCTGTTCCGCCGCGGCTTCGTCGATATCGTGCGCCCGAGTGGCCGCATCGGCAAGCACCGTCACCACATGTGGCTGGACTTCCATCGTCCCGCCGGATACGTAGTAATGCTCCTCGGTGCCGAACTCATCCCGAACGGTGACCTCGCCCGGCTGCAACTGGACGAGCATCGGCACGTGCCGGGCGTAGATACCGACCTCGCCTTCAGTGGCGCGCGCCAGGATGAATGACGCCGTGCCGGAGTGAATCGACTCCTCCGCACTCACGATGTCGATATGCATTGTCAGGGCCATCGGGGCATCCCCTTAAAGGTTGCGGGCCTTCTCTACGGCCTCATCGATGCTGCCGACCATGTAGAAGGCCTGTTCCGGCAGGTCGTCATGCTCACCATCGACGATGGCCCGGAATCCGCGGATCGTCTCCTTGAGCGACACGTACTTACCCGGCGAGCCGGTAAACACCTCGGCCACGAAGAACGGCTGAGAGAGGAACCGCTGGATCTTTCGAGCGCGGGTCACGGTGAGCTTGTCCTCCTCGGAAAGCTCGTCCATGCCGAGGATGGCGATGATGTCCTGCAGCTCCTTGTAGCGCTGCAGGACCTGCTGGACATCCTGTGCCGTGTCGTAGTGCTCCTGACCGACGACCTGAGGGTCGAGCTGACGGGACGTGGAATCGAGCGGGTCCACCGCCGGGTAGATACCCAGCTCGGCGATGGAACGCGCCAGCACGACGGTGGCATCCAGATGGGCGAAGGTGGTCGCCGGAGATGGGTCGGTGAGGTCGTCTGCAGGCACGTAGACCGCCTGGATCGACGTGATCGAGCCCTTGCTCGTGGAGGTGATGCGCTCCTGCAGGACGCCCATCTCCTCGGCCAGCGTCGGCTGATAACCCACTGCTGAGGGCATGCGGCCCAGAAGCGCCGAGACCTCGACACCCGCCAGCGTGTAGCGGTAGATGTTGTCGATGAACATCAGCACGTCGCGGCCTTCGTCACGGAAGAACTCCGCCATGGTCAGACCGGTCAGCGCGACGCGCAGGCGGTTACCCGGCGGTTCGTTCATCTGGCCGTAGACCAGTGCCACCTTGTCGAGCACGTCCGACTCCTTCATCTCATGATAGAAGTCGTTGCCTTCCCGGGTCCGCTCACCGACACCGGCGAATACCGAGTAACCGGAATGCTCGATGGCGATGTTGCGGATCAGCTCCATCATGTTGACGGTCTTGCCGACACCGGCGCCGCCGAACAGGCCGACCTTGCCGCCCTTGGCGAAGGGGCAGAGGAGATCGATGACCTTGATGCCGGTCTCGAGCAGTTCCGTGGAACCCGCCTGCTCCTCGTAGGAGGGCGCCTTGCGGTGGATCGGCCAGTGCTGCTCGGCGCCGACGTCGCCTTCGTCGTCCACCGGCTCGCCGAGGACGTTCATGATGCGACCCAGCGTTTTCTCGCCCACCGGTACCGAGATGGGCGCCCCAGTGTTGGTCACATCGACACCACGCTGGAGGCCGTCGGTGCTGCCCATCGCGATGGCGCGAACGACTCCGTCGCCGATCTGCTGCTGGACCTCAAGCACCAGATCCCTGGTCTTGACCTCGAGTGCGTCATAGACCTTGGGTACGGAATCGCGGGGGAACTCGATGTCCACCACGGCACCGATGATCTGGACGACCTTTCCTGAACTCATAGCGCGGTTCCTCTTCGCGAAAGCGTTGTATTCGGTTTTGGCTGGCCGTCCACGCTAGACGGCCTCGGCGCCGGCCACGATCTCCGAAAGCTCGGTGGTGATCGCCGCCTGACGGGCCTTGTTGTAGGCCAGATTCAGGTCGTCGATCAGCTTGCCGGCGTTGTCGGAGGCGGCCTTCATCGCCACCATGCGTGCTGCCTGCTCGCAGGCAATGTTCTCGACCACGGACTGGTAAACCAGCGACTCGATGTAACGCTCGAGCAGCAGGTCCAGGGCCTCGGCGGCCGACGGTTCGTAAACGTAATCCCAGCTGTGGGCCCGCTCCCGGACCGACTCCGATTCCGTGGGCGGCAGGGGCAGGATCTGCTCGATGGTCGGCGTCTGCGTCATCGTGTTGACGAAGCGGTTGTAGCAGATGACGACGCGATCCAGGTCACCCGACGCATACTGATCCATCATCACCTTGAGGGTACCGATCAGATCCTGCAGATGCGGCGTGTCACCGAGCTGGGAAACCTCGGCGACGATGGGCGCGGACAGGCGGCTGAAGAACTGGATGGCCTTGGAGCCCACCGTACAGAGTCGCGCTTCCTGACCGGCATTGTCGTGATCACGCAGCTCCTTGATGATGGCCCGGAACAGGTTGTTGTTCAGCCCGCCACAGAGGCCGCGATCACTGGAGACAATGATGTACCCGACCCGTTTGACCTCGTCACGCCGGACGAGAAATGGATGGCGATACTCGGGATTGGCTTCGGCCAGATGGCCGATGACCTGTCGCATCTTCTCGGCGTAGGGCAGGGCAGCCTGCATACGCTGCTGGGCACCACGCATCTTCGAGGCCGCGACCATCTCCATGGCCGTGGTGATCTTCTGCGTGTTGCTCACACTCTTTATCTGAGTGCGGATTTCCTTTGCGCCGGACATGCCGTTCCTACCTTAACTGCCTTTACCAGGTACCCGTCGCCACGAAGTCATCCATCGCCTTCTTGAGCTGGGCCTGGATGTCATCGCTGTAATCGCCGGTGTCGTTGATCTGCTTGACCAGGTCGGCGTAGTTGTTGGCCATGTACTGATGCAGAGCCGCCTCGAAATCACCGACCTTCTTGAGGTCGAGCTCGTCGAGGTAGCCTTCGTTCAGGGCGTAGAGCGAGATGGCCATGAAGGCGACGGACAGCGGCGCATACTGACCCTGCTTGAGGATCTCCATGGCGCGCTGGCCACGCTCCAGCTGCTTCCGGGTCGACTCGTCGAGATCCGATGCGAACTGCGCGAATGCGGCCAGCTCACGATACTGCGCCAGGGCGAGGCGGATACCGCCGCCGAGCTTCTTGACGATCTTGGTCTGTGCCGAGCCGCCAACACGCGACACCGAGAGACCCGCATTGATCGCCGGCCGGACACCCGCGTTGAACAGGTCCGTCTCCAGGTAGATCTGGCCATCGGTGATGGAGATCACGTTGGTCGGCACGAAGGCGGAAACGTCGCCGGCCTGGGTTTCGATGATCGGCAGCGCCGTCAGCGATCCCGTCTTGCCCTTGACCTCGCCATTGGTCAGACGCTCGACCTCCGCCTCATTGATACGGGCCGCGCGCTCGAGCAGCCGCGAGTGGAGGTAGAAGACGTCGCCCGGGAATGCCTCGCGGCCCGGTGGGCGGCGCAGCAGCAGGGAGACCTGGCGATAGGCGACCGCCTGTTTAGAGAGATCGTCGTAGATGATCAGGGCGTCCTCGCCGCGATCGCGGAAGAACTCGCCCATCGTGCAGCCGGCATAAGGCGCGATGAACTGAAGCGCGGCCGACTCCGCGGCCGACGCAGCCACCACGATGGTGTGCTCCAGCGCACCGTACTCTTCGAGCTTGCGCACGACGTTCGCGATGGAGGATGCCTTCTGGCCCACCGCCACGTAGATGCACTTAATGCCAGTGCCTTTCTGATTGATGATCGCATCGATCGCGACCGCGGTCTTACCGGTCTGGCGGTCACCGATGATGAGCTCACGCTGCCCGCGGCCCACCGGAACCATGGAGTCGATGGCCTTGAGACCGGTCTGGACCGGCTGATCAACCGACTGACGGGCGATCACGCCCGGCGCCACCTTTTCGACCGGCGCTGTGGCGTCCGCCGACACCGCACCCTTGCCGTCGATCGGCTCGCCCAGGGCGTTGACCACGCGGCCCAGCAGGCCTTCGCCGATCGGCACCTCGAGGATGCGGCCGGTGGTGCGAACGGCATCACCTTCGCTGAGGTGTGAATAATCGCCCAGCACCACGGCGCCGACCGAATCACGCTCCAGGTTGAGCGCCATTCCAAAGGTGTCACCGGGGAACTCCAGCATCTCGCCCTGCATGACGTCGCTGAGGCCGTGAATACGCACGATGCCATCGGTGACGCTGACGACCGTGCCCTCGTTGCGGGCCTCTGCCACCGCTTCGAAGTTCTCGATGCGCTGCTTGATCAGGTCGCTGATTTCCGTGGGATTAAGTTGCATCTAATCTGTCCTCTTAGCGGCTAAGGGCGCCGGTCAGCCGGGCCAGCCGGCCGCGCACCGAACCATCGATGACCAGGTCGCCGGCGCGGACGACCGCGCCGCCGATGAGCGATTCGTCGAGACGGATCTCCAGGGTGACTTCACGCTCAAGCCGATCCGACAGCGCCCGTGCCAATCGGTCCCGCACGGTGTCATCCACCGGTTGCGCGGTAATGAGCTCGGCACGGAGCGTTTTCTCATGATCGGCACGCAGAAGGTCAAACTGCTGGCGGATCTCGGGAAGTAGCGTGATCCGGTCGCGATTGACCAGCAGGCGGATGAAATTCCGCTGCTGCAGATCAAGCGCATCACCGCAGACTTCCAGGATCAGCCCGGCCTTCCGCTCATCGTCAACCCGCGGATTGCCAAGCACGGCGTCCACCCGCTCGTCGGCGACAACCGTCGCGGCGAGCGCGAGACCATCCGCCCAGCCGGCCAGCACTTCGGCCTCGCGAGCCAGCTCGAAAGCGGCCTCGGCATAGGGACGGGCAACGGTGGTTTCCTGCGCCATATTCCTACTGCCTCAGACCTGGTCGGCCAGCTCGTCGAGCATCTTCTGATGGGCCTTGGCGTCCACCTCCCGCTCGAGAATGCGGCTTGCGCCGAGAATGGCCAGCTCCGAGACGTTGCGGCGCAGCTCGGTCCGCGCCTGGCTGACCTCCTGTTCGATCCGCGCCTCAGCGGCGGCTTTCTCACGATCCGCGACGACGCGGGCCTCCTGACGGGCCTCATCGACGATATTGGCCCCCTGACGGTTGGCCTTCTCAATGATGTCCGCTGCCTGCGCCTTGGCCTCGCGGATATGCTCGGCGGCCCGCTCCTTGGCAAGTTCCAGCTCGTGCTGGCTGCGTTCGGCGGAAGCCAGACCGTCCGCGATACGCTTCTCGCGTTCGCTCATGGCCTGCTTGATGGGCGGCCAGACGAACTTCATGGTGAGCAGAATGAACACCAGGAAGGTGATCATCTGTCCGAATAGCGTTGCGTTAATGCCCACGGTCTACTCTCCGATGACTGCCGGTTGGCAGAATGTCGCTTCGTCCGATTGGTTCAGCCCAGCGCGCCGAGCAGCGGGTTGGCGAACATCAGAAGCGCCGCGAAGGCCACGCCGATGATGGACAGGGCGTCGAGCAGACCGGCGACGATGAACATGCGGACCTGCAGGACACCGGCCACTTCGGGCTGGCGCGCGATGCCCTCGAGAAACTTGCCGCCCAGCATGCCGAAGCCGATGCTGGTGCCGACAGCCGCGAAGGCGAAGATCAGTCCGATGGTGATGGCGGTAAACGCCTGGACCTGGGCGATAGCTTCCATGGTTCCTCCAATAAGGGGTCGTTTAAGGGTTGATTACGCTCGATCGGTCGACTTCAGATCGGCCGATCAGTGTTCCTCATAAGCCAGGCTCAGATACACGATCGTGAGCACCATGAATATGAATGCCTGCAGGGGGATCACCAGAATATGGAAGACCGCCCAGGCAACACCCGGCATCCACTGCGCCCAGATGGGCAGCAGCGCGATGAGAATAAAGATTATTTCGGCCGCGTAGAGGTTGCCGAAAAGCCGCATGCCCAGCGATACCGGCTTGGCGATCAGCTCGACGATGTTGAGCAGCAGGTTGGCCGGCCAGAGCAGGGGATGGGACCCGAACGGATGGCAGAACAGCTCCTTGCCGAAGCCCTTGGCGCCCTTACCCTTGACGCTGTAGATGATGATCAGGATCAGCACGCTGAAGGACAGACCAAACGTCGCGTTCATGTCCGCTGAGGGCAGGATTCGGACGTATTCGACCCCGAACAGCTTCATGATCTCCGGGAAGAGATCCACCGGGATGAGGTCCATCAGATTCCAGAGCAGCACCCACACGAAGATCGTCAGCGCCAGCGGAGCGACAAAATCCTTGGGGCCGTGGAAGCTCTCGCTGACCTGGTTGTCGATGAATTCGACACAGGTCTCTATGAAGGTCTGTATTCCACTGGGCGCGTCGGTACTGGCCTTACGGGCGACGGAGTAGAAGACACCGAAGAAGATCAGGCCCAGCACCCAGGACACGACCAGCGTGTCGATGTGGAACGTCCAGAAACCGTCTCCGACCGCGAGATGCTCGAGGTGATGGACGACGTATTCCGTTGCTGAACCGCTTGCCATATCCGTTTTTGTCCCGTGCCGTCCGCATTCAGTCTATATCGCCCAGCAACACCAGGCCGTAAGCGGCCAGGGTCAGGGCCAGCGTGATCACCAGTGCGCCCGCTTCCTCCCGGAAGGCATAGACGGCGGCGAAGATCAGCACCGTCCCGAGCAGCAGCTTCATCATCTGGGCGCGGTAGAAGGCCCCCAGTATGGCTCTGGGTTCGCTCTCCGCCGCACTTCTGAGCGACCAGCGCAATGCGACGTAAAACGTCATGAACACGCTGATGCCAGTCCCGGACACTGCCGCGAGGCCTGCCTGAACCCCGTTCGTCAATGTCCAGACTCCGGCTGCAGTCAGCCCGATCGCCATCTGCAGCCAGATCACCCGTCGAGCCACGCTTACAAGCGTCATGACGCCCCGACAGGTGTCCGCAAAATTGCGCGGAGTATAATGAAGTCGGCCATAAGCTTCAACGGATATGCTCAAGAATGCCGTCCAGCTCGTCGAGGCTGTTGTAGCGGATCACGAGCCGACCCTTGCCCCGCTGACCATGTTCAATGCGCACATTCGCCCCGAGACGATCCGCGAGATCCGCCTGCAGACGGCGGATGTTGGGGTCGATCGCCGGCTGGTCAGCCGCTTCATTCCCCCCTTCCAGCATCTGCCGGACCAGCGCCTCGGTCTGCCTGACCGTGAGTCCCCGGGCGACGACCCGCGCCGCCGCCTCCGCCTGGGCGATCGGCTCGAGTGCCAGCAGCGCACGGGCATGGCCCATCTCCAGCTCGCCATTGGCGATGTGGGTTTTCACCGCCGGCGCCAGCTCGAGCAGGCGCAGCAGGTTGGAGACACTCACACGGGACCGGCCGACCGCGTCAGCAACGGCCTGGTGGGTCATGCCGAATTCCTCGGTCAGCCGTTTCAATGCGCTGGCCTCTTCGAGCGGGTTGAGATCTTCCCGCTGGATGTTCTCGATCAGGGCGACCGCGACCGCCATCTCGTCGGGGATGTCACGGACGATGGCCGGAATCTGTTCGAGCTCCGCCAACTGCGCCGCCCGCCAGCGACGTTCACCGGCGACGATTTCATAGCGCTCGCCACCCGGCAGGGGCCGCACCACAATCGGCTGGACCACCCCCTGCGAGCGGATTGAGCGCGCGAGCTCCTGCAGCGCGGCGGGATCGAACTCCCGTCGCGGCTGATAGCGGCCACTCTCGAGCTGCTCCAGCGGCAGATCGCGCAGGCCCTCGGCCATCGACTCTGATGCGTCGCCGCCCGCCTCGCCCAGCAGGGCATCGAGACCGCGCCCGAGTCCCCGGCGTCGATTGCTCATTTCAACCCTCCTGCATCAGGCCGCGCACCCTGCTGCCTGCGCAGCAACTCCGATGCCAGCGCAAGATAGGCTACGGCACCCCGTGACGCCCGATCATACTGTAGAACCGGGAGCCCGTGACTGGGCGCTTCGGCAAGGCGCACATTGCGCGGGATCTGGGTCCTGTAGACCTGACCCGGGAAGTGGGCCAGCAGCTGTGCACCCACCTGGTTGGAAAGATTGTTGCGCCCGTCGAACATCGTGCGCACCAGGCCCTCGATCTCAAGGGCCGGATTCACCGTCTGCTGGACCCGATGAATCGTATTGAGCAGGGCGGTCAGCCCCTCGAGAGCGTAGTACTCGCATTGAATCGGGATGAGCACCCGATCCGCGGCCACGAAGGCATTGATCGTGAGCAGGTTCAGTGATGGCGGACAGTCGATGAGAATGTGGTCATAGTCCGCCCGAAGGGTGGACAATGCCTCCTGCAGCCGCTTTTCGCGTCCCTCGCCAGCCTCCATGAGGCCGATCTCCGCGGCAGTGAGATCGCCATTGGCAGGCAGCACGTCAAAACCGCCGCCGGTCCGCACATATCGAACCGCCTCCGGCGTCGCCTCGCCCATCAGCAACTCATAATTGCTCGCTTCGACGGTATCCTTGTCGATCCCCGCGCCCACCGTGGCGTTACCCTGCGGGTCGAGGTCGACGAGGAGAACACGGCGGCCATTGCTGACCAGCGACGCGGCCAGATTCACGCAGGTGGTGGTCTTGCCGACTCCGCCCTTCTGGTTGGCGACGGCCAGTGTCTGGGTCATGGAATCATCCTGTGACGGGTTTCTGCCCTTTCATGATGAGCAAATGGCGCTCTGCATCAAGTCCGGGAACAACGAGCGGCTGCCACCGGCATGATACGCCGGCTTGATCGAGCGCCGCCAATTCCTCCGTCTCCCGCCGACCTTTCATGGCCAGGGCCTTGCCCCCTGGCGCCAGCAGCCGGACCACGCCTTGCCAGAAGCCCGCTGCATCCGTGAATGCACGGCAGATGATCCCGTCAAAGGGCTCGGCGGGCGTGAAGGACTCCAGGCGCGCCGCCGCGATCACGACATTGTCCAGACCGAGCTCCAGGCAGGCCTGGCGGATGAAACGCACCTTCTTGCCATTGCTCTCCAGCAGGGTGACGGATCGATCCGGTTGCGCCAGGGCGATGGGAATACCCGGCAGGCCGGCCCCGGTGCCGACATCCAGCAGGGCACCAGACGGTAACCACGGCAGCACCGACAGGCTGTCGAGGAGATGGCGCGGGACCATCGCAACCGGCTCACGAACCGCTGAAAGGTTGTAGACCCGATTCCAGCGGACCAGCAGGTCGCGGTAGGCGAGCAGGGCGGGCGCCATCGCATCATCGATACCCAGCGTCTGCATCCCGCGACGCAGTTCATCCTCGCCGATCTGCATGCTGCCGCCCACTCAGGCGCTCCGGCGGGTATCACCCCGGCGCAGATGGACCAGAAGCAGTGACACCGCAGCCGGTGTCATACCCGGGATGCGTGACGCCTGCCCCAGGGTCGCCGGGCGATGACTGGAGAGCTTCTCGCTGACCTCCGCCGACAGGCCCGCCACGGCCCGGTAATCCATGTCCACCGGCAACGGGAGGTGCTCATGGCGCATCTGTTTCTCGACCTGATCGGCCTGACGCTGGAGATAGCCCGCATACCGGGCTCTGATCTCCACCTGCCGGGATACCGCCGTTTCTGTCACTCCCGGTCCGGCGCCGGGCAGTGTCATCAGGGTCGGATAGTCGACCTCCGGCCGCTTGAGCAGCGTCATGAGGGTCTGCTCCCGGCGCAGGGGCTTGCCGAGAATGCCGGCACCGGAGTCCATACCCAGGTCATCGGGGCGGATAAGGGTCTTCTCCAGCCGCTGGCTCTCCGCCTCGATCGCTTCCCGATAGGCCTCGAACGCATGCCACTCGGCATCGCCGATCAGCCCATAGTCACGCGCCACCGGCATCAGACGCAGGTCGGCGTTATCCTCGCGAAGCTGCAGGCGGTACTCGGCCCGAGAGGTGAACATTCGGTAGGGCTCGCTGGTCCCCCGCGTGGTCAGATCATCCACCAGTACACCCAGATAGGCCTCGTGCCGCTGCGGCACCCAGGGCGCCAGGCCCCGGACACGGGCGGCCGCATTGAGGCCCGCGAGCAGCCCCTGGGCGCCCGCCTCCTCGTAGCCCGTCGTCCCATTGATCTGGCCCGCGAGGAGCAGACCGGGCAGATGCAGGCTCTCGAGGCTGGGATGCAGATCGCGGGGATCGAGATAGTCATACTCGATGGCATATCCCGGCCGCGTCACATGGGCCTTTTCCAGCCCGTGGATGGTCCGCACCATGGCGATCTGGACATCGAAAGGCAGGCTGGTGGAAATACCGTTGGGATAAACCTCGCGCGTATCCAGCCCCTCAGGCTCCAGAAAGATCTGATGGCCCTCACGCTCGCCGAACCGGACCACCTTGTCTTCAATGGAGGGGCAGTAACGGGGACCTACGCCGTCGATCCCGCCGCTATACATCGGTGAACGATGCAATGCGCCACGAATGATGTCGTGACTGGCGGGGTTGGTATAGGTGACATGGCAGGCCACCTGCCGCGGGTGTTCGTCGCCGCGGCTCCAGCGCGAGAAATACGGCGCCGGTTCATCGCCTGGCTGGGCCTCCAGCCGGGCAAAATCAATGCTGCTGGCATCGATGCGCGGCGGCGTACCGGTCTTCAGACGCCCAACCCGCAACGGCAGTTCTCGGAGGCGCTGGGCGAGGGCGATGGAGGGTGCGTCCCCCGCACGGCCTCCACTGCGGTTGTGATCGCCGATGTGGATACGCCCGCCAAGGAAGGTGCCCACGGTCAGGACCACCGCACCGGCACGAAGCATCAGGCCCATGCCCGTGATTACGCCGCGGACCTCGCCCTGTTCGACAATCAGATCCTGGACGGTGTCCTGGAAAAGACACAGCAGGGGCGTGTCGTCGAGCACGCTGCGCACCGCCTGCCGGTACAACGCACGGTCGGCCTGCGCGCGTGTTGCGCGTACCGCGGGACCCTTGCGCTGGTTGAGCACACGGAACTGGATCCCCGCGCGGTCGATGGCGCGGCCCATTACCCCTCCCATGGCATCGATCTCGCGCACGAGATGGCCCTTGCCGATACCGCCGATGGCTGGGTTGCAGCTCATCTGGCCAATGGTATCGAGGCTCTGCGTCAGCAGCAGGGTCCGCGCACCCATGCGGGCAGCCGCATGGGCTGCTTCGGTACCGGC
Organism: Spiribacter onubensis; assembly: GCF_040838425.1. Lineage (NCBI taxonomy): Bacteria > Pseudomonadati > Pseudomonadota > Gammaproteobacteria > Chromatiales > Ectothiorhodospiraceae > Spiribacter > Spiribacter onubensis. Next base: position 443,228 of record NZ_JBAKFI010000002.1, on the reverse strand, counting down.
ATGGCCGCCACCGACCACGATGACATCATGCGTTTGATTCAGGTCCATGATTCCAGCAGATAGTGGTTGTCAGAATGGCGATGATATCGTCCCCGACTCCCGGGCCAAAATCGGATGGTTCAGCCATGATCCGCGCTTTCAGCTCCGTTGACGGGCATCTTGTGCCGGCACCGGCCGGCTCTTTCGAACAGGCCATCTGGCTGGATGTCCACAATCCGGACGAGCATGAACGCGCAATCGTCGAGGGGATCATGCCGAGCCATGTGCCGGCGCGCGAGGAAGTCGAGCAGATAGAGCCCTCCACGCGCTGCTTCATCGACGAGGCGGGTATTCACCTGCGGTCACTGTACATGGAACAGATACCCGAGGGATCCGTGCGCCGGATGACCTCGGTGGCCTGCATCATCGGCGAGGATCGGCTGGTGACAATCCGCTATGGAGCCAATGCGGAGATTGATCACCTGCAACGGCAGGCGGCGGACCGGCAGATCGCCATCGCCTCAACCACCGACCTGGCGATCCTCCTGTTCGAGGAGAAGGTGGAGACGCATGCCGACCTTGTCGAGGCGATGCACTGCGAGGTGGCGGCATTGCGCACCGAGATTCACGAATCGGACAGGAAGGACTGGGACGAGGTGCTGCGTCGTCTCGGCGGCCTCGATGACGAGAACGGCAGGATGCGGCTCTGCATGCTCGACACCAGCCTGGGCCTCGCTTTTCTCCTGCGACATCTGGCCGGGCAGGTGCAACAGCAGACGTCACTCCACGGCATCCAGCAGGACGTGGACGCACTGACCTCGCATGTGGCTTATCAGTCCGAGGACATTCAGTTTCTCATGGACTCCACACGCGGCTTCATTGGAGTGCGGCAGAATCAGATCAACAAGGGATTCTCGATCGCGGCGGTGATGTTTCTGCCGCCCACGCTGATCGCCGGCATCTATGGCATGAATTTTCGCTTCATGCCCGGTCTGGACTGGCCCCTCGGCTACCCGCTGGCGATCGCGGTGATGGTGGCCGCCGGACTCGGACCGCTGTGGTTTTTCCGACGCCGGGGCTGGCTCTGAGCGCACGCGGGCGCGACGGGTGCCAGCGCCATCACTTGCCGATGCAGAAAGTGGCGAAGATCTTCCCCAGCAGATCCTCGGTTGTCACCGCCCCGCTAATCTCGCCCAGATGCTCCTGCGCCTGACGCAGGGATTCCGCCACGAGTTCCTCGCCCATTCCCTCAGCAGCCGCCGTCCTCGCCTCGGTGAGCGAAACCTCGGCCCGGTCCAGCGATTGCAGATGGCGCCGCCGGGCAATGAAAACGGCCTCTCCATCGGAGAGATCAAGACGCCCCCGGATATGGCTGCGAAGCGTTTCCAAACCGGCGCCGGTAAGCGCGGAGACCGCCACCACCCCGCCATCCGATCCCGCGGGGCGCCGCGTGAGATCGATCTTGTTGATCACGGGGGTCACCGGGATATCGGCCGGTAACTCCCGCCGGATGGATTCCATTTCGTCCTGAACGCCCGGATCCCCGTCTGCACTATCCTCCACGACCAGCAGGATGCGATCGGCATCCGCCATGGCCTGTCGCGCCCGTCTCACGCCCTCCTGCTCGACGAGGTCGCCTCCGTCACGCAGCCCGGCCGTATCCAGGACGCGCAGCGGCATGCCGTCGATATGCAGATGGGCATGCAGGACATCGCGGGTCGTCCCGGCAAGCTCCGTCACGATCGCGGCGTCGCGGCCGGCCAGTGCGTTGAGCAGACTGGATTTGCCGGCATTGGGTCGGCCGGCAATGACCAGCGTCAACCCCTCCTGTAGCTGCTGGCCCTGGGAGGCCCGACGCCGGGTCTCGGCCAGATCGGCATCCAACGCCTCGATCTGGCGGCTCAGCTCATCCAGGGCCAGACCCTCCAGTGGCTCCTCAGCGAAATCGATCCCGGCTTCGAGATGGACGCGCAGCGCCGTCAGACGATCGATCAGCTGGTCGACGGTGCGGGCAAACTCACCCTGCAGTGACCGGACCGCGGCCCGGGCCGCGGCCTCGCTGCCGGCCTCAATCAGATCGGCGATGGCCTCGGCACGGGTCAGGTCCATGCGGCCATTGAGAAAGGCCCGCTGGCTGAATTCACCGGGTCCGGCCAGTATCGCGCCCAGCCGGAGCAGGCGCTGAAGCAGCCGATCCATGACGATCGGACCGCCATGCCCCTGGAACTCGGCGACATCCTCACCGGTAAACGATCGCGGCCCCGGGAACCAGAGCAACAGCCCTTCGTCCAGCGTCTCTCCGTCGGGGCCACGGAAACGACGCCAGGCGGCTTCACGGGCCGGTGGCAGGGGACCAGCCACCGCTTCGGCGATCTCCGCGGTATCCGGCCCCGAGAGGCGGATCACCCCGATACCGCCGCGACCGGGTGGCGTCGCGACGGCACAGATGGTCGCCTCAGGCATCCGCCTTCTTGTCGCCGGCCTCAATTCGCCGGGTGATGATCCACTGCTGCAGGATCGAGAGGCTGTTGTTGGTCACCCAGTAAAGCACCAGACCCGCCGGGAAGAACATGAAGAAAACGGTGAAGATGAAGGGCAGCCCCATCATGATCTTCTGCTGTATGGGATCCATCGGTGCCGGATTGAGCTTCTGCTGGAGGAACATCGTCGCCCCCATCAGCAGCGGCAGCACGAAATACGGATCACGCACGGAGAGATCCTTGATCCACAGTATCCAGGGCGCCTGGCGCAGCTCGACACTCTCCAGCAGCACCCAGTAAAGGGCGATGAACACCGGGATCTGGATGAGTATCGGGAGACAGCCGCCGAGCGGATTGACCTTCTCCTTCTTGTAGAGCTGCATCAGCTCCTGATTCATCTGCTGCTTGTCATCGCCATAACGCTCGCGGAGCTTCTGCATCTCCGGCTGCAACTTGCGCATCCGCGCCATGGAGCGATAACTGGTCTCGGAGAGCTTGTAGAAGACCAGCTTGATGCCCAACGTCAGGAGGATGATCGACCAGCCCCAGTTGCCCACCACGTCGTGGATCCAGCTCAGGGCGATGAAAAGGGGCTTGGAGATGATCGTCAGCCAGCCATAATCGACCGTCAGGTCCAGTCCCGGTGCCACCTTCGCAAGCCTGTCCTGCTCCTTGGGACCCACGAAAAGGCGGTTCTCGAAACGACCGGTCTCCCCTGCGGCGACCGTCTGCCAGGGCGAACTCTGGCCCAGGACGTACTCCCCGTCATCCACCCGGCTGTAATACCGGAGGTTCTCCTCGCGTGGCGGGACCCATGCGGCAAGGAAGTAGTGCTGGATCATCGCCAGCCAGCCGTCGGTGATATCCCGGGAGAGATTTTCATCCTCCATGTCACCGAAACTGACTTTCTCGTATTTCTCCGACGGGCTGTAGATCACGCCACCGGTGTAACTCGCCGCACCGAGGAATCCCGGCCCTTCCGTCTGTGGCGTGCGACGGAGCTGGCTGTACTGGTAGGCCCGCCAATCACTGGCGGAGGCGTTTTCCACTTCCTGGACCACACGGACCACATAGCTGTCACGCTCGAACACGTAACGCCGGGTCACCGTGACGCCGTCCGGACTCTGCCAGCGGATCGGCACTTCCAGTACATCCTGGCCCGCATCAAGCGTGTACTGCTCGGCGGCCGCCTGCCAGCGGGCGTTGTGATCGGGCGCCGCGCCACCGTCGGCCACCATCCCGCTCTGTGCGACGAAGAGCGGATCGGCGGGTCGCAGGAGGCGGAACAGCGCCGGATCATCTTCGGAGACGGTGTACTGGCGCAGACGGGCCCCGCGGATGTTACCGCCCTGCAGGGGAATGGCGATCTCGAACAGATCGGTCTGGACGTGGACAACATCGGCGTCGGTAAAGGCGCTGGCGTCCCCGTCACGGCCCGGTTCGCGCTCCGGTGCGGCGGCCTGCGGCGTGGTATCCGTTGTCGGGGCGGTCCCGGTCGCCGGCGGCGCGCTCTCCACCGGCGTCTCGGCAGCGGTCTGGGTAGCCGGCGCCGGGCCGTAATCCTGCTGCCAGGTCGTCCAGATGAGCAGCATGACCAGAGCCAGGGCGACCAGCAGGAAAAGGCGTTGGTTATCCATCATCGGTGGCGACTCACGGTTTCGCTTCCCGGGACCGGATCGAGCCCGCCGGGATGAAAGGGATGGCAGCGCAGGATGCGCCGGACGGCGTAATACCCGCCCCGAAGCGCACCATGGCGCTCGACGGCCTCGATGGCATAGCACGAGCAGGTGGGGTGAAAACGACAGCAGGGCCCGAACAACGGACTGATGCAATAGCGATAGACGCGTAGGAAGGCGATCAGGATGCTTCGCATGAGCGGGATATCCGTTGCCAGAGTCTGTCGAGCGCGGCCGCCAGTTTAGCGTTTTCCGTGTGACAGGCGATGGGCCGCACCATGACGACCACGTCGACTGCCGGCAGGCCGGGCCGCTGCTGACGGAATGTCTCTCGAATCAGCCGCTTGAGTCGATTCCGGTCAACCGCCCGGGGCGCAGCCCGGCGGGATACCGCCAGTCCGAGCCGAGCATGGGACACACTGCCATTGCTGACCAGGATCGTGAAGTAGCGATCTGCATACCGCTGTGCGTTACCGAATACGGCACGGAATTCCGCCGACCGGGTCAGCCGGGCGGCACGCGGAAAGCCGTGGCCGCTCGCTGCCGCCTCCGCCAAGATTACGGAGTCAGTCGGACGCGTCCCTTGGCACGGCGCCGGGCAAGCACCTTGCGGCCATTGCGTGTAGCCATGCGGGCACGGAAGCCGTGGTTGCGCTTGCGCTTGAGCACACTGGGTTGAAACGTCCGCTTCATGACGTAGCCGCCTTATCGAGTAGTCAAAAGATAAACAGCCGGTAAGCGTACTGTGGTGATTATCCGGGTGTCAATTGAACGGCGCGGGCGCGACCCGCTCCGGCTGGTACCCTGTCCGGGCAGGCGATAGACTCGGGCGTTGCCTTCGAGGGCTACGCTACGTGGTCCGTGCCTGTCCCCGACCTGGAGGAACCGCACCCTTGGCCGAATTACTCTGGAAGGGCTGTCTGCAACGCCTGGAGAGGGAGATCCCGGATCAACAGCTGAACACCTGGATCCGGCCCCTTCAGGCTGAGGAACAGGGCGATCAGCTGCGGCTCTTCGCACCCAACCGCTTTGTGCTCGACTGGGTCCGCGAGCATTTCTCCGAGCGCATTGAAGAGCTGCTGGCAATCCAGCGCCCGGACGCCCCGCCAAAACTCGTTCTGGAGATCGGCGTGCACTCCGCCTCGCCCAGGATCTCTGGCAGCGAGGAGCGGGAATCAAGGGCGAAGACCAGCGCGCCGGCCTCAACGCCCCACAGTGCCAATCTCAACCGCGACTTCACATTCGATACGTTTGTCGAGGGCAAGTCCAATCAGCTGGCCCGGGCGGCCAGCCTGCAGGTAGTCGACAACCCGGGGGAGGCCTATAACCCGCTGTTCATCTATGGCGGCGTCGGACTGGGCAAAACGCATCTGATGCATGCCGTCGGCAATGCGCTGCTCACGTCGCGGCCGAACGCAAGAGTGCTGTACCTTCACTCCGAACGGTTCGTTGCTGACATGATCAAGGCCCTGCAACACAACGCCATCAACGAGTTCAAACGTCACTATCGTGGTGTGGATGCCCTGCTGATCGACGACATCCAGTTCTTCGCCGGCAAGGAACGCTCCCAGGAAGAGTTCTTCCATACCTTCAACGCGCTTCTCGAAGGCCATCAGCAGGTGGTCATGAGCTGCGACCGCTATCCCAAGGAAATCAACGGGCTCGAGGAGCGTCTGAAATCCCGCTTTGGCTGGGGACTGACGATCGCCATCGAACCGCCGGAACTCGAGACACGGGTGGCGATCCTGTTGAGCAAGGCCGACCAGGCGGGTATCGACATGCCGCCCGAGGTGGCGTTCTTCATCGCCAAGCGGATCCGTTCCAACATCCGTGAACTCGAAGGGGCGCTCCGCCGGGTCATGGCCAATGCCCATTTCACCGGCGCTGCGATAACCGTGGATTTCGCCAAGGCGGCCTTGAGGGACCTCCTGGCCCTGCAGGACAAGCTCGTGACCACCGAAAATATCCAGAAAACCGTCGCCGAGTACTACAAGGTCCGCGTCTCGGATCTGCTCTCAAAGCGACGGAGCCGGTCAATCACCCGCCCCCGTCAGATGGCAATGGCACTCGCCAAGGAGCTGACCAGCCACAGTCTCCCGGAAATCGGTGATGCCTTTGGTGGACGCGATCACACCACGGTGCTGCATGCCTGCCGCAAGGTCCGGGAACTGCGTGAATCGGACGCCCGCTTCGATGAGGACTATCACAACCTGTCCAGAACCCTGTCATCATGATGTGGATAACCAGTGGGCAAGACATGGCGACAATTTCATCCACAGGTTATGCAGTGCCAATCCTCGGGAAAAGCCGCAGTAGTCAACAATATGTAAATAACGAAAAATCCATATATAACAGTGGCTTGTATTGGTTATCCAGCGATATGGGCCGCCCTTGTCACTACAAGTGTCTTTAATACACACTCTAGGAATAACAGAACAACGGGACGGGTCATGGAATTCGAGATCGAAAGGGATGCACTGCTGCGCCCACTCCAGGCTGTGATCGGTGTGGTGGAAAGACGTCAGACTCTGCCGATTCTGGCCAACATCCTCATCGACAAGACAACTGACAGTGTCTCGTTGACTGCGACCGACCTCGAGGTGGAGCTGAAAACGGAGATGCCACTTGAGGGCGGTCAGCCCGGTCGGACAACGGTTCCAGCCCGCAAGCTCATGGATATCGTCCGTAACCTGCCGGATGACGCCGCGGTTCATCTGTCACAGGAACAGGAAAGAATCGTTCTCAAGGCGGGACCGAGCCGGTTTTCGCTGGCGACCCTTCCGGCGGATGACTTCCCCACGGTGGATGACGTCGAGGTCTCGCATCGGGTGGCGCTGCCGCAGTCGCAGGTACGATGGCTGATCGAGAAAACGCATTTTGCAATGGCCTTACAGGATGTGCGCTACTACCTCAACGGCCTGCTCTTCGAGCTGGAACCGAATCATCTGCGTTCCGTCGCAACCGACGGCCATCGACTGGCGCTGGCTGGGCTCTCCCCCGAACTCGATCTCGCGGAAGCGACTCAGGTGATCGTGCCGCGAAAGGGTGTGCAGGAGATGCTGCGATTGCTGGATCACACCGAGGAGCAGGTCGAGATGGTTCTCGGGGCCGGCCATGTACAGGTTTCGCTGCCGGACATCCGGTTTACATCGAAGCTGATCGACGGCCGCTTCCCTGATTACCAACGGGTGATCCCGGACGAGGACGGTCCATGTGCAGTGGTTGACCGCGAGACCCTGCGCAAGGCGCTGGTGCGTGCCTCTATCCTTTCGAACGAGAAATATCGAGGGGTTCGCTTCGGCTTCGAAGCTGACCAACTCCGGATTCAGTCCAATAATCCGGAGCAGGAAGAGGCGCAGGAGGAAGTCCCCGCCAGCTTCAATGGTGAGCCGACGGAAATCGGGTTCAACGCCAGCTATATGCTCGACGCGCTGGGCGCCATTGACGAACCGACGGTGCATTTTCATGTACGGGATGCTAACAGCAGTGCGCTGATACTGGGTGAAAAGAATCGGGACGCCCGCTACGTCGTCATGCCCATGCGGCTGTAGGGATGAATGAGTCCGCGGAGGCCAGCGGGCTACTGCAACTGGGCTGGCAGTCGTTCCGACATCTGGAGACCGCATCCATCGAGCCCCGGGCCGGCATTAATGTCATCCATGGGCGGAATGCGGCCGGCAAGACCTCGTTGCTTGAAGCGATTCATTTTCTCGCGCGCTCGAAAAGCTTCCTGACCCATCGTGTGTCGCGCGTCATACAGACGGGTGCGTCTGAAGCGACCGTCTGGGGAAAGGTGGACGCCGATCGCAGTGTTCATCGACTTGGGGTCCGGCATGGGAATGGCGAGACGCGTGTCCGGTTGAACGGCCGTGATGTCACCGTTTTATCGGAGGCGGCTTGGCTCATACCACTTCAAGTGATCAATACCGAGGCGCAGCGTCTACTGACGGATGGTCCGGCCGTCCGGCGTGCGTTCCTGAACTGGGGAGTGTTTCACGTGGAACACCATTACAGGGACGACTGGCGTCGTTACCAGCGAGCGCTCAGGCAGCGGAACGCCGCGTTACGCCATGGAGACCGGCGTCTGGCTGCTGCATGGGAACCGGAAATGGCCGCCGCCGGGGAGGCGGTTGATCGTCGTCGTCGTCGGTTTCTTGATGAGCTGGTTCCGCGGGCCCTGGCGATGGCGGCAGCCTGGTTGCCCGGGATTGATCTGGACTGGCAGTTCCGGGCGGGGTGGCGGGGCGGTTACGCGTTCGCCGACGTGCTCGCCGGGGCGCGGGAGCGTGAGCTTGCCCAGGGTTTCGGGCTTTATGGCCCTCACCGGGCTGATATCCGTTTCACCGCTGATGGCATTGATGCGTCCGGTCATCTCAGTCGTGGGCAGCAGAAGCTCCTGGTTGCTGCCCTGAAAATGGCCTTGATTGAGTACTGGGGAAAGGCTTCGACCCAGTGCCCGATCCTGCTGATTGACGATCTCCCGGCCGAGCTGGATGCGCCGCATCGGCAGGATCTGACACAGCGTCTGGAGCAGAGCATGGCGCAGATCTTCCTGACGGCCATCGATGCGGATCAGCTGCCATCCTTCCACGAGGCGGCATGGTTCCACGTGGAACATGGACAGGTCAGCCAGGGGCCGCGCGGGGTATGACCAAGCCCTGCTTGCCAAGATGGGGTATAATTAAGCGCTTGACTGAAAAGGTAATCCCATGAGCGCACAGACCGAATACGACTCCTCCCAGATCAAGGTTCTTCGTGGACTGGACGCTGTCCGGAAGCGTCCGGGCATGTATATCGGTGATACCGATGACGGTACCGGTCTCCACCATATGGTTTTCGAGGTGGTGGATAACGCCGTGGATGAGGCGCTCGGGGGTTACTGTTCGGAAATCGAAGTGATCCTCCATGGCGACAACTCGGTATCAGTCCAGGACAACGGCCGGGGCATCCCGGTGGATATCCACCCCGAGGAGGGGCGTTCCGCCGCCGAGGTCATCATGACGGTACTGCACGCCGGCGGTAAATTCGATAACAGCTCCTACAAGGTCTCCGGTGGACTCCATGGAGTGGGCGTTTCGGTCGTCAACGCACTTTCGGACCAGCTGCGGCTTGTGGTTAACAAGAACGGCAAGGTGCATATGCAGGAGTACCAGGCCGGTGAGCCGGTGGCGCCCCTCAAGGTCGCGGGTGAGACGGGTGCCACCGGGACCCGCATCACCTTTCACCCGAGTCCGGATATCTTCACGAACATCGATTTCAACTACGACATCCTGGCCAAGCGTTTCCGGGAGCTCTCGTTCCTCAACCCCGGGGTGCGGATCGTTCTCAAGGATGAGCGGAGCGACAAGGAGGATGCGTTCGAGTATGCCGGCGGGATTCGGGCCTTCGTCGAGCATCTCAACAAGAACAAGACGCCATTGCATCCCTCGGTGTTCTACCTCAGCACACAGCGGGACGACATCGTGGTGGAGGTCGCCATGCAGTGGAGTGACTCCTATCAGGAAGCGATCTTCTGTTTCACGAACAACATCCCCCAGAAGGATGGTGGCAGCCACATGTCCGGTTTCCGTGCTGCCCTTACAAGGACCCTCAACCAGTATATGGAGAGCGAGGGCTACACGAAAAAGCTCAAGGTGGCGCCCAGCGGGGATGATATCCGCGAGGGCCTGACGGCGGTGATATCGGTCAAGGTCCCGGACCCGAAGTTTTCGTCCCAGACCAAGGAAAAGCTCGTCTCCTCAGAGGTGAAGGGTGTAGTGGAATCCACCCTGTCAGAGGCGCTCAACGCTTTTCTCTACGAGAACCCGAACGACGCGAAGGCCATTGTCGAAAAGGTCGTCGATGCGTCCCGAGCCCGCGAAGCGGCCCGGAAAGCCCGCGAAATGACGCGTCGAAAAGGTGCGCTGGACGTGGCGGGTCTGCCCGGGAAACTCGCCGACTGCCAGGAAAAGGATCCCAGCCTCTCCGAACTGTACCTGGTGGAGGGTGACTCCGCCGGTGGCTCGGCGAAACAGGGCCGGGACCGGCGGACGCAGGCGATTCTTCCCCTCAAGGGCAAGATTCTCAACGTCGAGAAGGCGCGTTTTGACAAAATGCTTTCATCCGCCGAGGTGGGCACCCTGATCACTGCCCTCGGCTGCGGGATTGGCCGGGAGGAGTTCGATCCGGACAAGCTGCGTTACCACCGCATCATTATCATGACGGATGCGGACGTGGACGGTTCCCATATCCGGACCCTTCTGCTTACTTTCTTCTATCGACAGATGGCGGAGCTGGTGGAGCGGGGCCATGTGTATATCGCTCAGCCGCCGCTCTACAAGGTTCGCCGCGGTAAGCAGGAACACTACGTCAAGGACGAGCGTGAGCTCACGAATTACCTGCTCCAGCTCTCCCTCTCCGGCTCCAGTCTGTTACCGTCTGCCGATACGCCAGTGATCGGTCCGGAGGCGCTGGAGAAGCTGATCCGGCAATACCTCGATACGATGGAAATGATCGATCATCTCGGGCGTCGTTCGGATCCGGTCATCCTGCGTGCCATGGTCGATCAGCCGCCGCTCAACGAGGACCAGCTCCGTGACGGGGCGGTTCTGGAGAACTGGTTCGACGAGCTTGGCGGGCGCATCAACCAGGGCCTTCCCACCGGGACGGGATATCGCGTGAAGGTACAGACCGGACCGGATGGTGGCTTCCAGGAAGCAGTCATCACCAAGCGGATGCACGGAATACTCTACCCCTATACCTTCCCCGCACCGTTCTTTCTGTCCCGCGAGTACGAAAGCATCCGGCGTCTGGCGGAATCATTGCAGACATTGATTGGTGAGGGTGCCGAGATCCGGCGCGGCGAACGCAGTGCCCCGGTGTCTGATTTCCGCGCGGCGGTGGAGTGGTTAATGGAAGAGGGCAAACGGGGTCTGTCCGTGCAGCGCTACAAGGGGCTCGGCGAGATGAATCCCGATCAGCTCTGGGAGACCACCATGGACCCGGAAACCCGTCGTCTGCTCCAGGTCAGGATCGAGGATGTGGTCGGCGCCGATGACATATTCACGACGCTGATGGGTGATCATGTCGAACCGCGCCGGGCGTTTATCGAGAAAAACGCCCTGCAGGTGAGTAACCTGGACGTCTAAGGGCTTTTACCGGCTGGCTGAGCGGTCTCGACTGATCCGATCCATGGCCGCCTCGATCCATTCCGCCGTCTCGTTCACCACCTGTGCGGGGCTTTTCCCCTCAGTGGGGATGGGTGGTCCGACCTCCACGTAAATCGTTCCGGGCTTCATGCGGAGCCCCCGTCGAGGCCAGTGCTCGCCCGCGTTGTGGGCAACAGGCGTGACCGGGACGCCCGCCCGGCAGGCCAGCAATGCGCCCCCCTGCTGGTATCGGCCGCTTTGACCGGGGGGGACCCGGGTGCCTTCCGGGAAAACCACGATCCAGCGCCCGGACGCGATCTTTTCACGACCCTGATCAATAACCTGGCGAAGGGCTTCACGACCGGCGCCGCGGTCGATGGCGATTGGGTCCAGCCGGGCAAGTCCCCAGCCGAACACCGGTATCCTCAGCAGCTCGCGTTTCAATACCCAGCTCTGCGGGTAGAACAGGGGGAGTAGATTGAGGGTCTCCCAGGCACTCTGGTGTTTAGCCAGGACCACGCCCGGCTGCGTGGGGATATTATCCAAGCCATTGAATTCAATACGAATTCCAGCAATGTAGCGGACCATGAAAGCGACAATGCTGCACCACCGCGTAATCCACCAGTACCGCCAGCGCAGGGGTAGTGGAAAGCTCGGGAGACTGACCAGTGCCCAGATGATCACCGTCACGATCAAGCCGGCATGAAAGAGCAGACCGCGCATCAGGCTGGCGGATGGGACGTTCGTGGTCTGGCTCACACTCATGGGGCTGGCTCCGGGGAATTGATTTCCCGCAACAATTTCTCAGCGGCCGACGCCAGGTCATCGTAGACTGCCGTCCCGTCGGTGAGCGATGCCTCGGTCGCCCGGCCGTTACCGGTTCTGACCAGCCAGGCTTCGACCCCCGCGCGTCTTGCCGCTTCCAGATCACGCCGGCTGTCACCAATGACCAGGGCCGCATCCGTCGCGCAACCCAATTCCTCCAGGGCCTGCTGGATCAGGCCCGGTGAAGGCTTCCGGCAGGCACACCGGGCTTCGGGTGCGTGAGGACAGAAAAAAATGCCCGAGAGTTGGCCGCCCGCCGCGATGATGGCCTCGCGCATGCGCCGATGGATCCGCTCCAGCGTCTCCCTGGAGAGCATCCCGCGGCCCACGGCTGACTGGTTGGTGCAGACGGCAACCCTGATCCCGGCATGCGTCAGATTGGCGATGGCCTCCAGGCTGCCGGGGATCGGATTCCACTCATCCACCTCGAGGATGTAATTCGCCGAGTCGACGTTGATGACGCCATCCCGGTCGAGCAGCAGACACTGGCGGCGCACTATCTAGGCAGACTCCGGGAGGGCCGATACGTCGGCGATGGCCAGAAACAACGCCTGGAGCCGCCGTAACAGAGCCAGGCGGTTGGCCTGAAGATCGGGTTCATCAGCCATGACCATGACTTCATCGAAGAACCGGTCCACCGGCCCCCGCAGCTCGGCCAGCTGGGCGAGGGCCTCGCTGTAGGCGCCGGCCTCGATCAGCTTCTGCACCGGTGATACGCGCGCCTCGACGGCCTGATGGAGCTGTCGCTCGGCGTCGACGACGAGCCGCCCCTCATCCACGTCATGTGCGGGTTCGTCCCCCGCCTTCCGCAGGATATTCCGAATCCGCTTGTTGGCGGCGGCAAGGCTGCCGGCCGCGGGTAGCCGCGCGAAGTCCTGACAGGCTCGCAGGCGCCGATCGAAATCCAGTGGTTCGATATCCTCCAGATCGAGGACCGAGCGCACCGCCTCGAATAACTCCACCCCATAGCCGGCCTCCTGGTAGAGGCCGCGCAGCCGCTCGAGGCTGAATTCCACCAGCGATTCGACCTGGGCTGTTGCGTCAAGCCCATCGGGCTGGCGCTCGGCGGCGTCGCGGAACAGGGAGGCCAGATTGATGGCATGCCCGCCCTCGATGAGACTGCGCAGCAGCCCGACAGCGGCACGGCGCAATGCGAACGGATCCTTGGCACCTGTCGGCGCCTTGCCGATGGCGAAGATGCCGGTCAGCGTGTCGGCACGTTCCGCGACCGCCAGAAGACGACCCAGCGGCGATGCCGCCACCGCATCACCGGCATATCGGGGCCGGTAGACCTCGTCCAGGGCGATGGCCACGGCATCGCGCTCCATGTCCTCGCGCGCGTAATAGCGGCCCATGACGCCCTGTAGTTCGGGGAATTCGTCGACCATCTGCGTCAGCAGGTCGGTCTTGGCCAGTCTGGCCGCCCGCGCCGCGTCTGTGCTGTCCGTCTCAAAGCGGTCCGCATAGGCGGCCGCCAGTCCAGCAACACGCTCTGTCTTGTCGGCGAGGCTGCCCAGTTCCTTCTGGAACACCACGTTCGCGAGGTCGGGCAGCCGTGATGCCAGTGTCCGGGCGCGATCCTGATCCCAGAAGAAGGCCGCATCCGCCAGGCGTGGCCGGATCACGCGCTCGTTGCCGGCGATCACGCGGGCCGGATCACGGCTGTCGATGTTGGCCACCGTGATGAACCTTGGCAGGAGGCGGCCGTTGGCATCGCGCACCGGGAAATAACGTTGATGGCCCTGCATGCTCGAGATCAGGGCCTCGGGCGGCACTCGCAGGAAGCGTTCATCGAAGCTGCCGGACAGGACCACCGGCCACTCCACGAGCGCAGTGACTTCGTCCAGCAATGCCGCCTCGATAACCGCATGGCCCCCGATTTTCTCGCCCTCGGCGCGCACCGCCTCATGGATACGATCGCGTCGCTCGATCCGGTCCACAAGCACATGGGCCGCACGAAGCGCCGATCGGTAATCCCTTGCATGGTCCAGGGATACGGGTGCTGGATGGTGAAAGCGATGTCCGCGGCTTTGCCGGCCACTGTCCACGCCGAACAGGGTGGCCGGCACGACCGATTCATCCAGGAGCAGAACCACCCAATGGATCGGACGCACGAACTCCGCCGTCTCATCTCCCCAGCGCATGCGCTTGGGAATCGGGAGACTGGCCATCGCCTGTTCGATGATCTCCGGCAGCAGCGCCTCCACGGGTTGACCCGGCTCGGTACCGCGATGGACCAGCCAGGCACCGTCGTCATTCTCAAGGCGTTCCAGGACGTCCAGGTCGACACCACAGGAACGCGCGAACCCCTCCGCGGCCCGGGTCGGATTGCCTTCCGCGTCGAATGCAACGGCAACAGCAGGGCCCCGGCGTTCGAAATCGCGGTCAGGCTGCCGCCGCGCGATGGCCTCCACTTCCACCGCCAGCCGCCGCGGGGCGCCGAGCGCCGAAACACCGCTATACGTGATGCCGGCTCGATCGAGGCCGGCGGTCACGGCAGCGGCCAGGGCATCACTCAATCGGTCAAGGGCGCCGGGCGGCAACTCCTCGGTGCCGAGTTCGAACAGCAGCGAGGCGCGGTCTTCCGTCATGCCACACTCCTGTCGCCGCCGGTGGATCGGCAAAGCGGGAAGCCGAGCGCCTCCCGGGCATCGTGATAGGCCTGTGCCGACGCCCGCGCCATGTTGCGCACCCGCAGAATATAGCCCTGCCGTTCCGTGACCGATATGGCGTGGCGCGCGTCAAGCAGGTTGAACGTATGCGAGGCCTTCATCGTCATTTCATAGGCCGGCAGCGCGAGACCCTGCTCCCCGAGACGCAGCGCTTCGCGTTCGCAGGTATCGAACCAGCCGAACAGGCTCTCCACGTCGGCTTCCTCGAAGTTATAGCGAGACTGCTCCCGTTCATTCTGCAGATAGACATCGCCATAGGTGACCGGACCATCAACGCCCTCGGTCCAGACGAGATCGAAGACGCTTTCCACCTCCTGCAGATACATCGCGATCCGCTCGAGGCCATAGGTGATCTCGCCCATCACCGGCCGACAATCCAGTCCGCCAGCCTGCTGGAAGTAGGTGAACTGGGTAATCTCCATGCCGTTGAGCCAGACCTCCCAGCCCAGGCCCCACGCCCCCAGCGTGGGTGACTCCCAGTTGTCTTCCACGAAACGGATGTCATGGACGAGCGGATCAATGCCCAGCGCCTGCAATGATCCCAGATACTGCTCCTGGAAGTCTGCCGGGGAGGGTTTCAGGACCACCTGGAACTGATAGTAGTGCTGCAGGCGGTTGGGGTTCTCGCCGTAACGCCCGTCGGTGGGGCGGCGGGACGGCTGTACATAGGCGGCCCGCCAGGGCTCCGGTCCGATTGCGCGCAGGAAGGTGGCCGGGTGGAATGTCCCGGCACCCACCTCCATGTCCAGCGGCTGCATCAGCACGCAACCCCGCTGCGCCCAGTAGTTCTGAAGGGCGAGGATCAGGTCCTGAAAGGTCATTGATTCTCCAGCGAATCCGCGAAATGCCGGGCAGTATAGCCCGGCCAGGCAGGCGCTGTCAGGCATGCTCCCACCGGTCTATGCACCGTTACGGTGCATTCCATATGCGTTGCGCCCTTTATTGGTGCAGCTATTGCCATTCCGGTGCCATAGCAGCGAAGGTAAGGCCTGTTTTGGTGCGCTTCGCCCAGGTTGGCATGGAAACTGCTTCCCCCACGGGGGCAAAACTTTTGGTTCGATATCACTGGAGGCCGAATAATGGCTAAAACCGCCGATGACGTGCTTGCGATGATCAAGGAGAACGAGGTCCGCTTCGTGGATCTCCGGTTCACCGACCCCAAGGGTAAGCAGCAGCATGTGACCCTGCCCGCTCACGCCGTGGATGCGGACTTCTTCACCGAGGGCAAGATGTTCGACGGTTCCTCGATCGAGGGTTGGAAGGGCATCAACGAATCCGACATGATCATGATGCCTGATCCTGAGACGGCGGTCCTCGACCCGTTCTTCGATGATTCGACCCTGATCCTGGTCTGTCAGATCATCGAGCCCAACACCATGCAGGGATACGGACGCGACCCGCGTTCCATCGCACAGCGGGCGGAGGCCTACCTGCAGTCCACCGGCATCGGTGACGTGGCCTACTTCGGCCCCGAGAACGAATTCTTCGTGTTCGACGATGTCCGCTGGGGCACCGACATGAGCGGGTCGTTCTACAAGATCGACTCCGAGGAGGCCGGCTGGAACACTGAAAAGGTCTATCCGGACGGCAACATGGGCCATCGCCCGGGCGTCAAGGGCGGTTACTTCCCCGTCCCACCGGTGGACAGCCTGCATGACATGCGCTCCGCCATGCTTGAATGCCTGACGGACATGGGCATGGAGACCGAGGTGCATCATCACGAGGTCGCGACGGCGGGCCAGTGTGAGATCGGCGTCGGTTTCAACACGCTGGTGAAGAAGGCCGACGAGGTCCAGACCCTGAAGTATGTCGTGCACAACGTGGCCGCTGCCTATGGCAAGACCGCCACGTTCATGCCCAAGCCCGTCGTCGGCGATAACGGCAGCGGCATGCACGTCCATCAGTCCATCGGCAAGACCGGCGAGATGCTGTTCGCCGGAGACCAGTATGGCGGCCTGTCGGAAACGGCGCTTTACTACATTGGCGGCATCATCAGGCACGCCAAGGCGATCAACGCCTTCGCCAATGCCTCGACCAACAGCTACAAGCGGCTCGTGCCCGGCTTTGAGGCTCCCGTCCTGCTGGCCTACTCCGCGCGTAACCGTTCGGCATCCGTCCGTATCCCGTGGGTCTCCAACCCCAAGGCACGGCGGATCGAGGTCCGCTTCCCCGACAGCACCGCCAACCCCTATCTCTGCTTCGCGGCGATGCTGATGGCCGGCCTCGACGGCATTCAGAACAAGATCCATCCCGGCGATGCCATGGATAAGGATCTCTACGATCTGCCGCCCGAGGAAGAGGCGGAGATCGATAAGGTCGCCTTCTCGCTGGAGGAAGCGCTGGACGGCCTCGACAAGGACCGCGAGTTCCTCAAGGTCGGTGGTGTCTTCACCGATGACGCCATCGACGGCTACATCGAGATCAAGCGCGAGGAAGTCCAGCAGCTGCGGATGACCACCCATCCGGTGGAGTTCGACCTCTACTACAGCGTCTGATCCGCGTCGAGGCGATTCGCCAATCGATCAGAGACCCCCGCTTCGGCGGGGGTTTTTTATCTCTGGAGTTCCACTCTCTACCCGACTTCCGGCTCCCCAGGTCATGCAAGACGTGGATCGACCGCTGTTCCGGCCGGGGTTGATCCCTGGCCGTGCCCTGTCGCTCCCGTCGCCTTGTCCCGGGCTCGCGCGGTGCGCGAGGCGCTTCATGCGGTGGATGACCCACCGAAACGCGCCCCGAGTTCGCCCGGGACAAGGAGACGGGATCGACAAGCCATGACACACCACCAGATCCTGGGCTTATCGGCTCCCTATCCGTCCACCGGGCGATCTTGAGACGCCGATCGGTGTGTTATCCACCGCGTTCCAAGCCCCGCGTCTCGCGTGAGTCCGGGGGAAGGGGCAGAGCCGGCACAGCACCCTGCACGGGGGACGGGTGGGGAGCCGATACGGCCTGGGGCATCGCACCAAAATGGTGCGTTATGCCGCCGCAGCGCCTACACTGGACCCGCCGTTGAGCCCATATCCGAGAGGCCGAATGGACTGGCGTGTTTCTTGCTTCAAGCGAGTGCAATGATGAACGAAGCCCCGACTGCCGATGCCAGCGAAATTCTCGACAGCCTCACCCGGGCGGTGGTGGTCATCGACGCAGAGCGGCGGATCACGCGGATGAACGCGGCCGCCGAGTCACTGCTGCATGTCAGCAGTCGGCAGGCAGTCGGTGAGCGGCTGACACAATTGGTGCCGGCGCTGGCCGTACTGGCTGATCCTGTTGGACAGGCGCTCGCCGAGGGTGCGAGTTACACGGAACGTGAAATGCGTCTGGCGCTCGGGCCCGAGCGCACCATTACGGTTGACTGCGCGATCACGCCCCTCGATGGTGCATCCAGTCTGCTTCTCGAATTCGAGCAGCTTGACCGCCATCTGCGGATTTCCCGCGAAAACCGCCTCATTGCACAGAACCAGGCGATCCGGGAGTTGATCCGGGGGCTCGCCCACGAGATCAAGAACCCGCTGGGCGGGCTGCGCGGTGCCGCACAGCTGCTGGAAGCGGAACTCTCTGGCGATGATCAGAAGGAGTACACCCGGATCATCATCAGCGAAGCGGATCGCCTGCGCACGCTGGTGAACGGTCTGCTGGGGCCGGAATCGCGGATTGAGCATGCGCCGACCAATCTGCATGAGGTGGTGGAGCGGGTCCGACATCTGGCGGTGGCCGAGGCGCCGGCCGGAGTCGAGATCCAGCGGGATTACGACCCGAGTATACCCCTGCTGCCGGCGGCCGGTGACCAGCTGATCCAGGCCCTGCTCAATCTCGTGCGCAATGCCCTGCAGGCCGTGGGTGACTCAGGGCGGATCACCCTGCAGACCCGCAGTCACAGGCGCTTCACCATCGGCGATCGGCAGCATCGGCTGGTGGCACGTGTGGATGTCATTGACAACGGCCCCGGCATCGCGCCCGAGCTACAGGATCAGATCTTCTATCCCATGGTCACGGGTCGCCCCGAGGGGAGTGGCATCGGCCTGCCGATCGCCCAGAACCTGGTCAATCAGCATGGCGGTCTGATTGAGTGCACCAGTGAGCCCGGTCGTACCGTATTCACCGTCTGGTTACCGCTGGAGGAAGCTTGATGGCCGATTCGACGACTGTCTGGATAGTCGATGATGATCGCTCCATTCGCTGGGTGCTGAAGAAGGCGCTGGAACGGGACGGATTGAGCGCCGTCGACTTCGAGACCGGCGAAGAGGCCCTCATGGCCCTGGAGCGTGATCAGCCCAATGTGCTGATCACCGACATCCGTATGCCACGACTCGATGGACTGACCCTGATGGGTCGCTTCCATGAGCACGACCCGGAGCTGCCGGTGATCGTGATGACCGCGCATTCCGATCTTGATGCCGCGGTGTCCGCCTACGAGGGCGGTGCATTCGAGTATCTGCCGAAGCCGTTTGACGTGGAGGAGGCGGTTGACCTCGTGCGCCGTGCGGCCGCCGCCGCGCGCAGCAGTGGGCCGCCCGAGGGCCGACGTGAGGATATGCCGGAGATCATCGGCGAGGCGCCGGCCATGCAGGAGGTATTCCGGGCCATCGGCCGGCTGTCACGTTCGAACATCACGGTGCTGATCAATGGCGAGTCGGGGACCGGCAAGGAGCTGGTCGCCGGTTCCCTGCACCGCCACAGCCCACGCGCTGGCAAACCCTTCATCGCCCTGAATATGGCGGCCATCCCGCGGGATCTGATGGAATCCGAGCTCTTCGGTCATGAAAAGGGTGCATTCACCGGCGCCCACCAGGTCCGTCGCGGCCGCTTCGAACAGGCCGATGGCGGTACTCTATTCCTGGATGAAATCGGCGACATGCCGGCGGAGCTGCAGACGCGGCTATTGCGTGTGCTGGCGGACGGCGAGTTCTATCGGGTCGGAGCGCACACGCCGATGCGCGTCGATGTTCGGATCATTGCGGCCACGCACCAGAATCTTGAAGCGCGTGTCGCCGAGGGGCGGTTCCGCGAGGACCTGTTCCACCGTCTCAACGTCATTCGCATCCACTGCCCGGCACTACGGGAGCGATGTGCCGACATCCCCGCGCTGGCGGACCATTTCCTGCACCGGGCCGCCCGCGAACTCAATGTCGAACCGAAACAGCTCACCCGCGAGGTCGAGCATCGTTTCCAGACACTGCCCTGGCCGGGCAATGTCCGCGAGCTCGAGAACACCTGTCGCTGGCTGACCGTGATGGCGAGCGGTCGTGAGGTGCAGATGGATGATCTGCCTCCGGAACTGACGGGCATCGACCCCTCGGCCGTTGAGGAGCCGGCGGTGGACTGGGAGACGGCGCTGGCCCGCTGGGCCGAGCGTCAGGCCGAGAACCAGGGCGACGGCGCGCTGGCCGCGGCTCAGAGTCGGCTGGAGCGGGTGTTGATCGAGGCGGCACTGAAGCGCACCGGCGGACGCCGTCAGGACGCCGCGCGTCTGCTCGGCTGGGGCCGCAATACCCTGACGCGCAAGATCCGGGACCTCCAGATGCAGGTATGATGCGCGGATGCCGCTGCATGTCGTTCTGCACAGCCCGGAGATTCCGCCGAATACCGGCAACGTCATCCGCCTCTGCGCCAACAGTGGCGCACGGCTTCATCTGATCCGGCCGCTGGGCTTCGTGCTTGATGACCGGCGGCTGCGTCGAGCCGGCCTGGATTATCACGAATTCGCCACCATGCAGGTGCATGATGACCTCGACGCCTTCATCGGAGCCGTGGCGCCGGCGCGCCTTTGGGCGTTGACCACACGGGGCCGGGTCCGTTTCGATCAGCCGGACTACGGACCGGAGGACGCACTGCTGTTCGGTAGCGAGACCGCCGGTCTGCCGGACCGGGTCATGGCATCGATTCCCCCGGCACGGCGACTGCGGTTGCCGATGCAGCCGGGTAATCGCAGTCTGAACCTCTCCAACAGCGTGGCGGTCACCGTCTACGAGGCATGGCGGCAGATGGGGTATGCCGGTAGCGTCTAGCCCGGGCTGCGCAGCCGAATCAGTCGCCGAATTCGGCTCCCGGCTGTCTCTCCATCAGGTTTTTTGCCGCTGCCATCGGGGTCTCCCGGCCCAGCACGATCGCCTCGACGGCCTGACAGATGGGTAGCTCGACCATCAGTCGGCGGGCCAGGGCGCCCACCTCACCGGCGGTGCGAACCCCCTCCACGACTTCGCCGATGGTTTCGGCCGCGGCGGCGATGGACTCTCCGCGGCCCAGGGCAAGCCCCATCCGCCGGTTGCGGGACTGGTCATCGGTGCAGGTGAGGATGAGATCACCCATCCCGGCCAGGCCGGTGAGGGTTCTATCCTCGGCACCAAGCGATGCGCCAAGGCGACGGACTTCGGCCAGCCCCCGGGTGATGAGGCCCGCGCGGGCATTGGCACCAAACCCGAGGCCGTCGGCGATCCCCGTGGCGATAGCGAGCACGTTCTTGACCGCGCCACCCAGTTCAACGCCGACAAGATCGTCACTGATGTAGACACGAAAGCGCTCATCATGGAAATCATGGCCGAGCGCCTGGACGATGGCTCGATCGTGACCGGCGAGCACCACCGCGGTGGGGAGCCCTCTGGCAACTTCCCGGGCGAACGTGGGTCCGGAGAGAACCGCGAGCGGGTGACCGGGCAGCGCCTGTCCGGCGAGCTCATGCAACAGCCCCCCGCTGGCGGCGTCGAGACCCTTGGTTGCCCAGAGGACCGGGATTCCGGCGGGCAGCTGGCCGGGCAGCTGCCGCAGCGTTTCCGCGAAGGCGTGACTGGGTACGGCGATGAGCAGCGCGTCGATGTCCTCTAGCGCCGACGCTAGATCGATTCGCGGCTGAATGGCTGCAGCCAGCGGGATGTCGGTGAGATAGCGGGGGTTGTGCCCGGTCACGCCCATCGACCGGACGGCCTCCGGATCATGCCCCCAGAGCCGCACGTCATGACCGTTGCGGGCCAGAACCAGGGCGAGGGCCGTTCCCCATGACCCTGCCCCGAGCACGGCATAGCGGCGGCTCACCGCTTCAGCCCGTGGTATCGCTGCCCTGACCCGCGGCCTCGGCGCCTTCCGCCTCCTGCTGGCGCTGGCGCGCATAGAGGGCGTCGAAGTTGACCGGTGAGAGGGTCATCGGCGGGAAACCGGCCTTACCGGTGAGATCGCTGATCGCCTCGCGGGCATATGGAAACAGCACGCCCGGACAATAGGCACCCAGCAGCTGGTCGGTGGCGTTGTCCTCAAAGCCGTTGACCGTGAAGATCCCGGCCTGGTGGACTTCGCAGAGATAGGATGGCTTTTCCTCCGCGGTGGCGGTCACCGTCACCGTCAGCACCACCTCGTGCAGGCCGTCGCCAAGGGGGGTGCGGCGGGTATTGAGCTCCACGCGGGCTTCCGGTTTCCAGGCCTGGGTGAAGACTTCCGGAGCGCCGGGCGTTTCTACCGAGCAGTCCTTCAGATACACCTTCTGGATCGCGAACTGTTGGGCATTCCCGCCCTGTGCGGCGGCTTCTCCGGGGCCTCCGGCGGCATTTCCGTTCGGCGTGTCGGCCATATTGACTCCTTGACGGTAAATCGACTGTTGGATCGGGCTCAGCTGCGTCCCTCGGTCGGCAGGCTTGCCTCACGCCAGGCGTTGATTCCGCCGCGCAGCTGCCGGACATCGGGCCAGCCCAGGCCCTGGAGCGCCTGGACGGCCTTGAGCGTCCGCTGGCCGCTGTCGCAGTACACCACGATCGTCCGGTCGCTGAATCGCTTCAACCGGTCCTGGCGTTTATCGATATGCTCCATGGGGATGTTGATCGCCCCGGGCAGATGACTGGTCTGATAGGCGTTTTCGTTGCGCACGTCGACGAATACCGCGGCATCATCGTTGTATAGCCGCGTTGCATCGGCGGTGTCGATGGCGTGACGGCCGCGCCGGAAATTCATGATCTCACTGGCGATCAATGCCGCCACCACGGCGAGCAGGGCCCCGATGAGCAACGGATGATTAATGCTGAATTCTATGACTCTATCCATGACCCGGCGCTGTTAGCATGAGTGAACGCTGCGGGAGTATACCAGCCGAGATGACCTGCCGATGAGACGATTCCTGCCAGTCCTCTGCCTGGCGCTTCCCGCCCTCGCGTTCGGGGCCACCGACGGTGAGCTTGCGGCGCGTCAGGAGCGACTCGAAACCCTCCGCGCCGAAATGGAGGCGCTTGGTGAGCAGCTTGCCGCCGACCGTGAGCGGGCCGGCGGGCTGGAGGCGGAGCTGGCGAGGCTGGAGCGGCGCATTGGCGAGGAGCAGGCGGATTTACAGGCACTGGATGAATCGATTGCTGCCCGAACCCGGCGGGTGGAAGAACTGCAGGCGGCGATGGAGGCCGAGGCGGCCCGCAGCGAGCGGCACCGGGACTATCTGGCGGAGACCGTGCGCTCGGCCTATCGGCGCGGGGCGCTGGCCCCGCTCGGTTTGATCCTTGGTGACGACGATCCCGCCAGAATCCAGCGGCTGCTGATCTACCAGCAGCGGTTGGGTGAGGCGCGAGCCGAGCGGGTGAGTGCCGCGGAAGCGGCCATGCGGCGGCTGGGTGAGCAGCGTGCCGAGTTGCAGACGCTGCTGGTGGAACAGCAGACGGCGCGGGAGACGCGGGCCTCCCGGCTGGCAGAGCTGCAGAGCAGCCTGGCTGAGCGGGATGCACTGCTGGCCAGGCTGCGCCAGAGAATCCGCGAGACCGACGGGCGTCTGGCCTCGTCACGTGAGGAGGCCGAGTCGCTCGCCGATCTCATCGAGGATCTCCAGGCTCGGCTGGCCGCGACGGGGCCAGCCGTCGGCGAGTGGCCGTCATTATCGGAAGGGGCGCTGGCCTGGCCGGTTCGTGGCCCCCTGCTGGCGCGTTATGGCAGTGAGCGGGCCGCCGGTCTGCGATGGACAGGGCTGCTTATTGGCGGTGATGAAGGCGAGCCGGTGACGCCCGTGGCGCCGGGGCAGGTCGTGTTCGCCGACTGGTTGCGCGGTCTGGGGTTGCTGCTCATTATTGATCATGGAGAGGGTTACCTCAGTCTCTATGGACGCAACCAGGCGCTTTATTCCGATGTCGGAGACTGGGTGGAAGCAGATGATGTGATTGCCACCGTCGGTCGCAGTGGCGGTCGTGCCGAGACCGCGCTTTATTTCGAGTTGCGTGCCGACGGCGAGCCGGTGAATCCACTGGCATGGCTGCGCGCGGAAGGTAACCAGGGTTGAGGATGGCATGATGCGTATTCCCGGAATGCTCCAGGGGCTGACAGCCGGCACGCTGATCGCGCTGCTGCTCGCGAATATACAGGGTGTGACGGCGCAGTCGCAGAGCGCGGATGACCTGCCGCTTGAGGAGCTGCGCGTCTTCACCGAGGTCTATGAGCGGATTCAGAGTGATCACGTCGAATCAGTGGACGATGAGGAACTCGTCCGTAACGCCATCCGCGGCATGCTTCAGGGCCTCGATCCCCATTCCGCCTATCTGGCGGCCTCCGAGTATCAGCAGCTCAGGGAGGGCACCCGGGGAGAGTTTGGTGGACTGGGCATCGAAGTGGGCATGGAGGATGGCTTCATCAAGGTCATTGCGCCTATTGACGGGACGCCGGCGGATGCAGCCGGCATTGAGCCGGGCGATCTGATCATCCGTATCGATGAGCAGTCGGTGAAGGGGCTTGATCTGCAGGAAGCCGTGGAGCTGATGCGCGGCGATCCGGGCACGGAGATCGGCCTGAGCATTCTGCGGGAGGGCGAAGACGCCCCGATTGAGATCACGCTGAAGCGAGACGTCATCCAGGTGGAAAGCGTCCGCGCGCGGATGCTGGAGCCCGGATTCGGTTATCTGCGCATCAGTCAGTTCCAGTCGCGCACCGGGGAGGATGTACTTGAGGCGGTGGATGAGCTTCGGCATGAATCGGGGTCGCTGGATGGACTTGTCCTGGATCTGCGCAATAATCCGGGGGGCGTGCTGGATGCCGCGGTCGGCGTGGCCGACGCCTTTATCAGCAACGGCGTCATCGTCTCCACCGAGGGACGCGTGGAGAGCGCCCGCAATGAATTCACCGCAACCCCCAATGACATTCTCAACGGGGCGCCGCTGGTCGTGCTGGTCAATGCCGGGTCGGCCTCGGCTGCGGAAATCGTCGCCGGCGCACTCCAGGATCAGCGGCGGGCGGTCATCATGGGGGAGCCGACGTTTGGTAAGGGCTCGGTCCAGACCATTCTGCCGCTGCGCAACGGCAATGCGGTCAAGCTGACCACAGCCCGCTACTACACGCCGGACGGCCGATCCATCCAGGCCGAGGGCATCATCCCCGATGTAGAGATCGCCAATCTGCGGGTCAGCGACCGTGAGCGGGCTGCCGAGGCGGTGCGCGAGTCGAATCTGCCGCGACATCTGCAGGGTGACAGCGGGCGGTCCAATGCCACTGATCAACAGGCCCCACCGCAGTCGAGCCTCGCCACGCGGGACTACGCCCTGGCCGAGGCGCTGAACCTGCTCAAGGGGCTGAATATCCTCGGCAACTGATGCCCTCGGTGGGTATTGCTATCTGCGCGGCCAGGCGGCCAGCCAGATGATCGCGCCAAGGCTCCCCACGACCCAGCTCACCAGCGGTGCCTCGCCGAGCATCATCGGGCTGCGGCCGTCGAGCCCCGCCAGGATGAACGCCGAGATCACGAGGGCGGCACCCACACCGGTGGCAAAACCGCGCCGTCCGTTCTGTCGGACCTCCAGGCGGAGAGCCGTGAGCTGATCCTGCTGGCGGTCGAGCTGCTCACGGGCTCGAGTGACTTCCCCCAGGGCCTCGTCCACCCGCCGCGGCAACGCCGGCAGCGTCTCGGCGAGGTGCGGGAGTTCACGGCTGAGGTGCTTGAGCACGGCCCGGGCGCCGACCTGCTCACGCATCCAACGCTCCAGGTACGGCTTGCCGGTATCCCATAGATCAAGTTCGGGGTAGAGCTGCCGGCCGAGACCCTCGATGGCCAGCAGCGTCTTCTGCAGCAATACCAGCTGGGGCTGGATTTCCATGTTGAAGCGGCGGCCGGTCTGGAACAGGCGCATCAGCAACGCACCCAGCGAGATCTCGCCCAGCGGGCGTTCGAAGATGGGTTCGCAGACCGTCCGCATGGCGGCCTCGAACTCATCCACACGGGTGTCCGGTGGCACCCAGCCCGATGCCACATGGAGTTCGGCGACCCGGCGGTAGTCGCGATTGAAGAAGGCAAGGAAATTATCGGCCAGATAACGGTGATCGACGGGGCTGAGTGAACCCATGATGCCGAAGTCGACCGCGACATAACGCGGATCGGCGGGATCGCTGACATCGACGAAGATGTTGCCCGGGTGCATATCGGCGTGGAAGAAGCTGTCGCGGAAGACCTGGGTGAAGAAGATCTCCGTGCCCCGCTCGGCGAGCGCCTTCATGTCGACGCCAGCGTTCTTAAGGCCCTCGATGTCACTGATCTGGAGCCCGTGGATACGCTCCATGACCATGACACGCTGACGGGTGCCCGGCCAGTAAACCTCAGGGACGTACAACAGGGACGAGTCCTGGAAATTGCGTTTGAGCTGGGAGGCGTTGGCCGCCTCGCGCATCAGATCCAGCTCGTCATGCAGGGTGGTGTCAAACTCCCGCACGACCTCCACCGGCCGCAGGCGGTAGCCTTCGCTCCAGTAGCGCTGCGCCAGACGGGCAAAGAGGTAGAGGACGCCGAGATCCCGGGCGATGGCCCGCTCGATGCCGGGCCGGACCACCTTGACCACCACATCACGCCCGTCGTGCAGACGCGCCGGATGCACCTGGGCGATCGATGCCGATGCCATGGGCTCGGTGTCGAAATGGGCGAACCAGGCATCGATGGGCTGCTGATACTCTGCCTCGACGATGCCGCGGGCCTGGTTCCCGGGAAACGGCGGGACGTTGTCCTGCAGCCGTGCCAGCTCGGCGGCGATGTCCGGCGGCAGCAGATCGCGCCGGGTGGAAATGATCTGTCCGAACTTCACGAAGATCGGGCCCAGATCCTCAAGCGCCAGGCGGATGCGTTCGCCGCGCGGCTGCTGTCGCCGCTGGAACCAGGCCCATGGCATGAACAGCCGGAGGAACCGGAAGGGCCGGAACCACCGGGTGGCGAAAAGCACCTCGTCCAGCCCGTGGCGCAGCAACACCACATTGATCTGGACCAGGCGCAGCAGCAGGCGTGGCCGCGGGATCATCCTCTCCCCCCGCGGCGTTCCAGCCGCCGGATCCGTGCCTCGAGCCGATCGACATCCTCGCGGAGCACGTCGACGTCCGCCAGGAAATGCTGAACTTCCAGGGCCACCGGCAGCCAGCGGCGCTCCTCGGTGGCGAACTCGCCGGTGTTGCGCAGCAGCGTGTCCAGGCTCCGGCGGCACCATTCACTTCCGTCGCGCACGCCCGCGCTCACTCGCGCAGCCGAGGCCTCGCCGACGAGCCGGGCCATCTGCGCTTCGAGATCCACATCAAGGTCGCTGAACAGGCTGCGGACCTCCTGGATGGTGCCGATATCGCCCCGGAAAGCCACATCACGACTGCGTCGCCCACGCGACAGCACGAGCCCGGTGAGTCCGGCCAGGGAGGCCTCGAGCAGCGCATCGCAGTCGCTCATGTCGGTGTCGTCGCTGATCAGGGTCAGGCCTTCCACCCCGAAAGCCACGCGCAGACTCAGCTCGGGATCAGTGAGTCTGAGGCCGAGCTCCCGGCCGTCCAGGGGTGAGAGCCGATGGGCCGTCTCCGGATCCAGGTGCAGGATCCGGTTGATGCCCTGCTCGATCAGGCCGAGGGGCAGCCAGTCAGTAGACATGGCCATGATGGAGGGCGACGATCCCCCCGCTCAGATTGATGTAGTCGACGTCCTCGAAGCCGGCCTCCTCCATCATGGTCTTCAGGGTCTCCTGATCGGGGTGCAGTCGGATGGATTCGGCAAGATAACGGTAGCTGTCCGCATCGTTCGCCACCAGTTTCCCCATCAGGGGGAGCATCCGGAAGGAGTAGAGATCATAGAGGGGCTGAAGGGGGGGCAGGTACAGCGACGAGAATTCGAGTATGACCAGCCTTCCACCTGGCCGGAGTGCCTCGCGCATCGCCCGCAGGGCCCGCGGGATCCGGGTGACGTTGCGCAGCCCGAAGCCGATGCTGATGCGATCGAACTGCCGGGGTGGGAAGGGCAGCTGTTCGGCGTTGGCGATGACATAATCGAGATTGCCGGTCAGGCCCTCGTCAAGCAACCGGTCGCGGCCGGTCTCCAGCATGGCCTGATTGATGTCGGAGACGATCACCCGCCCCTCGCCACCGACCTGCCGGGCCATCCCCATGCTGAGATCGCCGGTGCCGGCCGCCAGATCCAGCACCTGCTGCCCCGGCCGGGCATCAATCAGGCGCAGCGCCTGGCTTTTCCAGAAACGGTGCAGGCCCGCCGACATCAGGTCGTTCATGAGGTCGTAACGTCGGGCCACCGAGCTGAATACCTCGCCGACGCGGCGTGCCTTCTCCTCCACCGGTACGCGCTGGAAGCCGAAATCGGTCTCTTCTCCGTGCTGCCGATCGACTGTGGTCATGCACCCTTACCCCCATTGCGCTGATGGCCGGCATCGGCCAGGGCATCCAGATAATCCTGCCAGTAGGCGGCCTGATTCTCGCCCAGATCGTAGAGCAGATCCCATGAGTACAGGCCGGTGTTGTGACCATCATCAAAATCGATGCGCAGCGCATACTGGCCCACGGGTTCAATCCCGACGATGCCCACCGACTCCTTGCCGACCTGCAGGATGGCCTGCCCCGGGCCGTGGCCGCGGACCTCGGCAGACGGCGAGTAGACCCGGAGATATTCCGCGCCCAGCTCGAACCGCCGGCCGTTGTCGAAGTGGACCTCCAGCATCCGAGAGCGGCGGTGGAGTCGGATATCCGTGGGGATATGGCCGGTTTCACGGCGTGCGGGACGTTTCATGTCGACCTCAGAGGATGTACCGGCTGAGGTCTTCATCGCCGGCCAGGTCCGCAAGCTGCGCGTCCACATAGTCGGCGTCGATGGTCACTGCCCCGCCGCTCTGATCCGGTGCGCCGTAGGAGATCGCCTCGAGCAGTCGCTCCATGATGGTGTGGAGCCGCCGTGCGCCGATGTTCTCGGTCCGCTCGTTGACCTCCCAGGCCATGCGGGCGATCCGGTCGACGCCCTCCGCCGTGAAGGCGAGTTCCAGCCCTTCGGTGGCGAGTAACGCCTGGTACTGCCGGACGAGGGAAGCATCCGGCTCGGTAAGGATGCACACGAAATCCTCCACCGAGAGGGAGTCCAGCTCCACGCGGATGGGCAGCCGGCCCTGCAGTTCCGGGATCAGGTCAGAGGGCTTGGAGACATGGAATGCGCCGGAGGCGATGAAGAGGATGTGGTCGGTATTGACCATGCCGTGCCGTGTCGACACGGTGCTACCCTCCACCAGAGGCAGCAGGTCGCGCTGCACGCCCTCGCGGGAGACATCGCCGCCGCTGCCCTGCTCGCTGCGACGCGCGACCTTGTCGATTTCGTCGATGAATACGATGCCGCTCTGCTCCACGGCCTCAATGGCCTTCTGCTTGATCTCCTCCTCATTGACCAGCCGGGCCGCCTCCTCATCGCGCAGTACCCGCCAGGCGTCGGCGATGCGCATGCGCTGGCGCTCGCTGCGCTGGTTGCCGAGATTCTGGAACATGCCCTGGAGCTGACTGGTGAGCTGCTCCATCCCCGGCGGCGCCATGATGTCGAGGCCCGGTTGCTGGCCGCGGACATCGATCTCGATTTCGCGATCGTCCAGTTCGCCTTCGCGCAGCTTCTTGCGCATCTTCTGACGGGTGCTGTCCAGGCTCTCGTCCGCCTCGCCGCCGCGGGCCTGGGGCAGGAGCGCGTCGAGAATGCGATCCTCCGCCGCGTCCTCTGCCCGGTTCGCCTGTCGGGCCATCTCCTGCTGACGGATCATCTTCACGGCGTTGTCCGTGAGATCGCGAATGACCGATTCCACGTCGCGGCCGACATAGCCCACCTCGGTGAACTTGGTGGCCTCGATCTTGATGAACGGGGCATTGGCCAGCCGCGCCAGGCGTCGCGCGATCTCGGTCTTGCCAACGCCGGTGGGACCGATCATCAGGATATTCTTGGGGGTGATCTCGGGCCGCAGTTCGGCATCCACCTGGAGTCGCCGCCAGCGGTTGCGCAGGGCATTGGCGACGGCACGCTTGGCGTCCCCCTGGCCAACAATGTGCTTATCCAGCTCCTGGACGATTTCGCGGGGTGTCATTTCGCTCATCAGGCTGTCCCGTCGCCGAGGGTTTCAATGGTCAGGTTGTGGTTCGTGTAGATGCAGATGTCAGCGGCAATGCCGAGGGCCTGCCGCACGATGGTTGCCGCATCCAGCTCCGTCTCGGTCATCAGCGCCTGTGCGGCCGCCTGGGCGAAGCCCGAGCCCGAGCCAATGGCCATGAGATCGCGCTCCGGCTCAACGACGTCGCCGTTGCCCGAGATCATCAGCAGGCTTTCCGAATCGGCCACCATCATCAGCGCCTCAAGTCGCCGCAGGGCCCGATCCGAGCGCCAGTCCTTGGCCATTTCCACCGCCGCCCGGGTGAGCTGGCCCCGATAGCGCTCGAGCTGGCCCTCGAAGCGCTCGAACAGCGTGAAGGCATCGGCGGTGCCGCCGGCGAATCCGGCCAGGACCCGATCGTGGAAGAGTCGACGCACCTTGCGCGCATTGCCCTTCATGACGGTGTCACCCAGCGTCACCTGGCCGTCGCCACCGACGGCGGTCTGGCCATTGCGGCGCACGGCGAGAATGGTGGTGCCATCAAACTGCTGCAAAACGGTTCTCCGGGCGTTGCTGTACTGGCGTTCAGGACCCGTCATGGTAACGCAGCCGCGCGGAATCCGGGCTACTTCCGTTTGCGTCGTGCCCGGGGATGGGCGCGATCGTAGACCTCGGCCAGATGCTGGAAATCCAGATGCGTGTAAATCTGCGTGGTACCGATATCGGCATGGCCCAGAAGTTCCTGCACGGCGCGCAGATCGCCGCTGGACTCCAGGAGGTGTGTGGCGAATGCGTGTCGCAGCATGTGGGGGTGGACCGGCTGATCCATCTCCCGGGTGCGGGCCAGTTCGGCGAGACGGGTCTGTATGGCGCGATGGGAAAGACGGCCACCCCGGCGGCTGACGAACAGGGCCGGTTCGCCTGACCGGGCCAGCTCGTCCCGCACGGCGAGCCAGCGGCCCAGGGCCTCCCGGGCCTTGCTTCCCACCGGGACGATACGCGTTCGGGCGCCCTTGCCGATGACCCGGAGTTCGCGGGGCTGTCCCGCGGCATCGGTGATGTCCAGGGCGGCGACTTCGGCGAGACGCAGACCGGAGCCGTAGACAAGCTCGAAAATGGCCTGATCGCGCCGCGGGAGGGGATCGTCCTGCGGCGCTGCCGTGTCGGGCGCGTCCAGCAGTCGGGACACGGCATCCACGTCCAGTGTCTCGGGCAGCCGCCGGCGCTCGCGCGGTGCCCGGATATCCGCACTGGGGTCGTTCTGTGCCCGGCCCTCCCGCTGCAGATAGCGATAAAGCCCGCGCACGGCCGAGAGTCGCCTCTGCAGCGAGCGTGGCGAGAGTCCGCGGCGGTGGCCGGCACTGATCCACGCCCGGAGATGAGCGCTGCTCACGGCCCGCCAGTCATGGGTATCCGTGCCGTCCAGGAAATCGACGAACGACTCGAGATCGCGGCGGTAGTGTCGGCAGGTCAGCGTCGAGAGACGACGCTCATCCCGCAGATGGGCGAGGTAGGTATCGAGAGCCGGCTGCAGCCCGGCCGCGGTCAACCGGACTCCCCGTTGAGGGAACGGCGCAGGACCCGCGCCACCAGTGATCCCAGCTGGCTAAGGAACACCGTGCCCTGGTCATCATGATAGCGGTCCGGATCGCGGCTGCCGATGGCGATAAAGCCGCGCAGTGGCGTCTCGTCCATCGGGATGACCGCGGCGGATGCCAGTGTCTCTGCCTGATCGCCAAAGATCAGTGCCAGGCGCTCGGCGTCGAGGCTCCCCAGCACCGGTGTGGTACCGGGGAAATGCTCCTCGAGTTGCATGGCCTCGGCGTCATCGGGGGCAAGTACGGGAACGCCCCCGCCGGGCAGGCCATCGCCGATCAGCAGCACCTGTACCACATCGGCGCGGAAGTCCTGTCGCAGGCCATCCCGCAATGCCACCAGGACACTCTCGAGGTCTTCCGCGGCCAGCAACTCAAGGGTGAAGCGATGCAGCTGTTCGGCGAGCCGGTCGTTGTCCCGGGCGATGTAGAGCAGTTGATCGAGCCGGCGGGACAGCTCCCGGGCCTCCTCGCGCAGGATGGATACCTGATACTCGATAAGGGAGACCGCGCCACCGCTGTCGTGGGGGATGTCCAGGTTAACCAGCACGTCCCGATGGCGCCGGAGCAGATCCGGGTGTTCGCGCAGGTAATCGAGCACCTGGCGTTCGTCAGGATCGTTGCCCGTTTCCGCAGATTCCGTGGTTTGCCTGCTCATTCCGCCCCCGCCGCCATTGTGCCCTCGAATACGGGTACCGCCGGGCCGGTCATCCACACCGGTTCCCCCATACCAGACCAGTGTATCACCAGCCTGCCGCCCGGCAGGTCTACCGTGACACGCGAGTCGAACCAGCCATTGAGAACGCCGGCGACCACGGCGGCACAGGCGCCCGTGCCACACGCAAGGGTCTCGCCGACGCCGCGCTCATAGACGCGGAGCCTGGCGCGGTCGCGACCGAGCACCTGAAGGAACCCGGCGTTGACCCGGTTGGGAAAATCGGAATGACGCTCCAGCAGCGGCCCCAGGCCGGCGACCGGCGCCGTGTCCACGTCGTCCACGCGCAGTACCAGATGCGGGTTGCCCATGGAAACGGCGGCCACCTCGAACACTTGCTGCTGGACCTCGAGCGGATAGAGCGCCTGCCGTTCCGCCGCCCGGAAAGGGATATCCGCCGGCGTCAGGACCGGCGGGCCCATATCGACCCGGACCATGTCATCCGCCAGTATCTCCACCCGGGTGAGCCCTTTGGCGGTCTCGAGTGTCATCCGCCCGTCCGCCGACAGACCGTGATCCTTCAGGAAACGGGCCATGCAGCGCACGCCATTGCCGCAGTGTTCGACCTCACCGCCGTCGGCGTTCCAGATCCGATAGCGGAAATCGGCTTCCGGTGCCTGCGCCGGCTCGGCCAGCAGCACCTGATCACAGCCGACGCCGTAGCGGCGGTCGGCGATGCGACGGACCCGCTCCGGCGTGATATCCAGTTGGTTGGTGATGCCGTCGAGCACGACAAAGTCGTTGCCGAGCCCCTGCATCTTGGTGAATCCGAGGCTCATGGCGTTTCCAGCAGTCGTTCGCCCTGCCAGAGGGCCTGCAGCGGTTCACGCTCGCGGATTAAATGGGCGCGGCTGCCATCCACCAGGACCTCCGCCGGCCGCGGGCGGGCATTGTATTGCGAGGCCATGACAAAGCCGTAGGCACCAGCGCCGTGGATCGCCAGCAACGCACCGGGGGCGAGCGCCAGGGAGCGCGCCTTGCCCAGTGTATCGGCACTCTCGCAGACCGGTCCGACGATATCGTAGAGGCGCGGCTCGGCGTCGACCGGCTCCGCATTCTCGATGCGCTGCCAGGCATCGTACAGCGCGGGCCGGAGCAGATCCGTCATCGCGGCATCGACAATCGCGAAATCCCGATGACCGGGCTTGAGGTATTCCACCCGGGTGAGCAGCAGGCCGGCCTCGCCCACCAGCGCACGGCCGGGTTCCATGAGCAGGCGCTGCGGCCGATCCGCGAGCAGGGGGGCGAGGCGCTCGGCAAGATCTGCGGGCGTCGGTGGCTGTTCGTCCTCGTAGCGGATCCCCAGACCTCCCCCGATATCCAGATGCGCCAGACCGATTCCGGTATCGCCGAGGCGATCGACCAGCGAGAGGCTTCTCGACAGGGCGTCAGCCAGTGGATCGAGTTCGGTGAGTTGTGAGCCGATGTGGAAATCGAGGCCCGTGACGCGGATACCGGGCATTGCCGCCGCCTGGCGGTAGATGGCCTCGGCCCGATGGATGTCGATTCCGAACTTGTTCTCCTTCAGCCCGGTGGAGATGTAGGGGTGAGTGCGGGCATCGACATCGGGGTTGACGCGCAGCGATACAGGCGCCTCGAGTCCCTTGCGCAGGGCGATTGCGGCGATGCGCTCGAGCTCCGCCTCCGACTCCACGTTGAAGGCAAGGATGCCGACGTCCAGTGCCTGGACGATCTCCGCTTCGGTCTTCCCGACGCCGGAGAAAACCACTCTGCCGGGGTCGCCGCCGGCCTCCATCACGCGGGCCAGTTCACCGCCCGAGACGATGTCGAAACCGCTGCCGAGGCGGGCCAGGAGCTGGAGAATGGCGAGGCTCCCGTTTGCCTTCACCGCGTAGCAGATCAGATGGTCGCGGTCGGCGAAGGCCTGGTCGTAGGCTCGCCATGCGGATTCAATGGCGGCTCGCGAGTAGACATACAGGGGCGTGCCGAACTGCTCGGCCAGCGCCGGCACCGCGCAATCCTCGATGTTCAGGATGCCATTGTGGCGGGACAGACTCATGCCATCTCCCCGGCGCCGGCGGGCGCATTGGCTTCAGGTAGGTAAAGGTCGCCCTTTACGCCACATCCGCTCAGCAGTATCAGCATGACGAGCAGCAGGCAGGACAGGATGCGCATGATGATCCGGACCCGGTGGTTTGAGTGGCGCGATAGTATAAAGCCGGTAGGCTGCGATTCCGAATACACACGACGCAGAGGGAGAGGAACATGGCGGATGAACTGCTCAAGACGGTCGAACTGGGGCCAGCGGACGCACGCCACAGCGTGATATGGCTGCACGGACTGGGTGCCAGCGGACACGATTTTGAACCGATCGTCCCCGAGCTGGGCCTGCCGGCAGACAGCGCAGTGCGGTTCATTTTCCCGCATGCCCCCGAGCAGCCCGTTACGCTGAACGGCGGTCTTTCGATGCCGGCCTGGTACGACATCTACGGACTGACGGCAGGGACGCCTGCCGATGAGCAGGGCCTCGATCGGGCCGCGGGCTGGATCGAGTCGCTGATCGACCACGAGGGCGAACGGGGTGTCCCGCCTGAACGCCTGGTCCTGGCGGGGTTCTCCCAGGGGGGCGCCCTGGCGCTGCATACGGGTCTGCGCTATGCCTCAGGGCTGGCCGGGATCATGGGCCTGTCCACCTATCTGCCGTTGCCTGATCACCTGGCGCAGGCTCGAGCGGCGGCCAACCGCGGTACGCCGGTCTTCCTCGCCCACGGCCATCATGATCCGGTCCTCTCCCACCAGTTGGGCGTCGCCTCGCGGGATGCCTTACTGGCCCTCGGGTATCCGGTCGACTGGCACGACTATCCCATGGAGCATCAGGTCTGCCGAGAGGAGATCGATGACATCGGCCGGTGGCTGCGCCGGGTTCTGGCGCTTTCGTCGTAGCGGTGCCCGCGTGGCGCCTCAGCCTGACGCGAGCCGCTGCCGCGCCGCTTCCACCTGGATGCGCACCTGGGCCGGCGCCGTACCCCCCACATGGTCTCGGGCAGCCAGCGATCCGTCCAGCGTCAGGACCTCGAAGACGTCTTCGCCGATGACCTCCGAAAACTGCTGCAGCTCGGCAAGCGACATGTCGGCCAGATCGCGTTCCTCGGCCACGCCGTAGGCGACTGCCTTGCCGACGATTTCGTGCGCGTCCCGAAAGGCGACGCCATGGCGGACCAGGTAATCGGCGAGGTCCGTCGCGGTGGCGAAGCCTTCACGGGCCGCGGCGCGGGTTCGCCCGCGGTTCACGCGCAAGGCGGGGACCATGTCGGCGAAGGCCCGCAGGCTGTCACGAAGCGCATCCGCGGCATCGAACAGCGGTTCCTTGTCTTCCTGGTTGTCACGATTGTAGGCGAGCGGCTGGCCCTTCATGAGGGTGAGCAGTGCCTGTAGCGCGCCATGAACCCGGGCGCTCTTGCCCCGGACCAGCTCGGCGACATCGGGGTTTTTCTTCTGCGGCATGATCGAGCTGCCGGTGCAGAAGCGATCGGGCAACTCGATGAAACCGGTCAGTGGCGATGCCCAGATCACCAGTTCCTCTGCCATCCGCGACAGGTGGGTCATGGTCAGTGCCGCCGCCGAGACGAATTCAATGGCGAAGTCCCGGTCA
This sequence comes from Spiribacter onubensis, assembly GCF_040838425.1. Classification (NCBI taxonomy): domain Bacteria; kingdom Pseudomonadati; phylum Pseudomonadota; class Gammaproteobacteria; order Chromatiales; family Ectothiorhodospiraceae; genus Spiribacter; species Spiribacter onubensis. The sequence continues at coordinate 407,253 of NZ_JBAKFI010000002.1, read as the reverse complement.
GAGACGGCATCCAGCGAGTTGCGGGTCGGTGCCTCGAAGCCGAGTTCGGCGCAGGTCTGGTGGCGGTCGATGGGGAAGGTCGTGCCTGCCAGGGCTGCTGATCCCAGCGGCATCTGGTTGAGTCGCTGTCGGGCGTCGGCAAACCTCGCCTGATCCCGAACCAGCATTTCATACCAGGCCAGCATGTGGTGTCCGAAACTGACAGGCTGCGCGACCTGCAGGTGGGTGAATCCGGGCATGACCGTGTCCGCCTCGCGCTCGGCGAGGTCCACGAGCCCGGTCTGGAACCGAAGCAGCAGGCCGATCGTCTCGTCGATCACGGTGCGCAGCCACAGCCGTACATCGGTGGCAATCTGGTCGTTGCGCGAGCGGCCGGTATGCAGCCGCTTGCCGGCTTCGCCGATTCGCTCGGTGAGCCGCGCCTCGATATTCATGTGGACGTCCTCAAGGGCGGGATCCCAGGGGAAGTCGCCGGCCTCGATCTCGGCGGCGATCGCATCCAGCCCCTCCATGATGGCGGCCGCGTCGGCCTGGGTGATGACGCCGCAGTCCGCCAGCATGCGCGCATGGGCTCTGGAGCCCTGGATATCCTCACGGTAGAGCCGTCGGTCATAGTGTTCGGAGGCACTGAAGGCGGCGACGAACGCGTCCGTTGCCTCGCTGAATCGACCGCTCCACATGCCCTTCGCGTCTGACTTGCTCATGCCCTTTCGTCCCCGTCAACTGAGCCATGCAGTATAGCAGCCGGCCGGCACTGAACGCCGGATGCGCGGTTCTGTGAACCGGTTGGCGGCATCCCTCCGAGAGCTCGAGCAAGCTTGATCAAGCCGTCCGTCATCCTGTCGGGCGGCGTTTCAAGCCACCAACGCTTTCGGGAGGATGTCATTGATGAAGATCGTCATTGCCTGCGAACAGTCATCATTGCGGCAGCGGCTCGCCCGTCTGGTCGCCTCCACACCCGGCTGCGCAGTGAGCGCCGTGCTCGAGGACCCGGGTGAGGTAACGGATGCCCATCGTCATGACCCGGTCGACGTTGTCGTGCTCGGGATTCGACAGGAAGCCGACCTGCGCGTCGCCGTGGCGCTGGCCAATGAGCGCCCGGCGCCGGCCGTGCTGCTGGCCAGTTCCTTGACCGATCCCATGCTGCCCCGGCTCCAGCAGAGCGGCGTCGAATACGTTCTGGAACATGTCCAGCCGGCACGGCTCAGCTCGGCCATCCAGCGTGCCCGGCCGCTCAGTGCCGAGCAGATCGCCCGAATCCAGGCGCCCGGCTCCGGTGGTGAAAGACGGCATATCCTCTGTCGCCGACGCAATGGGCTGAGCCTGATCCCGGTGGATGGAGTGCGCTGTTTCGTAGCTGACCAGAAATACGTCACGGTTCAGCATGATGGGGGCGAGGATCTCATCGAGGATTCGCTGTGCCGGCTGGAGGCGGAATTCGGCCCGCGCTTCCTGCGCGTCCATCGCAGTGCCCTGATCGCCCGCGATGCCCTGCGCGGGCTGGAGAAGGATCTGGACGGACGTACACAGGCGCTCGTCGACGGCAGTGAAGAGCGCCTGCCAGTCAGTCGGCGGCGCCTGCCGCAGGTCAGACGATGGCTGAAGTCCGCGGCTGGTCCGGGCTGACGGTTTGCCTGATGACGATCTGGCGGTATGGTTGCGGCTGACCGATTCCGGCCGCCGCGGCCGCCGCTGGGCCTTTTTTATGTCCGTAGACCATCTTCGTATCGCCACCCGCCGCAGTCCGCTTGCCGTCTGGCAGGCCGAACATGTCGCCGACCGTCTCCGAGCCCGGTATCCGGGGCTCGGCGTCGAACTGGTGCGCCTGTCCACCCGCGGCGACGAGATCACCGACCGGCCCCTGATGGCTGTTGGTGGCAAGGCGCTTTTCGTCAAGGCGCTTGAGGAGGGCATGCTGGCCGGCAGGGCGGATATCGCCGTGCATTCCATGAAGGATGTTCCCGCGGTGGTGCCGGAGGCCTTCCGGTTGCCCGTCATCCTCGATCGCGAAGACCCCTGCGATGCCCTGATCTCCCGCCATTACGGCGACATCACGGAGCTTCCCGCGGGCGCCCGCGTGGGTACGGCCAGCCTGCGACGTGAGTGCCAGATCCGGGCGCGGCGTCCGGATCTGGTCGTCGAGTCACTGCGGGGGAACGTCCAGACCAGACTTTCTAAGCTGGACGCCGGTGAGTTCGATGTCATCGTGCTGGCGGCATCCGGTTTGCGGCGACTGGGGATGGTCGACCAGATCACCCGGGTGATGCCGCCGGAAGAGAGCCTGCCCGCGGTGGGTCAGGGTGCGCTCGGGATTGAGTGTCGCGCCGACGATCCGGAGGTCGAGGCCTTGATTGCGGGTCTCGATGACCCTGATACGCATGACCGGGTTGCCGCCGAGCGTGCGGTCAACGCCAGGCTCGATGGCAGTTGCCATGTGCCGCTCGCGGCCTATGCCGTGCTTGAGGGGGACGGCCTCTGGTTGCGGGCACTGGTCGCCAGCCGGGACGGCCGGCGGGTGCTGCGCGCGGAAGGCCGGGCGCCCCGGACAGAGGGCGTCGAACTGGGTGGCGCCGTCGCCGAGGATCTGCTCTCGCAGGGCGCCGCGGAAATACTGGCCGAGGTCCATTGAGCGCCCCCCTCGGTGGACGGCGCGTCCTGGTAACCCGGCCGGCGGGCCAGGCCGATGGACTGATCCGGCGGCTCGAAGCGGCCGGGGCGACGGTGTTACACCGTCCGACACTCGCGATCGCCCCCTGTGATCCCGAATCCATGATCGACGGACAGTGCCCTGACTGGCTTGTCTTTACCAGTCCCAATGCCGTGCACCACGGACTGGTCCATCTACCACCGGCGCACTGCCGTTCGACAAGTCTGGCTGCGGTGGGGCCTGGCACCGCGGCCAGCCTGCGCGATGCGGGACGACCGGTGACCGTGGCCCCGGCCGCCGGGGGAGGCGCGGACGCATTGCTCGCGGAGCCGGCGTTCGATCCCGGCCCGGGTGAGACCGTCGTGATCGTTCGTGGCCGGGGCGGACGCCGGCGTCTTCAGTCCGCCCTCCTGATGCAGGATGTGGATCTCCGCGAGATGGTGGTCTACGAGCGCATCAAGCCCGCCGATACCCTGGCGGTTCCCCGGGAGTGGCAGGCCAGGCGGCTCGACTGCACAATCGTGACCAGCCGGACGGGGCTCGAGCATTTGCTCGGCATGGCGGAACCAGGCGCGATAGAGTGGGTAAGGCAGGGACGGCTGGTCACGGTAAGCGATCGTATCGCACAGGCCGCGACAGCCGCCGGATTTGATCGGCCGCTGGTGGCCGATGGGGCGGACGATGAGGCCATCACCCGCGCCGTCTGCGCAGCGCTGCAGAGAGAAAACCAATGACTGAAAAGGACAAGGATTCCGAGGAACCGACGACGGGCAACGGCCCGCTCAGCGAAGACACCGAGGGACAGCGGTCGGCTGACGATTCGCGGCCCGTCTCCGCGTCGGCGGACGACGGCGCCGGCGGCAATGGCGGGGATGTCGGGGAGAGGGCCGAGCCGGCCCCGACGCCTTCTCCCAAGGGCCGGTCCGCGGGTCGCGGCGCCCTGGTGATTGCGGTATTCGTTGCCTTGCTGGCTGCTGCCGGCGGTGGCTATCTGTACCTCCAGGTGCAGTCACTGGCCGACGCCCAGTCAGGTTTTGCCGAACGCAGCGAACTGCAGGCACTGGCCGATGAGCAGCAGAGCGATCTCGGTGAACTCAATGGACGGATCACCAACCTGAATGAGGCCCTGGAATCTCGCCTGCAATCGCTCGCGCGACTCGAGAATCGCATGGCGGATCAGGTGTCCGCCCGCAAGGAGCTGGCCGATCGGGTCGATCAGCTCTATCGGCGCATGCAGTCGGAAACCGATGACTGGCGAGTGGCCGAGGCGAGTTATCTGGCCCGGATGGCCTTACACCGGGTCCGTTTCAATGGCGACATCGCCGGTGCGCTCGAGGCGCTTGAGTCGGCCGATATTCTGCTGTCAGGCCTGGGGGGGATGGGCATTGATCGCCGCGAGGCCATTGGTGAGGCCGTGGACCGTCTACTCGCGGTGGACCGGGTGGACATGGTCGCCATCAACCGCGGCCTGGATCGTGTCGCCGATCAACTCGATGATCTTCCCCTGGCTGCCGGTGTCACCGAATTCGAACAGGATGCCGCGGATAGCGCCGGAAGTGGCGCGGAGACATCGGCCGACGGCGGCTGGCAGAGCCGCCTCGAGCGGGCTCGTGAACGCCTGCTCGAAGGCCTGGGCGGACTGGTCACGGTGAGCCGCGACCGCCAGGTGGAACCCCTGCCGGAACCCGAGTCGCGCTTCCTTCTCCAGCAGAATCTGCTGCTGCAGATTGAATCGGCACGGCTGGCGGCCCTGCGTGGGGAGCCGGCAACCTACCGCGACGCGCTGCAGCGCGTTGATGACTGGGTTGCTGCCTATTTCGACTCCGCTTCGCCGATGGTCTCGGCGGTTCGGGAGCGACTGGACGGGCTCATGCAGGAGCCCGTGAAAGTCGAGACCCCCGATATCGCGGGTGTCCTGTCGCCGGTTCTCGACGGGAGCAGTGAGCCATGATGGGCCGGCTGTTAATGCTGGTCGTGCTGCTGCTGGCGAGCGTTACGGCGGCGCTGTGGTTTGCCAACCAGGGCGGTTTCCTGATGCTCCGCGTCGGCGATGTAACCGTGCAGACGAGCCTGTTCGTGGCGGTCGTCGCATTCATCGCGGCCTGGGTGGTTGTCACTTTGCTCTATGGGCTGGCGCGGCGCCTTCTGCTGGCGCCGGGGCGAATCCGCGTGCGCTGGGCGAGTCGGCGCACGCACAAGGCACAGCGCGAGCTGGTGGACGGGCTCATCGAACTGGCCGAGGGCCGTTATGCCGAAGCCGAGCGCCATCTGGAGGGCACCAGCCGGGCGGCCGTCCAGCCGCTCATGCATCATCTGCTGGCGGCCATCGCCGCGCAACGACGGGGTGAGTGGCAACGGCGGGATGACCTTCTCGCAGCGGCGGATGCCGCCAACCCCCGGGCACGGGTCGCGGTGGGGCTGCTCCAGGCGCAGCTGCAGGCGGAGGCCGAACAGTGGGAACAGGCCCTGGCCACGCTGGGTTGGCTGAGGGAGAAGGCGCCACGCAACCATCGCGTTCTCATGTTGCTGGCGAGGGCCATGCAGGCGGTGGACGACCATGCCGGGCTCGCGGATCTCCTGCCTGATCTGCGCCGGGAAAAGGCGTTGCCCGAGCAGGAGCTCGCCGATATCGAGTACCGCGCGATGGGGCAGCGGTTCGACGAGCTTGGCGTGGAGGCCAATGCCGACAGTCTGGGCCGTATCTGGAAGTCTCTGCCCAAGGTGCGCCGGCGTGATCCGGCGCTGCAGGCCCGCTATGCACGTGCGCTGATCGATGCGGATTGCCCGGCGACCGCCGAGCAGCAGCTGCGTCGCTGGTTACGCCAGCACTGGGCGCCGGAGCTGGTCGAGGTTTATGGCGAACTGCCGGTCGATCCCCCACAGCGGGTCTACGACCGGATCACCGGGTGGTTACGGGAGCGGCCGGAGGACCCGGCACTGCTGTACGCCGCCGCGCGCCAGGCCGCCCGCTGCGAGCTGTGGGGACAGGCCCGGGGTTATCTGGAGGCGGCCGTCGAACGCAGCAACAACCCGGCGATGGCCCGCATGCTGGCCGAACTCTATGAAAGGCTTGGCGAAGAGGAGCAGGCCCGCCGCACTTACCGCCAGGCCCTGGGACTCGACCCGCTGGGCAATAGCCTGCCGCGGATCGAGTCCGCCGGTCACTAGACCGTGAGAATGGTCGAACCGGTACTCTGCCGCGATTCCAGCCGCTGGTGGGCGGTGGCCGCATCGGCGAGGGGCAGCCGCTGACCGATCCGCACGGTCAGCCTGCCCTGGCCGATCACCTCGAAAACGGCGGCAGCGGCTGTTTGCAGCTCGTTCGCCGTGGCGATGTAGTCGAACAGCGACGGGCGGGTCAGGAAGAGCGAACCGCCGGCTGCCAGCTGACCCACCTCGATGGCGGGTGGTTTCCCCGAGGACTGTCCGAAGCTTACCAGCATGCCACGTCGGGCCAGACAGGCAAGCGAGACCATCAGCGTATCGGCGCCGACGGAGTCATAGGCGACGTGCACACCGTCGCCCCCGGTCAGTGCCCTTACCCGTTCCAGGACGTCCTCCTCGCGGTAGAGCACGGGATGGTGACAGCCATTGGCTTTTGCCAGCTCGGCCTTCCCAGGGCTGCCCACGGTTCCGATCACCGTGGCGCCCAGATGGCTGGCCCACTGGCAGAGCAGCAGCCCGACACCCCCCGCCGCTGCATGGATCAGTACCCGGTCGCCCGGTCGCACGGCATGTACCTGTTGCAGAAGGACATGGGCGGTCATGCCCTTGAGCATGACGGCTGCGGCCTGTTCGTTGCTGATCGACTCCGGCAGCGGCACCAGCCGGTCCGCCGGCATTACCCGCTCGGCGGCATAGGCACCCAGTGGTCCGCCGGCATAGGCCACCCGCTGGCCCGGCCGGAGCGTTGTGACGCCCTCGCCGGCGGCAATGATCTCACCTGCGCCCTCCAGGCCGGGCGTGAAGGGTAGATTGCCGGCCGGGTAAAGCCCGGTGCGGAAGTAGACGTCGATGTAATTCACGCCGATGTGCGTCTGACGCACGAGAACCTCGCCGGGTCCCGGTGCGGGGACCTCGATCGACTCGTACCGCAGCTGCTCGGGACCGCCGACTTCGTGGACACGGATGGCTTCAGTCATCTTTCTCCTCCGGTTTTCCGGCGGCCATGGCGGCCTCGACGCCGGCAAGCGCCGTCAGATTGACGACACCGCGGACAGTGACCGATGGCGTGAGGATATGCGCGGGCTTTGACATGCCGAGAACGATCGGCCCGATGGAAACCGCATCGGTCACCGTCTTCAGCAGGTTGAAGGCGATATTGGCGGCATCCAGTGTGGGCATGATCAACAGGTTGGCTTCGCCGTCCAGTCGCGAGTTGGGGAAGATCCGACGGCGGATCTCTTCGTTGAGTGCGGCGTCGCCGTGCATTTCGCCCTCGACCTCAAGCGCCGGGTCGCGATCCTCGATCAACTGCAGGGCCTCGCGCATCTTGATCGCTTCCGGCGCTTCCGAGGTGCCGAAGTTGCTGTGCGAGAGCAGGGCCACCTTGGGAACCATGCCGAAGCGCCGGATCTCATCGGCCGCCAGCACCGTCATCTCGGCGAGCTGATGGGCCGAGGGGTTCTGGTTGACGTAGGTATCACAGAGGAAAAGCGTGCCCTTGGGTGTGATGATGGCGTTCATGGCCGCCAGATTGCGGACGCCGGTGCGCCGGCCCAGGACCTCGTTCACGTAATCGAGCTGACGATGGTATTTCCCCACGGCGCCCGAGAGCATGGCATCGGCCTCGCCGCGGCGGACCATGAGGGCCGCGATCACCGTGTTGCGGGTGCGCACGATCTGCCTCGCCCGGTCCGGTGTGATACCGCGGCGCTCCATCAGTGAGTGGTAGAGGCGCCAGTATTCCTTGAAGCGAGGGTCGTCCTCGGGGTCGACGAGCTCGAAATCAGTGTCGATGCCGAGTCGCAGGCCAAGACGCTCAATGCGCATCTTCACCACGCGGCGGCGGCCAATAATGATCGGACGGGCCAGCCCGTCGTCCACCACCAGCTGGACGGCCTGGAGGATGCGCTCGTCCTCGCCATCGCCGTAGACCACGCGCTGCGGGTTCTGGGTGGCCCGTTCGAAGATCGGTTTCATCAGCAGGCCCGACTGGAACACATAGGTCGACAGCCGCCGCCGATAGGCGGCGAAGTCATCGATCGGGCGAGTGGCGACGCCGCTTTCCATGGCCGAGCGGGCAACCTCGGGGGCGATACGGGTGATCAGCCGGGGATCGAAGGGTTTGGGAATCAGGTACTCGGGTCCGAAGGACAGTGGCTTGCCACCGTAGGCCGCGCGGACCACGTCGGATGACTCCATCGTGGCCAGATCGGCGATGGCCCGTACGCAGGCCTTTTTCATCTCATCGTTGATGGTGGTGGCACCGACGTCCAGCGCCCCGCGGAAGATGAACGGGAAACAGAGGACGTTGTTGACCTGATTGGGATAATCCGAACGGCCGGTGGAGATGATCGCGTCCGGACGGGCCTCCAGCGCATCCTCGGGCCAGATTTCCGGCGTCGGATTGGCCAGCGCCATGATCAGCGGTTTATCGGCCATGCGCTTGACCATCTCGGGCGAGAGAACTCCGGGTGCCGAGAGCCCGAGGAAGATATCCGCATCCTCGATGGCCTCGCCCAGCGTCCGCGCCGGTGATTCGGTCGCGTAGATGCCCTTGCGGTCATCCATGTACTCGGTGCGGCCCTTGTAGATGACCCCCTGGCGATCGGTGGCGATCACGTTTTCCGGACGCAGCCCCATGGAGACCAGCAGGTCGAGGCAGGCAACGGCCGATGCGCCGGCGCCGGAGGTCACCAGCTTGACCTCTTCGAAGCGCTTGTCGACCAGTCGCAGTCCATTGTAGATCGCCGCCGCCGCGGTAATGGCCGTGCCATGCTGATCGTCGTGGAATACGGGGATGTTCATCCGTTCGCGGAGCTTTTCTTCCACCTCGAAGCACTCCGGTGCCTTGATGTCCTCGAGGTTGATCCCGCCGAACGTCGGCTCGAGTCGCGCGATGGTCTCCACCAGCTGATCGGCGCCCGTTTCGGCGATCTCGATGTCGAAGACATCAATGCCGGCGAATTTCTTGAAGAGCACCCCCTTGCCCTCCATGACCGGTTTTGATGCCAGTGGCCCGATGGCGCCAAGCCCGAGTACCGCGCTGCCGTTGGTGATCACCCCGACCAGATTGCCCCGGGCGGTCATCGTCGCCGCTTCGCGTTCATCCTCGACGATGGCCTCGCAGGCGGCCGCGACGCCCGGACTGTAGGCCAGGGCGAGGTCACGCTGATTGGCGAGCGGCTTGGTGGGCGCGACCTCTATTTTCCCCGGTGTGGGGTAGCGGTGGTAATCGAGTGCGTTCTGTCTGAAGTCCTCGGCCATGGTTCTTCCTCGGGGTGCTCACGGGTTGTTGTTATCGCTCAAGAAGGTGTGCAGATCGGTACTGAATCGCTTGGGGTCCTCGGCATGGACCCAGTGCCCGACGCCCGCATAGGACATGATCATGGCGTCGGGGAAGTGCTTCGCAATGGCGGCACGGCCGCGGTCATCGACATAGCCCGAGACCCCGCCGTGGATGAACTCGACGGGTGCATCCCTGAATGTGCCGAGTCCGGTGGGCCATCCCTGGATGACCGGCAGCTGGTCGGCAAGGATGTCCAGCGGAATACGCCACCGCCACTGTTCGCCCTGACGCTGGAGGTTGGTGAGCAGGAACTGCCGTACGGCCGCATGCGGAATGGATTCGGCCAGAGCTGAATCAACATCCTCGCGGCGGCGCAGCATGCCCGGGTCCAACTCGCGCATGGCCCGGATGATGCGGCCATGCTCGGCGGAGTGGTCGTATGCCATCGGGGCGATGTCCACCACCATCAGACGCTCGACCCGCTGGGGAGCGGTCAGCGTCAGTGCCATGGCCACCTTGCCTCCCATGCTGTGTCCGACCAGGCTGGCCCGGTCAATGCCTTCCCGGTCGAGCAGGGCCAGCACATCGGCCGCCATCCGCCGATAGTCCATATCCGGATGGCTCGGTGAGCGGCCGTGGTTTCTCAGGTCGGGCAGCAGGGTTCGGTGGCCTGCCTCGAACTGACGGGCGATACCCCGCCAGTTGTTTCCCGAGCCGTAGAGGCCATGCAGCATGACCAGCGCCGGCCCGGCCCCCGCAGACTGGCAGGCGAGTTCGACGGTCTCGCTCATGAATGCTGCTCCTGCGGATTGGCGGCGACATGGCGGAGTTCCTGCATCGCGACACCGAGCATGGCCGAGTCGGCCTGTGCGGTGCCCGTGACCTGTTCGATGGTCTCTCGCAGGTAGTCGATACGATTGCCCCGGGTGGTCAGCCACTCCGCCACCCGGCTATCGGCGTCAGTCGGCGCCGTGCTGCAGAGGATGGCTTCGGTCAGCCGACGATGTTCGCGGTGCAGCGACTCCATCAGGCCGATGCGGTACCTTGCTTCCCAATCGCTGTCGGGACTGAAGCCGGCGATGGCCTCGTTCAGGTCGCCCAGGCCAAGCTGATCCGCGGCCCGGAAATGGATACGCGCCGTCTCCGTCAGATCGGCACCCGCCACTCCGGCGGCGGCACTGATGTCCAACGCCGGGTAGAGCCGCGGCAGACGGCTCATGCGATCGGCCAGTCCGGCGGGAATGCCGGCATCCAGGTGCCGCTGGCGATCGCGCGCCAGACGCTCCAGCGCAGGCTCGGGAAGGAGCGCCGGCAGGGCGTCGTCGAGGTTCCGGATCGCGGTGTGCATGCGGTCGATGGCAATACCGGTGCTGCTGATGGCCGGCTGATGGCGCAGCAGCCACCGGGTGGCGCGTTCCTGCAGGTCACAGATGCGGTGGAGGAGGCGCTGTTGCCCGGCCGTGGCCACCTGGTTGTCGAGGCCGTCGATTTCCCGCCACAGGCTGCGCAGGTCGTAGATGTCGCGGGCGGCAAGGTAGGCCCGGACCGCCTCGGGTAGATCGGCCCCGGTTGCCTCTGTCACCCGCATGAGGAACGTGGCGCCCATGCGGTTCAGGACGTGATTGGCGAGATTGGTGGCGATGATCTCGCGACGCAGTGGATGCCGGTCGATACGTGCGGAGAAGCGCTCTCGCAGAGGCTTCGGGAAGTAATCCAGCAGTTCGTCGAGGTTTTCCTCCCCCTCCACCAGCGGCGAATCGAGAAGCTGTTCGAAGCTGCGGATTTTACTGTAGGCGAGCAGGATGGCCAGTTCGGGTCGTGTCAGACCGCGGCCCTGCTGCTCTCGCTCGGCGAGCATCTCGTCGTCGGGCAGCTGCTCCACCGCTCGATCGAGCCGCCCCTCGCGCTCCAGCAGCCGCATGCAGCGGCCCTGTTCGGGCAGTCTGCCCGGGGCCCGGTCATGCATCAGGCTCAATGCCTGAGTCTGGCGGTAATTGTTGGCCAGGACATGCGTGGCGACGGCATCGGTCATTTCCTCGAGCAGGGCGTTGCGCTGCTTCATGGTGAGATCGCCATCATCGACCACGCCGTTCATCAGGACCTTGATGTTGACCTCATGGTCTGAGCAGTCCACGCCACCGGAGTTGTCGATGGCGTCGTTGTTGATGCGTCCGCCCGCCAGAGCGAAAACGACTCTCCCCAGCGGCGTGACGCCGAGGTTGCCGCCCTCGCCGATGACCCGGCAGCGCAGGTCTTCGGCATCGACCCGCAACGCGTCGTTACCCTTGTCGCCCACCTCGGCATGGCTCTCCGAGGCGGCCTTGATGTAGGTCCCGATGCCGCCGTTCCAGAGCAGGTCCACCGGGGCCCGCAGGATCGCGGAGATGAGTTCGTTGGGCGTCAGTTTCTTGGCGTCAATGCCCAGTGCCCGCCGTGCCGGTGCTGACAGACGGATGGATTTGGCGCTGCGGGGCCAGATGCCCCCGCCCTCGGAGAGCAGGGATTCGTCATAGTCGGCCCAGCTCGAACGCGACAGGGCGAACAGTCGCTCACGTTCGGCGTAGCTGCTTGCCGGATCGGGATCAGGGTCGATGAATATGTGCCGGTGATCGAAGGCCGCGATCAGTCGGGTGGTTTCTGACTGGAGCATGCCATTGCCGAATACGTCGCCGGACATGTCACCAATACCGATGACACTGAACGGCTCGAACTGGATATTGCGGCCCAGTTCCCGGAAATGCCGCTGCACTGCAACCCACGCGCCCCGTGCCGTGATGCCCATCTTCTTGTGGTCATAGCCGGTAGAGCCGCCGGAGGCAAAGGCATCATGGAGCCAGAAGTCGTACTCTTCGGCGATCGCATTGGCTTCATCGGAGAAGCTGGCCGTTCCCTTGTCCGCCGCCACCACCAGATAGGGATCGTCGTCGTCATGCCGGATCACCGCCGCTGGTGGCGCCACCCGGCCGTCGACGATGTTGTCGGTGACATCCAGCAGGCCGCGGATGAACAGCCGGTAACAGGCGAGCACCTCCCTCTGTCGGGCACTGCGCTCCCGCGGGAGCTGCTTGCAGACAAAGCCTCCCTTTGCTCCGACCGGAACGATCAGGGCGTTCTTCACCATCTGCGCCTTCATCAGTCCGAGGATTTCGGTGCGATAGTCCTCGGGACGCTCCGACCAGCGCAGCCCGCCCCGGGCCACCTTGCCTCCGCGCAGGTGGACGCCTTCGACGCGGGGGGAAGTGATGAAGATCTCGAAGGCGGGGACCGGCTTCGGGACGCCCGGAATCGTCTCGGGGCGGAGCTTGAAGGCCAGGTTGTCGCGATACTGACCCTGCTCGTCCATGCGGAAGAAATTGGTTCTGACGGTGGCCAGTATCGCCGCGAGCATACGCCGGAGAATGCGGTCCTCGTCGAGACTGGCGACGGACTCGAGCCGTTCATCGATATCCCCGGCCAGGCGTTCCGCCTGATCTGCGTCAGCGGTATCGGGAGCGAAGCGTGCATGGAAGAGCCGGACAAGCCGAGCGGCCAGCCCCGGGTGGGCAGCGAGCGTGGCTTCCACATAGGGCTGGCTGTAAGCGGTACCCGCCTGCCGCAGATACTGCGCGTAGGCCCGGAGGATGACGATATCCCGCCAGCTCAGCCCGGCCAGCAGGATCAGGCGATTGAAGCCGTCGTCATCGGCCTGATGACGCCAGATCGCCGCGAATCCGTTCTGGAAGGCGTCCCGCAGCATCCCCGTGTCGAGTTCAAGGGCGGGATCATGGCTCAGCCCGAAGTCATGGATCCAGCATCGCTCCGTCTGCAGCGGACGGATGCCGTATGGACGTTCGTCGATGACACGGACGCCCATATGCTCAAGGACCGGCAGTACGTCGGACAGGCTGATGGGTTCGCCGGCATGGTAGAGCTTGAGGCGCAGGACGCCGGGGCGGGCCTCGAGGGGGCGATAGAGGCTGATCACCAGGCCCTCATTGTCGCCCAGGGTCTCGAGACGCTCGATATCCTGTGCCGCGGTTCGCGCGCCGGTATCCTCGCGGTAGGCGGCGCTGAACGCCTCGCCGTAGCGATGATGCAGCCGGGTACCCCGCGCCTCGCCGCAGTGGTCCAGCAGGGCCTGCGCCAGATCGTCTGACCATGATCGGGTCGTAGCCGCCAGTTGCGCCTCCAGGGCGTCAGCGTCGACATCGCGGGCGGTGGCGCTACCGAAATGGATGATGAAGTGGATGCGCGCCAGAACGGCTTCCGACAGCTGGACGGTGAACTCCGAATGCGCGCCATCGAACGCGTCCATGAGGATTTTCTGCATGCGCTGACGCACCGCCGTGTCATAGCGGTCGCGCGGCGCGTAGACCAGGCAGGAGACGAAACGCCCGAAACGGTCGTGACGCAGGAAGAGTCTGACACGCTGGCGTTCCTGGAGCTGAAGAATGCCGCGGGCCGTCTCGTAGAGCTTGTCGACGCTGATCTGGAAGAGCTCGTCCCTCGGATAGGTCTCAAGAATGTGCACCAGCGCCTTGCCGGCATGGCTGTTGTTCCTCAGGCCCGCGCGGTCGAGCACCGCGTCCAGCTTGCGCCGCAGCAGCGGGATATGGCGGGGGTTGCGGCTATAGGCCGAAGAGGTATAGAGCCCTAGAAAGCGGTGTTCCCCGATCACCTCTCCACGGGCGTTGAAACGCTTGATGCCGATGGTGTCCATGTAGCCATGGCGGTGCACGGTGGCGCGATGGCTCGATTTGGTGAGGATAAGCGGATCGGGATCCGTCGCCTGCTCGCGAAGCGCCTGCGGCAGGGCCTCGAAACTCTGCGACAACCGCCCGGCATCATGGCCATCGCGCAGGAGGCCGAGCCCGGAGCCGCGGACGGCGCGGAGCTGCACGGCGTCATGCGCTCTGCGCAGGTCGTAGCGACGATAGCCAAGAAACGTGAAGTGATCGTCGAGGATCCAGGCGAGGAAGTCGTCCACCTCCTCCAGGTAGTCATCGTCGCTGTCCGGGGCGCGGCGCCTGAGTGCCGCCCGGGCGCGCTGTGCCTGCTGGCGCATGGCCTGCCAGTCGCCTACCGCCACCTGGACATCCTCGAGGGCGGAGCGGATCGCCTCCTCCAGTGCCTGCAGCTGCTGACGCTCCGCCTGGCGGTCGACCTCGATGTGGATCCACGCCTCCGGTTCGCCGTCGCTCACCGGACTCTCACCCACCGAGGTCACCCATCCCTCGGCATCGCGGGCAACTTCCAGTACGGGATGCACGATCAGGTGGATCATGAGGCCCTGTTCGTTGATGGCCATGGACAGCGAGTCCACCAGGAACGGTCGATCGTCGGTGACGATCTGGATCACCGTATGGGTGGATTCCCAGCCGTTCTGTTCGGGATCGGGGTTGTAGATGGCAAGCGCGGTATGGCCAGGCTGCCGATCGGCACCGAGACGCCAGTGTGACATGGCCGCCCCATAAAGCATTGGGATGCCGCGATGGGTCAGATCCTCCGTGGCCATGCCGCCGTGGTAGTGATGCAGGAAGTCCTCGATCAGGGCGCGGTCAGTGTCATCCCAGCGGCGGGCGGCATGGGCGACAAGCCCGTCCAGCTGCTGTCGGCGAATGGTCGCGGTATCATCCGTCATGCGGGCAGATTCTCCTCCAGTCTCAGGGCCACGCCTGCCATGTTGTAGCCCACGCCCGAGCCAAGCAGGGTGACCAGATCGCCTGAGCCAACCAGCCCATGCTCGATCGCATGGTCCAGTGCAATTGGAACACAGGCGGAGCCTGTATACCCGTACCGATCCATCAGTTTGGGCGCTCGATCGCGGGCCAGGTTCACCCGATCGCATACCTTGTCGATACTCGCCGCATTGACCTGGGTAAAGACCGCCAGGTCCACCGCGTCCATGGTAAACCCGCCCTGCGCGGCCAGTCGGCCCATGAGCCGGGGCCATCCCTCCTCGTTGATCTCCGGCGGGTAGCGCTCGTTGAGCCGAACCCGGGTGCGGCCGGCCTCCACCGCCGCATGACTGGCCGGTTCCGCCGTCCCGCCGGCAGCGATGCTCCAGTGGCGGGCGTAGCGGCCGTCGGCCAGAAAGGCGCTGGCCAGCAGTCCAGGCCCCTGGGTAGGCTCGACAATCGCGGCCCCCGCGCCGTCCCCGTAGAAGAAGCTCATCGGGTCATCCGGGTCGGCGAGCCGGTGCATCAGGTAGGCGCCGATCACCAGCACCCGCCGGATATCCGGATTGACGGTCACCAGTCCGACCGCTGTGGCGAGTGCCGTGGGGAAGGAGGCACAGGCGCAGCCGATATCGAAAGTCCCGGCATTGGACGCACCGAGCTTGGCCTGGACGATGACGCTGGTGGCCGGGGTGAGCTGATCGGGTGTGTCGGTACCGAGGATGATCAGGTCAAGGTCGGCGGGCTGGCATGCTGCGCGCGCCATGGCCTGGCGGGCAGCCTCCGCCGCCAGATCGGAAGTCGCCTGGCCGGCGTCGGCGTGGTAACGCTGGCGGATGCCCGAGCGCGCCTCAAAGCCATCGATGATCTCTGCACGGCCGGAGGGGGCGAACTTCGACCGCAGCTCGTCGTTGGTCACCAGGCGCTCCGGCAGGTAGCGCCCCGTGGCAACGACGGTGGCGGTCCGATTCATGAGCGGTCAGCGTTTCTTCTTGGGTATGTAGAGATCCGTGAGTGTCCCGGCGGCGGCCTCGGCAGCCATGCCGACCGTCTCCGAGAGCGTTGGATGCGGATGAATCGTCAGGCCGATGTCATGCATGTCCGCGCCCATTTCGATGGCCAGACCCGCCTCGGCGATCAGATCACCGGCGTTGGGTCCGACGATGCCGGCCCCGACAATGCGCTCGGTGCCCTTCTCGAAAATGAGTTTGGTAATGCCCTCGTCCCGGCCCAGAGATAGCGATCGGCCATTGGCGGCCCAGGGGAAGCTGCCGACCTCCACATCCAGGCCCTCGGCCTTCGCCTGCTCCTGGGTAACGCCCACCCAGGCCACCTCCGGGTCGGTGTAGGCCACCGACGGAATGACTCGGGCATCAAAGGCGCTTTTCTCGCCGGCAGCCACTTCAGCGGCGATCTTGCCCTCGTGCACGGCCTTGTGCGCGAGCATGGGCTGACCGATCAGGTCGCCGATCGCGAAGATGTGCGGCACGCTGGTGCGCATCTGCTCGTCCGCTGCGATGCAGCCGTTGTCAAGTAGCCGGACACCGGTGGACGCAATGTTGAACAGATCGGTATTGGGTCGCCGGCCGACTGACACGAGTACCCGGTCGAAGCGGTCTTCCGCCGGCGCCTTGTCGCCCTCGAAGTGGACGGTGACTCCCGAATCATCAGGCTCGAGAGCGCTCACGCGGGTTTTCAGGAAGATATTGGCATAGCGCTTGTCGATGATTTTCCGGAACGGTTTGACGATGTCCGGATCCGCGCCGGCCATGAGACGGTCAGCCAGTTCGACGACGGTAATCTCGCTGCCCAGCGCGTGGTAGACCGAGGCCATCTCCAGCCCGATGATGCCGCCACCCACCACCAGCATGCGCTTCGGCACCTCCTCGAGCTTGAGGGCGTCGGTGGAGTCCATCACCCGCGGGTGGTCGAGGTCGAATCCCGGCGGTGCAATCGGTCGGGACCCGGCGGCAATGATGACGTTACGGAAGCTGATCGCGCGTTCGCCGTCAGCGGTGTCCACCGTGACATGATGATCGTCGACGAACTGCGCCGGCCCCGTGACCACCTCGACCTTGCGCTGCTTGGCCAGTCCCTCCAGGCCGCCGGTGAGCTTGCCGACCACGCTGGATTTCCAGGCCTCGAGCTTTTGCAGGTCGATCTTAGGCTGGCCGAACTCGATACCGTGATCGGCGAAGAACTCGGCGTCATCGATGACCTTGGCCGCATGCAGAAGGGCCTTGGACGGGATGCAGCCGACGTTGAGGCAGACGCCCCCAAGGCTGGGATAGCGCTCCACCATGATGGTCTTCAGACCCAGGTCGGCGGCCCGGAAGGCAGCGCTGTAGCCACCGGGGCCCGCGCCAATCACCAGTACATCGCAGTCGGCGTCCGCCGGCGGTTCCTGACCGGCGGCAGCGGGCGCGGGCTCTGGCGCGGATGCTGGGGCGTCGGCGCGCCGGTCATCCTCCGCGGTATCCCGGTCGCCGGCTTCGCCGGCGTCCGCCTGTTCATCCCCGGCGGGGATCGCCGTGGCGATGAGATCGCCCTCGGCCACCTTGTCTCCGACGCTCACCGACAGAGATTCGATCTGACCGTCGAAGGGGGCGGGGACCTCCATGGTGGCCTTGTCGCTCTCCAGGGTGATGAGCGAGCTTTCGGCCTCGACCGTATCCCCCGGAGACACCAGCACCTCAATGATCTCGACGGCATCGAAATCGCCGATATCCGGGACCCGGATTTCCTTGGCTTGTGACATGAATCGCGGTCCTTTGAGCGTTAGAGGATGAGCCGGCGCAGGTCGCCGAGTACGCCGGCGAGGTAGCTGGTGAACCGGGCTGCAGCCGCGCCGTCGATCACCCGATGATCGTAGGAAAGACTCAGGGGCAGCATCAGTCGCGGCGTGAATTCACTGCCATTCCAGACCGGTTTCATGTCCGACCTGGAAACGCCGAGAATGGCTACCTCCGGGGCGTTGACGATGGGCGTGAAGGCCGTCCCGCCGATGCCACCCAGGCTCGAGATGCTGAATGTGCCACCCTGCATGTCCGCCGGCCCCAGCTTCCCGTCGCGGGCCTTGCCGGAGAGCTCGGCCAGGTCGCCGGCAATGTTGTAAATCCCCTTGCGATCCGCATCGCGGATGACCGGGACCACCAGCCCCTGGGGGGTGTCCACGGCGACCCCGATGTTGATGTAGTGCTTGCGGATCAGGGCCGCCCCATCACTGCGCAGTGAGCTGTTGAAGTCCGGGAACTCCGCCAGTGCCCGTGCCGATGCCTTGACCAGGAACGCCAGCGGCGTGAGTTTGACGCCGGCTTTCTCCGCCGCCGCCTTCTCGGCCTTGCGGAAGGCCTCGAGCTCGGTGATGTCCGCCTCGTCGAACTGGGTGACGTGGGGCACGTTCAGCCAGCTGCGGTGCAGATGCGGGCCCGAGAGCTTCTTGATACGGGGCAGGTCGACTTCCTCGACCTCGCCGAACTTGCTGAAGTCGACCTCCGGGATCGGCGGGATGCCCGTTCCGCCACCTGCAGCAGGCGCTCCCGCCGGGGCGGTGGCCGCGCCACCCTCCATGACGGATTTGACGAATGCCTGGACATCCTCGCGGGTGATGCGCCCCTTGGCACCGCTCCCCGATACCTGGTCCAGCGGGACGCCCAGCTCGCGGGCCAAGCGCCGTACCGACGGCCCGGCGTGGGCCAGTCGCTGCGTTTCCGCGTTCAGGGGCCTGTCAGCCGCGGTGGCCGCTGGCTGTGCCGGGCCTGTCGCCGCTGTCGGCGCCTCTGGTGCGGCGGCCGCCGGTGCCGCCTTTTCCTCCGGGGCCTCGACGGCTGATTCAGTCCCGGTGTCCACTGCCGATCCGCTGTCGCCGGCGCGCCCGGGGGCTTCGTCACCGGCGCCGTCCGTCACCTCGACCCGTGCCACGGGCGTCCCTTCAGCGACCTTGTCTCCCACCCCAATGAGCATTTCCTTCACCGTGCCGTCGACGGGTGATGGAACCTCCATGGTGGCCTTGTCGCTTTCCAGCGTAATGAGCGAGTCTTCGGCCGACACGCTGTCGCCCGGTCCGACCAGCACTTCGATGACGTCCACGGCATCGAAATCGCCGATGTCCGGAACCGTGATTTCCTTGACCTCTGCCACGCAATTTCCTCCTGCGCCCTGAGCGGTCCCTAAACCGTGGTCGGGTTAGGCGCTTCGGTGTCGATGTTGTACCTGGCGATCGCCTTGCTCACCTGCTCGGGTTTGATCGTGCCTTCGTCGGCCAGCGCCTTCAGTGCGGCGACGGTGACGTAATAGCGATCCACCTCGAAGAAGCGACGCAGGTTCTCGCGGGTGTCGGAGCGCCCATAGCCATCGGTGCCGAGCACCACATAGTGCCGGTCGAGGTAAGGACGGATCTGATCGGCATAGGAGCGCATGTAGTCCGTCGAGGCAACCGCCGGTCCCTGGTAGTCGGCAAGACACTGCTGGACGTAGGGCGTCCGCGGCTCTTCCTCGGGGTGCAGCAGGTTCCAGCGTTCGCAGTCGATACCGTCGCGGCGCAGCTCGGTGAACGACGGACAGCTCCAGATGTCGCTGTCGATCCCCCAGTCTTCCTTGAGCAGATCGGCGGCGGCAATGACCTCCATGAGGATGGTGCCCGAGCCCAGGAGCTGTACGCGTTTCTTGCCGCGTCCGCCCTTGCGGAGCAGGTACATGCCGCGACGGATGCCTTCCTCGGCGCCTTCCGGCATGGCCGGCTGATGGTAGTTCTCGTTCATCATGGTGATGTAGTAGAAGACCGACTCCTGATCTTCGTACATCCGTTTCATGCCGTCCTGAATGATGACCGCCATTTCGTAGGCGAAGGTCGGATCGTAGGAGCGGCAGTTGGGGACGGCGGCGGTCATCAGGTGACTGTGGCCATCCTCGTGCTGGAGGCCCTCGCCGTTCAGCGTGGTCCTTCCGGCGGTGCCGCCCATCAGGAAGCCCTTGGCCTGCATGTCGCCGGCGGCCCACCACAGATCGCCCACGCGCTGGTAGCCGAACATCGAGTAGTAGGCATAGAAGGGGATCATCTCGACGCCATGGTTGGCATAAGCCGTGGCCGCGGCGATCCAGCTCGACATGGCGCCGGCTTCGTTGATGCCCTCCTGGAGGATCTGGCCTTTCTTGTCCTCCCGGTAGTACATCAGCTGGTCGGCATCCTGTGGCTCGTAGAGCTGGCCCTTGGGCGAGTAGATCCCCACCTGACGGAACAGCCCTTCCATGCCGAAGGTCCGGGCCTCGTCGGGAACGATGGGCACAAGCCGCGAGGCCAGGCCCTTGTCGCGGGCAATGATTGACAGCGCCCGGACGAAGGCCATGGTGGTGGACATCTCCCGATCGCCGCTGTCCTTGAGCAGGACATCGAACGCCGAGAGTTCGGGAACCTTCAGCGGTTCGGCCGTGATCCTGCGCTCCGGCAGATAGCCACCCAGCGCTTCGCGGCGCTCGCGCAGGTACTTGATCTCCGGCGAGTCATCCGCCGGCTTGTAGAACGGCGCGTCGGCCACCTGCTCGTCCGGCACCGGAATATGAAAGCGGTCGCGGAAGTCCTTGAGGGCGTTCTCCGCCATCTTTTTCTGCTGGTGGGTGATGTTCTGGCCTTCGCCGGCCTCGCCCATGCCATAGCCCTTGACCGTCTTGGCGAGGATCACCGTGGGCTGGCCTTCATGCTCGGTGGCGACCCGGTAGGCGTTGAACACCTTGGCGGCGTCATGCCCGCCACGCTTGAGGCCCCAGATGTCCTCGTCGGACATGTTGGCGACCATGGCCCTGAGTTCCGGGTATTTGCCGAAGAAGTGCTCCCGGGTATAAGCACCGCCCTTGGCCTTGAAATTCTGGTACTCGCCGTCGACGGCCTCTTCCATGCGCTGCCGGAGCAGGCCCTGATGGTCCCTGGCGAGCAGATTGTCCCAGGCGGCGCCCCAGATCACCTTGAGGACGTTCCAGCCGGCGCCACGGAACTCGCCCTCGAGTTCCTGGATGATCTTGCCGTTGCCGCGCACCGGCCCGTCAAGGCGCTGGAGGTTGCAGTTGACGACGAAGATGAGGTTGTCGAGGCCTTCCCGGGCCGCCACACCGATGGCGCCGAGGCTCTCGGGCTCGTCCATTTCGCCGTCGCCGCAGAACACCCAGACCTTGCGATTGGAAGTATCGGCAATGCCGCGGTTGTGCAGGTACTTGAGGAATCGCGCCTGGTAGACGCCCATGATCGGGCCGAGCCCCATGGAAACCGTCGGCAGCTGCCAGAAATCCGGCATCAGCCAGGGGTGCGGATAGGATGAGAGCGGTTTGCCTTCCGTGGCGAGGTCGGCGCGGAAGTTGTTCAGGTCCTGCTCGCTCAGACGGCCCTCAAGGAAGGCGCGCGCGTAGATGCCGGGTGCTGAATGCCCCTGCATGAAGACCAGGTCGCCGCCGTGATCTTCGCTCGGCGCCCGCCAGAAGTGGTTGAAGCCGACTTCGTAGAGGGTCGCGGATGAGGCGAAGGAGGCAATGTGGCCACCGATCCCGTCCCGGTCCCGGTTGGCCTGGACCACCATGGCCATGGCATTCCATCGGATGATCGAGCGGATCCGCGACTCCAGTGCGCGGTCGCCGGGGAAGGGCTGTTCGTGGTGCGCCGGGATCGTGTTCTGGTAAGCCGTGGTGGCTTTGAAGGGGAGCTGCCCGCCGCTACGGCGGGTTGCGTCCACCAGACGTTCGAGCAGGAACTGTGCGCGCTCCGGACCCTCGTATTCAAGGACCGACTCGATGGCTTCGAGCCATTCCTGGGTTTCCTGTGGATCCGGGTCGCCGGGGCTCGGCATGGGCTTCATTCGTGCTGCCATCGCTCACCTCTCCAGTCGTCGCTGTCCGTCAGCCTAGCGGGGGCATTCTTCCCTGACCAGACCCTCGTGCAGCGTAGGTTATTGTTGCGCTGCGGAAAATCCTTTCCACCGGGGTCAGCTACGCTACCCGACCCTGACGGTCATGTCGCCCCATGATTTGAGAATCTCAGTCACATCGATATGACTATTTCCGGCTCGGCGGCGGCGGAACGCCGAATCGGGTGACGGATCAGGCCCACTCCCGGGGTCGGAGGTAATCCCGCGTCAGAGCGGCCTCGGGCGTGCCCTCGGCGGGCTGGTAGTCGTGCTCCCATCGCGCCAGGGGCGGCATGGACATGAGGATGGATTCCGTCCGGCCACCGGACTGGATACCGAATTTCGTACCGCGGTCGTAGAGCAGGTTGAACTCCACGTAGCGACCACGCCGGTAGAGCTGGAATTGACGTTCACGATCGGTGTAGGGGGTATCCCTGCGTCGCTCGACGATGGGCAGATAGGCATCGAGATACCCGTCCCCCACTGATCGCATCAGGCCGAAGGCCGATTCGAACCCGCCCCGGTCGTAGTCATCGAAGAACAGACCGCCAATGCCGCGGGCCTCGTTGCGGTGGGGCAGGTGGAAGTACTCGTCACACCAGCGCTTGAAGCGGGGATAGAGATCCTCGCCCCAGGGTGAGACCGCATCCCGGGCGACTTCATGCCAGTGTCGGCAGTCTTCGTCGAACGGATAAAAAGGCGTGAGATCGAAGCCGCCACCGAACCACCATACCGGCGGCTTGCCCTCCGCCTCGGCGAGGAAGAAGCGCACGTTGGCGTGAGAGGTCGGTACGTACGGATTGTGCGGATGCACGACCAGCGACACGCCCATGGCCTGGAATCCGCGTCCGGCCAGCTCGGGACGACGCTCGCTGGCGGTGGCCGGGAGGCCGTCGCCGAAGACATGAGAGAAGTTCACGCCGGCCTGCTCGAAGATGTTGCCACCTGTCAGTACCCGGCTCCGGCCGCCGCCGCCCGCGGCACGATCCCACGCGTCTTCGGAGAAGTTCGCGCCGTCCAGTCCGGCCAGGGCATCACAGATGCGGTCCTGAAGATCCAGCAGATAGCCTCTCACGGCAGTCGGGTCGATATCCGGCATGGGTCGTTTCATCTCTCTTCAGGGGTAGATCAATGCTACCCCGACCGGTGTCTGGACAGGCAGGGAGCGCCCCGGCATGTTGTGGGTTGAATCGCTTGATCCTGCCGATAGTCTGGAGCCTGTTGCCCCGGATGGCCAAGCCGACCGCGGAGACGGATCGCAATGACCGAACGTGTGGACAGTGCCGTTATCGATCTGGCTGAGCTGCTTGCCCGGACCGACTCGCCGGACGCCGGCGCGCTGGTGGTTTTCGGCGGTACGGTTCGGCGTCACCACGATGGCAAGGCGGTCACGGCGATTGATTATTCGGCCTATGAACCACTCGCCGAGCGCTCGCTGGCCGATGTGGAGGCGGAGGCCATGGCCCGGTTCGATATCCTCTCCTGCGCGATCCGGCATCGTACCGGCAAGCTCGAGGTGGGTGATCTGAGCGTGGTGGTCGTTGTCCGCGCGGCCCATCGTGCCGAGGCCTTCGAGGCCGGTCGCTTCGCCATCGACACCCTCAAGAAAACCGCGCCGGTATGGAAGCGCGAGGCCTACGCCGATGGAACGGAGGTGTACCTGCAGGGTGAGACGCTGCCCGGCGCAGGTGAATGACGGATATGACCGCTAAGGTATCGGATCAGCTACAGCGGCCGCTGCGCGATCTGCGCATTTCCCTGACCGATCGCTGTAATTTCCGTTGCGGCTATTGCATGCCCAGAGCGCTGTTCGGCGCGGATCATGCGTTCATGCCGCGTCGCGACCTGCTGACATTCGAGGAAATCCTGCGCCTCGCCCGTATCTTCACCACCCTGGGTGTTCGCAAACTCCGGCTGACCGGGGGCGAACCGCTCATCCGTCGCGATCTGGACAGGCTGGTCGGCATGCTGGGTGATATGGAGGGGGTCGAGGATATCAGCCTCACCACCAATGCCTCGCTGCTGACCGCTGACAAGGCACGGGCACTGAAGGCGGCGGGGCTGAACCGGGTCACGATCAGTCTGGACGGCATAGATGACGCCACCTTCCGCGCCATGAACGATGTCGGTTTCCCGGTGGCCCGGGTCCTTGAGGGCATCGAGAATGCCGAGCGGGCCGGGCTGTCACCGATCAAGATCAACATGGTGGTGCAGCGCGGGGTCAATGATCATGACATCGTCCCCATGGCCGGGCACTTTCGCGGCACGCCGCATATCGTGCGGTTCATCGAATTCATGGATGTCGGCAACAGCAACGGCTGGCGACTGGATCAGGTGCTGCCCTCGCGGGAGGTGCTGGCGCGCATCGATGCCCACTGGCCACTCGAGCCGGTATCACCGAATTACCGGGGCGAGGTCGCGACCCGCTACCGCTATCGGGATGGCGCCGGGGAAGTGGGCCTGATCAGTTCCGTGAGTCAGCCATTCTGTGGCACCTGCACCCGGGTCAGACTGTCCGCCGAGGGTAAACTCTTTACCTGTCTGTTTGCGGCTGCGGGTCACGACCTGCGTGACCGCCTGCGCACCGGTGAGAGCGACGAGGCCATCCGCGAGGCACTGATCGAGATCTGGTCACGCCGCAGCGATCGCTATTCCGAACGGCGGACCCATGAGACCCGGCCCGTGGACACGCGCCGGATCGAGATGTCCTACATCGGAGGCTGAGGCAGTCGCGCCGCCTCAGATCAGTGGGCCGGCGAATGGCTCGACGGTGACCCATTCACCCGCGGTGACGTCTCCGCTATCCGCCGGTAAAACGATGAAGCAGTCTGCCGCGCTCATTGATCGGAGCATCCCGGATCCCTGCCGACCAACGCTCTCCACCGCCAGCACACCGTCTTCCCCAACCACGATCCGGCCCCGCTGGAAGTCCTGCCGTCCCGGCTTCTTGCCCAGGTCGCTGCGGCAGGGCAGTCGGAAACGCGCCCGTGGGCGGGATGTCTCGCCGGCGAGCTGACGCAGGGCCGGCGTGACGACCTGCGTGAACGTCGCCATCACCGAGACCGGGTTGCCGGGCAGACCGAAGAACCAGGCATCGGCATAACGGCCGAAGGTCAGTGGGCGCCCGGGCTTCATGGCGAGACTCCAGAAATGTGCCTCGCCCCGTTCCTGCAGGACCTGGCCCACATAATCCGCTTCTCCCACGGAAACACCGCCGGATGTGACCACGACATCGGCCTCTGCGGCAGCGCTTGCCAGTGCCTCGCGCACGGCGGCCCGGTTGTCGGGGACCACGCCCAGGTCCAGTCGCTCGACCTGCAGCCGCGTGAGCATGCCGTAGAGACTATAGCGGTTGCTGTCGTAGATATCGCCTGCGCCGAGCGCCTCGCCGACCCCGCGAAGTTCATCTCCGGTGGAGAAAAAGGCCACACGCAGCGGTCGGAAGACGTCGACTTCCGCCCGACCCAGGGAGGCCATCACGCCGAGGTCCGCCGGCGTGATCCGACGGCCGGCGGGCAGGATGGTGTCGCCGGCCTGGAGGTCGTCCCCGGCGCGTCGGATATTCTCGCCCTCGCCGGGCCATCGCCGCAGCATGACAGTATCGCCATCGGCGTCAGTCTGCTCCTGCATGACCACCGCCGTCGCACCGGCGGGTATGACGCCGCCGGTCATGATGCGGACGCATTCGCCGGCAGCGACCTCACCGGTGAAAGGCTGGCCGGCAAAGGCTTTCCCGACGCAGCGCAGGCTGTCCGCGCCGGCGTCGTCACCGCGGACCGCGTAGCCGTCCATGGCCGAGTTGTCATGCGCCGGAACCGGCTGATCGGCCACGATGTCCCTGGCCAGCACGTGACCCAGCGCCTCCCGGATGGCGACACGGCGGTGGCCGACGACGGGCGTCAGTGTCCTGCGTAAGTGGTCCAGCGCGTCAGCGACGGTGAGCGAGGTGGTTTCACAGGGATCAGTCATGAAGCATGTCCGGCGAGTTGATGTTGATGAACATTCCCGGGTGGTCGGAGCAATCCGCCTGTCGCCAGTCCAGAGTCTGGATCCATTGGTCGACGCGCCGCCCGCCCGTCTCGAGAAAGTGGTCGAGGTTCTCACGGCAGCGCTCTCGGACGAGGGCGTGAAGTGGCTGAAGCCGTCGGCCGTCGTGTGCCACCGCGGCATCCGCCTCTCCCAGTACGCCCCAGAGGCGCTCGACACAGTATCCCCCGATGCCAGGCGTATCGCAGGGAATGACCAGCAGCTCTGTCGTCGGACACCAGTCCAGTCCCGCGGCAATTCCGGCGAGCGGGCCGGGATAGCCTGCGATCCGGTCCTCGACCACCGGGTAGCCCAGCCGCGCGTAGGCATCCGTGTTCCGATTGGCGTTGATCGCGATACGACCCACCCGGGGCGCGATGGCGGCCAGCACATGCGCCACCAGGGGGCGGCCGTCGAATTCCACCAGACCCTTATCGCGGCAGCCCATGCGAGCCCCCCGGCCGCCGGCGAGGATGATCGCACTGACCGATGGGTAGATCATCAGATGCCGGCCTCCCCGCCGCCTGATGGCTGGACAATCTCGACAACCGGCTCGGCCGCGGTCATTGATGCCAGCACGACGCGATCCGGCGGCGTCGCCGATGAGAGTGCGGTCCGGGCGGCGTCGCGTGCGTGCAGCAGCCGCCCGGCATCGTCCACCTGATTGATGACAGCGATATGGCGCGCCGTGCCGACGTGCTGTCGGTGCCCGTGTCCGTTACTGAGCAGGCATCCAATATGAGCGGCGGTGATGGGGGTGCCGATCGATATATCGAGCAGCCCGGCGAGACGTTCGGCCCGATGGGCGATGCGCTCACCAAGCGCCTGGCCGATGACCGCTGCTGAAACCACGCTGATCAGCGTGGTGCATCCCGGAACGACCACCGGCTCATCGGGGCGTGGCGCCTTGATTCCGCGCATCCTGGCGCCATCGGCCTTGATCAGCGTGACATCGAAGTTGCCGAGGCGATGCAGTTCGGCCACCTCGTCGGGGCTGAGGCCGGCAAACCGACCCGGTTTGTGCCCGGGTGCGGCAAAGGCCACCCGGCGATGGTGAATGGCGGCGGATGGCACGCTTTCCCGGAGCTCGGGTGCCGCTGCAATCAGTCGTGTGTCGACAATGCCATGGTCGGGAAGTGTCGACATCACCGTCGCGGTGAGTCCAACGCGGCCGGGATGCTCGGCGAGGATGCGATGCAGGGTGGTTTTCTTGCCTCCTGCCCCGACGGCGCAGACGATGCCGCGGCGGGCGTCGAGCGCGTCAATCAGTGAGCCGGCCATTACTTCCCTGGCTGGCCGGCCGCCGCTCGCAGTATCCGACCGGTATCGGCCTCGCGGATCTCTGAGGGGCCGCGCTGTCCGCCCAGTGGTCCGGGCAGGAACCAGTCCAGCTGGTTAGCGAAAACGCGGCGAACGCGCCAGCCGCGCCGACAGGCGGGATGGCCACTGCGGTTGGCGCTGGTGGAGACAAGTGCCATGCCCGTGGCCCGGCACAGCTCAATGACCGGGCGGTGCGCTGTTACGCGTACGGCAATAGTGGAACGTCCGCCGGTGAGCAGCGCCGGCAGTCCGGGGGCCGCTGTCATCACCCATGTGACCGGTCCGGGCCAGGACGTCAGCATGGATTCGACCACCGCTTCCCGCCTGGGCCATTGCACGAGGCCTTCCAGCTGGTCCAGACCCGCCGCGATAACGATCAAGCCCTTTTCGCTGCCCCGGCCCTTGAGCCGGATCAGGCGGGCGAGGGCCTGCGCATTGAGCGGGTCGCAACCCAGGCCCCAGACGCCTTCAGTGGGATATGCCCCGACACCGCCGGCCAGCACGACATCACGGATCCGGCGCAGACGAGGCGCGTGAAGGGCCATGTCAGCTGCCCGCGGACTGGCGCCGGCTACTGGAGCCGCCCCTGCGCTTGGTTGTCGTCTTGCGCTTGCCGCCACGGCCCTTCGGCTCCGGGGCTTCGTCGACCAGTGCCTGGCACTCGTCGCGGGTCAGGCTCTCGGCCTCGCGATCCTTCGGCACCTTCGCCCGCTTGCGACCGTCGGTCACGTAGGGGCCGAAACGGCCTTTCATTACCGTCAGCGCACCGTCATCAAAACTCTGGATGGTGCGCCTGGCAATGTTCTCCTTTTTCTCCTCGACCAGCTCGAGGGCCCGATCGCGCTCGATCGTGTAGGGATCGTCGTCTTTCTTCAGCGAAGCGAACTGATCACCGAAGCGGACGTAAGGCCCGAAGCGGCCGATGTTCACGCTCAGCGGCAGACCCTCCGGCGTGGTCCCCAGGTCGCGGGGCAGGGTGAACAGCGCCAGCGCCTCATCAAGGCCAATGGTATCGATGCTCTGTCCGGGCCGCAGACTGGCGAATCGGGGTTTTTCCTCATCCTCGCGCGTGCCGATCTGCACGAAAGGCCCGTAGCGGCCCAGTCTTGCTGTCACCGGCCGGCCACTTTCGGGGTCGGTGCCGAGTTCACGGGCTTTCATGACCTCGCCACGCGACACCTGCTGCTTTTCTTCGACCCGCTCATGGAAGGGGTCCCAGAATTCCCGCAGCACCGGGACCCACTCGCTCTCGCCGCGGGAGATCGCGTCGAGGCGGTCTTCCAGGCGGGCCGTGAATTCGTAGTCGACGTAACGGTCGAAATGCTCGGTCAGGAACTTGGTGACCACCCGGCCGGTGTCCGTCGGCTTGAATCGCCGATTCTCCAGCGTGACGTAATTGCGTGCCTGCAGAGTGGAGATGATCGAAGCGTAGGTCGACGGCCGGCCAATGCCGTACTCCTCCAGTGTGCGCACGAGGCTGGCTTCCGAGTACCGGGGCGGCGGCTCGGTGAAGTGCTGCTCAGGGCGCAATGCCAGGAGAGGGATCTGGTCCCCCTCCTCGAGTGGCGGGAGGATGCGCTCGCTGGCGTCGGCCGCCCGGTCATCACCGTCTTCCTTGTAAACGGCCATGAAGCCCGGATCCCGGATGGTCGAGCCGGTCGCCCGGAAGTTCGCCGTGCTGCCGGCCGCCAGGTCCACCGAGACGGTGTCGATGGTGGCATGAATCATCTGGCACGCCACGGTGCGCTTCCAGATCAGGTCATAGAGGCGGTACTGATCATCGCTCAGGTGGCCCTTGAGTGCCTCCGGCTGGCGCTCGGGATCGGTAGGCCGGATGCCCTCATGCGCCTCCTGGGCGTTCTTCGCGCGGGTCCGGTACTGATTGGGTGTGGCTGGTAGCTTGTCCTTGCCGAAGCGGGCCTCGATCAGGCTGCGCAGGCCCTGGATGGCCTCCTGGGAGAGATTCACCGAGTCGGTTCGCATGTAGGTGATCAGGCCGACCGTGCCATTGCCGGTGTCCACCCCTTCATAGAGCTGCTGGGCAATCCGCATGGTCTGCTGGGCGGAGAAGCGCAGCTTTCGGGAGGCTTCCTGCTGCAGTGTCGAGGTGATGAAGGGCGCCGCCGGGTTGCGCCGCCGCTGCTTTTTCTCGACCCGGGTGACGCGCAGTTCGCCCCGGGCGCCCTCGCCCAGAGCCTCGCCCGGTGCTGCCGAGGCGTCGGCGCCCGCGGCCTCGAGAATCCGCCGTGAGGCAGACTCGGCCGTTTCGCTGTTGTTGATCGTGAACTGCTCGACTTTATCGCCGTCCAGCTGATGGAGCCGTCCGGTGAAATCCGTGCCGGCCCGATTCAGATCGGCCTCAATGCTCCAGTACTCCCGCGGAACGAAGGCCTCGATCTCTTTCTCGCGCTCGACGATCATGCGCAGCGCCGGCGACTGGACGCGCCCTGCGGAAAGCCCGCTGGTGATCTTGCGCCAGAGCAAGGGCGAGAGGTTGAAGCCCACCAGGTAATCCAGCGCCCGCCGCGCCTGTTGGGCATCGACCAGGTCGCCCGACAGGCCGCGCGGGTGCTCGATGGCATCACGGATGGCATCGCGGGTGATCTCGTAGAAGACCACCCGGTGCACTGGCTTGTCACTGAGTACGCCGCGCTCACGCAGCAGCTCCAGCAGATGCCAGGAGATGGCCTCGCCCTCCCGATCCGGGTCAGTGGCGAGGTAGACCGAGTCCGCTTTGCGGGTGGCCTTGGCGATGGCGTCCACCTGTTTGGCGTTGCGCTCCACCAAGCTGTAGTGCATTGCGAAGTCGTGAGACGGATCGACCGCCCCTTCCTTCGCGATCAGGTCGCGCACATGGCCATAGGAGGCCATGACCTCGAAGTCATTGCCGAGGTATTTGTTGATTGTGCGCGCCTTCGCGGGCGATTCGACGATAACGAGGTGATGGGCCATGTAGGGTTAGTGTGCAGTGGGATTCGGATGTTCAAAGAGAAGGTTTTCCATCCAGGCGCAGGCTTCTTCCTGACCCGGCCGGCTGAAGAGCACCATGAGCACGATCCACTTGAGCTGATCGAGTTCGATCGCTCCGTCGTCCAATGCCATGAGCTGCTCGATGACGAGTTCGCGGTTACTGGCCGTGAGAATCCCGGTCTGTTCAAGGAACATCAGGAAACCACGGCATTCCACATCGAGCCTCGCCATCTCCGCTTCGGTGTAGACGCGCAGCGCGCCATGACTGTCGGTGGCGACCGGCAGGTCCCGGCTGTCGGCCAGGGCATCGATCCAGTTGAGTGCCTTGTGGATCTGGGGTTCCGCAAATCCGGCGCCGCGCAGTTCCGACTCGATTTCTACGCGGTTCGGATCGACATCGACGGCATCGTGGAAATAGTGCTCGAACAGGTACATCAGGATATCGAAGACGTTCTCTTTCATCCGCCTGCCCGATTGCTGATCCGCATGTAATGACCACCGTTGCAGGGCGCAACATGGCCCATAAGTTCCAGGCTCAGGAGCATGGAGGAAAGGATATCGGGCGTCAATGAAGTGCGCTCAGCAAGCGTTTCGAAGCCGATCGGGTCGTGTCCCATGGCATCAAGCAGGGCCCTGTAGTCGGCATCGAGCGCGCTGTCTGCGGGGGTGTCTGCCGTGTTTTCTTCGCCCGTCCCGGCCGCTGGTCCGTCCGGGGTCGTCATCATCCATCCGTCCGGCAGCTTGCGTATTTCGTCGATGACGTCATCGGCTTTTTCCACCAGGCGTGCGCCCTCGCGGATCAGCTGATGGCAGCCCTTGGCCACGGGGTTGTGAATCGATCCCGGGATGGCTATGACCTCACGTCCCTGCTCCACTGCCTGGTGGGCGGTGCCGAGCGCACCGCTCCGACGGCCGGCCTCCACCACGAGCACGCCCAGCGAGAGGCCGCTGATCAGGCGGTTGCGGCGGGGGAAGAGCCCCCGGTTGAGCGATGTGCCTACCGGCATTTCCGTCACGATCGCCCCGCGTTCGATCAGTGAGCTGGCCAGGACCTGGTTTTCCCGCGGGTAGAGGCGGTCGGGGCCCGTGGCCATGACGGCGATGGAAATACCGTCCTCGGCAACCAGGGCACCTTCGTGGGCGGCGGTGTCGATGCCCAGCGCCAGTCCGCTGGTTACGGTCAACCCGCTGGCCGCCAGCCGGCCTGAGAAATCCTCGGCGGTCTCAATGCCTCCCGGGGTGGGGTTCCGCGTCCCCACGACAGCGATCTGAGGGGTATCGAGAACCGCGGGTTCACCGCGGACGAACAGCACGGGCGGCGGGTCGGGGATCTCCGCGAGCCGCGCCGGATAACGGGCATCGTCCCGAGTGATGATGTGACAATCCTTCTGCTCGGCCCAGCGGCGGTCCGCTGCGACACCTTCGCGTGCCGATGCCAGCATGCGAGGGGCCGTGACCGCCTTTGCCGGTAGTCCGTGCGATGCCCGGTCGGCCTCGCTGGCCGCCAGATAGGTGGTCGGCCCGCCGTAGGTGTGGACGATCTCGGCGATTATCCGTGGACCGATGCCTTCCAGGTGGAGCAATGTCAGCCAGGCTTCGAGCGTGTCTTCATTCATGGGATTCGTGTGCGTGCTCCTCGATGGCGAGCAGATAGTCCCCGGGCCGGATTTCCCGTCGCGACTCTTCGATGGTCAGCATGGCGGGTTCGCCGCCACTCGCCACCCGCGCCTGCCCCAGATAGATGCTACTGCGCGCCCTGCGCGGGTCACTGTCGTCCGCCAGTGCCGGCCCAGGGCGGATCAGATGATAACGACTGGCGCTGCGACCGCCGAGTCCGGCGACATAGATCGCGTCTCCGGCGGCGCTCAGGCGTCGGCCGTCCTCGCCGAGGATCACCCGCGGCAGATCGGCGCCGGACGGGAAGATCACTGGCGGTTCCGCTGCCAGCGGCAGGCAGTTGAGAAGAGCAAGTACGCCACCGAGTCGCAGCGCAGGCTTCAGATAAGGCATGACACATCCTTGTTCTTTCAGGCATTTGCTGGTCCCGGGCCGCGGCGGTTCGGTATACTGCACACAAACCGGCAAACCGAGGCTGGCGGTCACGGACTGCGGCCCTCAATGGACATTCCCATGGCCAAACGCGAAATTCTCCAGTATCCCGACGAACGGCTTCGAACCCGGGCCCGTCCGGTGGAAACCATCGACGACCGGGTCCGTGAGCTGGTCAGCGACATGTTCGAGACCATGTACGATGCGCCCGGCATTGGTCTTGCCGCGACCCAGATCGATGTCCATGAGCGCATCGTCGTGATGGATGTCAGTGAAGACGGCAGCGAGCCGATGGCGCTGATCAACCCGGAGATCGTCCATCGCGCCGACTCCCGGGAGATCGCCGAGGAAGGCTGCCTGTCGATCCCCGGCTATGCCGACAATGTGGAGCGTGTCGATGCCGTGAGGCTTCGCGCCCTCGACCTCGATGGCGAGCCCTTCGAGGTCGAGGCCGAGGGACTGATGGCACGCTGCATGCAGCATGAGCTCGACCATCTCGACGGCCGACTGTTCATCGACTATCTCTCCGAGCTCAAGCGCAAACGACTCCGGCGGCGCTACGAGAAAGCGGCGCGCCAGCGCGCCGAGCAGACGCTCAAGACGGGTTCGGTCTGACCGGGGCGGCCACGCACGACGCGCCACGGGTGGTCTATGCCGGGACGCCGGCATTCGCCGTACCGGCGCTCGAGGCATTGATCGACGCCGGCTATCGGGTGGCGGCTGTGTATACGCAGCCCGATCGGCCGGCAGGCCGGGGACGGCGGCTGCGGGCGTCTCCCGT
This sequence comes from Spiribacter onubensis, assembly GCF_040838425.1. Lineage (NCBI taxonomy): Bacteria > Pseudomonadati > Pseudomonadota > Gammaproteobacteria > Chromatiales > Ectothiorhodospiraceae > Spiribacter > Spiribacter onubensis. Next base: position 374,465 of record NZ_JBAKFI010000002.1, on the reverse strand, counting down.
CAAGACCCTTGCCCTTGAGCACGGGCTCGTGGTGGAGCAGCCCGAAAGCCTCCGTGATCCCGCGGCTCAGGCCCGCCTGGCCGGCCATGCGCCGGATGCCATGGTGGTCGCCGCCTACGGTCTCATCCTGCCGGCGGCGGTGCTGGGCATACCCACGCATGGCTGTCTCAACATTCACGCCTCGCTGCTCCCGCGCTGGCGGGGAGCGGCACCCATCCAGCGCGCCATCGAAGCAGGCGATAAGCGGAGCGGCGTCTGCCTGATGGAAATGGCTGCCGGTCTGGATACCGGCCCGGTCGTGGCCTGTCGATCAACGCCCATCAGCGCGGAGGACACAGCCTCAACCCTGCATGACCGGCTCGCCGACATGGGGGCGGAGCTGCTGGTGGACAGTTTCGACGACTGGCTGTCTGGCCGGATCAGCGCCAGCGATCAGCCGGAAGCGGGTGTGACCTACGCCGACAAGATCACCACGGAGGAATGTCGCGTTGACTGGCATGAAGCCGCTGATGCCCTTGCCCGCCGGGTGCGGGCTTTCGATCCCTGGCCGGTGATGCGCTGCCACCGTGATCATGCGCCGTTCAAGATATGGGCGGCACGGAGCCTGCCCGGTTTCGCCACCACCGGCGTGCCCGGAGAGATCCTTGCGGTGAGTGACGAGGGTATCGACGTGCAGACCGGCGACGGTGTCCTTCGACTGCTTCGGGTACAGGTGCCCGGTGGCCGGGCTCAGGCGGTGGCGGACTTCCTCCGCGGGCATACGATGCATGTCGGCGAAATCCTCCTTTAACCCGCGAGACAGCGCTCTGGACGTGCTGCTCGCTGTCCTCGGCGGCGGGCGATCGCTGGATGCCGCCCTGGCCGAGCATGTGCCGTCGGATGCCGACAGTCGCGATGCCGGGTTCTGCCGCGCCATCGCCTATGGCGTCCTGCGCAATCACCGCCGCCTGGCAGCCATTCGCGACCGGCTCCTGCATAAATCGCTGCGCAGTCGTGATCAGGACATGGCACTGCTGGTGGAGATCGGTCTGCAGCAGCTATTGGCCATGGAGACGCCGGCCCATGCCGCGGTTTCGGAGACGGTCGCCGTGGCCCGTCATCGGGGCAAGCAATGGGCCGCCAGGCTCATCAATGCCCTGCTGCGGCGATTTCAGCGCGAGCGGGAGGACTGCTTGGCCCTGGTTGATACAGCGCCTGCGGTCAGGGCCTCGGTACCCGACTGGCTGCTGGCCCGGCTGCAGCATGACTGGCCCGATGACTGGCGTTCACTGCTCGAGGCCCAGAATACCCGCGCACCGATGACTCTGCGGGTCAATCGCCGGCGCCAGTCCGTTGCCGGCTATCAGCAGCGGCTGGTGGAGGCGGGCCTGCCCGCCCGGACGCTGGACGGATTCCCCGACGCGCTCGTTCTGGAACACCCGGTGGCGGTGGGCCGCCTGCCCGGTTTTGACCAGGGCGACTGCTCCGTTCAGGACGGCGCCGCGCAACTGGCCGTTGCGTTGCTGTCACCGGGACCGGGCCATCGGGTGCTGGATGCCTGCGCAGCGCCCGGCGGGAAGGCGGCGCATGCGCTTGAGCGCTCCGATGCGGCCCTGCTTGCCCTCGATGACGATGAAGTGCGCCTCGAGCGGGTCGCGGGTACCCTCGGGCGCCTTGGCCTGCAGGCGGAATGCCGGGTGGCGGATGCGGCCGCAACGGACGACTGGTGGGATGGTCGTCCGTTCGAGCGGATACTGCTCGATGCGCCCTGTTCCGGCACAGGTGTGATCCGCCGGCATCCGGATATCAAATGGCTGCGCCGCGCCGACGACCCGCCCCGTCTGCAGGCCGCCCAGCGTCGCCTGCTGGATTCCCTGTGGCCGCTGCTGGCCCCCGGTGGGCGCCTGGTCTATTGCACCTGCTCGATCCTGCAGGCCGAGAATGAAGCGGTGATCGCTGCGTTCATGCAGGCTCGGCCGGATGCACAAGCGGTACCTCCGGCGCTTCCCGTGGGCCGGCGGGTTGGATACGGTCAACAGATCCTTACCGGCGAAGCCGGTGTCGATGGCTTCTATTATGCCTGCCTGGAAAAACGCTGAGCGGACTGCAATCGGACTCACGCTGCTGCTGACGGCGATGGCTGCCTTCGCACAGACCGGGGGGTTCAGGGTCAGTGAGCTGGATATCCGCGTGGCGGATCAGCTGGTTCTGGCCGACGCGCGTATCGACTATGCGCTCAGCGCCACGGCGACCGAGGCGCTGGAGAACGGGGTGGCGCTGGTCATTGCTCAGAGACTGCGGCTCCAGACGGCCCGCTGGTGGTGGGGGGATGCCGTTGTGGTCAGCCAGCAACGCCGCTATCGGCTCCAGTACCATGCCATCAGCCGGCGTTATGTGCTGACCCGGCTTGAGAGTGGCGAGTCCCGGAGCTATCGGAGCCTCGATGCCTTGCTGCTGCGCCTCGGGCGGGTTGAGGCGTGGCCCGTGGTGCGTCTCGACCGCCTGGATACGGACACGGACTATCGCCTGCGTCTGGATACCGGGCTGGAGGTCGACGAGCTCCCGCGACTGTTGCGCATGGTGGCGTGGATCAATCCCGAATGGCAGCTCCGCAGCGAACCGCGTTACCGGGCGTTGTCACCATGATGCAGCTTCCCCGCCAAGCGATCGTGCGGATCCTGCTGAGTGTCCTGCTGATCCTCTCGCTATATCTTCTGAGTGCCGCCACCGAGAACTCCGTGCGCTTCGGCCGCCTCTACCTCTGGCTGCTGCTGATCAACGGCGTCGTCCTGGTCGCTCTCCTGGCCCTGATCGTCAATAACCTCTGGCGTCTGGTGCGATCGGTCCGGGCCCGCGAGACGGGCAGTCGCCTGACGCTCCGGCTCATGGCCCTGTTTGTGGTCCTCGCGGTGGTGCCGGGTCTGGTGGTGTATGGTTTTTCCATGCAGTTTCTGCAGCGTGGCGTAGACAGCTGGTTCGACGTGCGCGTCGAGAACGCACTTGATGATGCCCTGGCCCTTTCCCAGGCCTCGCTCGACCAGCGCATGCGGGACATGCAGCAGCGGCTGCAGGATGCGGCCCGGGATCTGGCGGATGTCACCGAGGAGATGGCGCCCATCACGCTGGGCGATCTGCGTGCGCGGACCGGCGCCTCCGAGCTGGCCCTGCTTGGCGAGAATGGCCGGATCATTGCCGCAAGCAGCGTTGACACCGCCAACATCCTGCCGCACCGGCCGGAGGACAGCATCCTGCTCCAGCTCCGCCAGGGACGCCCTTATGTGGGCCTCGATCCCATTGAAAATGCCGGTCTGCATATCCGTGCCCTGGTACCGGCGCCCGGGCCGGGCGGTCCGGGCAGCAGCCGTGTCCTGCAGGGGCTGTTCCAGGTTTCGCCGCGTATCGACAATCTCGCGGCAGAGGTGGAGACAGCGTTCAGTGAATATCGTGAGCTCGCCTATCTGCGTGGACCGCTGAAGGACAGTTTCAGCCTGACGCTGTCGCTGGTGCTGCTTCTATCGTTGCTGTTCGCGGTCTGGTCCGCCTTCTACCTGGCCCGCCGGCTGGTGGCGCCGGTCAGCCGACTGGCGGAGGGGACCCGCGCCATGGCGGCTGGCGAGTATGGCACCCAGCTGGCCCCGGGTGGCAACGATGAACTGGGTTATCTGGTGCGCTCCTTCAATGACATGAGCCGGCGGGTGGCCGACGTGCGTGACGCGGCCCGCCACAGCCAGGAGTTGGTGGAATCACAGCGGGCCTATCTGGAGACCGTCCTCGGGCGGCTGTCCTCGGGGGTGCTGGCTCTGGCGCCGGACGGCAGCCTGCGCACTTACAATCAGGCGGCTAGTGCGATCCTCTCGGTGCCGCTCAGCGAGGGCGTCGGTCGTCCGCTCTCGACCCTCGTCAACCGCTACCCGGATTTCGGCCCCTTCGTCGATCTGGTCGCGGGCTATCGACAGTCACCGGATTCGGAGTGGCGGGCGGAACTCAGCCTGGATACCGGCGAGGGCCGGCGGGCGCTGATCTGCAGCGGCGCGACGCTGCCGGGAGAGGGAGACCGGGGTGGCGAGGTGATCGTGTTCGATGACGTGACCACCCTTATCCAGGCGCAGCGTGATGCGGCCTGGGGTGAGGTCGCCCGGCGCCTGGCGCATGAGATCCGCAACCCGCTGACCCCCATCCAGCTCTCGGCAGAGCGCCTGCAGCACAAGGTGGGTACGCGGCTGAACGGTGATGAGGCGGCGCTGTTGCAGCGCTCGACCGAGACCATCATTCACCAGGTCGAGGCCATGAAGGAGATGGTCCAGGCATTTTCGGAGTATGCCAGGCCACCGGCCCTGCGGCCGCAGGCCGTGGATCTCAACGCCCTGGTGCGCGAAGTGGTGGAGCTTTACCGTGGTGAGCCGGAGCAACCCGCCTTCCGTCTCGACCTTGACGAAGATCTGCCATGGCTGCAGGCGGATCCGGGTCGCCTCAGGCAGTTGCTCAATAACCTGCTGAGGAATGCACTGGAGGCCGGTGAGGCCGGTCATTGCCGGGTGGTGGTGTCGACGCGGCAGGGTGGCGGTCGTTTCGTGGACATGATTGAGCTCGATGTCCAGGACAACGGACCGGGCTTTGCAGAGTCCATGCTCAATCAGCTCTTCGAGCCGTACGTGAGCACCAAGCCGCGCGGCTCGGGGCTGGGGCTCGCCATCGTCAAGAAGATTGTCGAGGAGCACAATGGCATGATAAGCGCCCGCAACGTTGATGGCGGCGCCCGCATTTCCGTGCGCCTGCCCCGCGTCATGCCGGATGACGTCCGGCAAGGGAACGAACAATGAGCAAGGGCTATGTACTGGTCGTTGATGACGAGCCCGATATCCGGGGGCTGGTCCGGGAAATCCTGGAGGATGAGGGCTACGAGGTAGCGACCGCCGAGAGCGGATCCGAGGCGCGTGGACTGCTGCACGCACGTCAGCCGGATCTTGTCCTGCTGGATATCTGGATGCCGGGTGAGGATGGTATCTCGCTGCTCAGGGAGTGGGCCGGCGGCGGTACGCCCGCCTTTCCCGTGGTGATGATCTCCGGGCATGGAACGGTGGAGACGGCGGTTGAGGCAACCCGCCAGGGCGCCGTGGATTTCGTTGAAAAGCCGCTGTCCATGGGCAAGCTGATCGCCACGGTCGAGCAGGCCCTGCAGCAGCCGGTGACCGCTGCTGCCGGGGCGGATGGCATGTCGGCGATGATCGAGCCTGTCGGGCGCAGCACGGTGATGCGCAATCTCCGCGAGCAGGCGGAGCGAGTGGCGGCGAGTGAGAGCTGGGTGCTCGTCACGGGCGAGCCCGGCAGCGGACGGAAATGCCTCGCCCGGTATATTCACCACCTCAGCCCCCGGCGTGGTGGGCCGCTGGTCGAGGTCGCCGCGGGAACGATCGCCGGTCAGTCCGCCGCCGAAGAACTCTTCGGCCAGCAGCGCGGTGGCCGGGTGATCCCCGGCCGGCTCGAGTCGGCGGCCGGCGGCACGCTGATCCTGGATGGGGCGACGGATCTGGACGGCGAGGCGCAGACCCGGCTTGCCTCGGCCATCGACGCGGGTGGGTTCCAGCGGGTCGGTGACTCGCAGCGTATCCCCCTGGACGTCAGGGTCATTGCCATCACCCGTCACGATCTGGCCGCCGAGGCAGCGGCGGGGCAGTTCCGTGAGGATCTGGCCTACTCTCTCAGCGTCATCCCGATGTGGGTGCCGCCGCTGCGCGAACATGCCGAGGATATACCGGAGCTGGTGTCTTTCTACGTAGACCGTCTCGTGGAGGCCGAGCAGCTCGGTTACCGGCGGTTCACCGTGGCGGCACAGAACCGGCTGCGTAACCATGACTGGCCGGGGAATGTCCGGGAGCTGCGCAATCTCGTGCAGCGGCTGCTGGTGCTCGGCGACGGACTCGACATCGACGTCGGCGAGGTGGAAGAGGCGCTCTCTGTCGTGCGGACGGGCAGTACAGAGGGTGAATGGCCGCCGGCCCTGACACTCGATCTGCCTTTGCGCGAGGCGCGTGAGCATTTCGAGCGCGCCTACCTGCAGAAGCAACTGCAGCGGGCCGACGGCAGCGTGGCCCAGCTGGCTCGGCTGGCGGGGATGGAACGGACCCATCTGTACCGCAAGCTCCGGTCTCTGGGGATCGATCCGCGCGAGACTGGCCAGAGCGGCGGAGGGCGCGCATGAAAATCATCATCCTCGGTGCCGGCCAGGTTGGCGGTACCGTCGCTGCCAATCTGACCAGCGAGGATAACGACATCACCGTGGTGGATCGGGATGCGCAGATCCTCCAGGGGCTCCAGGATCGGCTGGATCTCCGGACCGTGCTCGGTAACGGCACCCATCCGGCGGTTCTCGAGCGGGCCGGGGCCGATGATGCCGACATGATCATTGCAGTGACCGATTCCGACGAGGCCAACATGGTGGCCTGCCAGATCGCCTCCACGCTGTTTCATACCCCCAGCAAGATCGCCCGGGTGCGGGCCGTGGAGTATCTGTCACATCCGCAGATCTTCGCTCCCGATGCCCTGCCGATCGACGTGCTGATCAGTCCGGAGCAGCTGGTCACGCAGTACGTCCGCCGTCTCATCGAGCATCCCGGGGCGCTTCAGGTCATGGACTTTGCCGACGGCAAGGTCCGCCTGGTGGGCGTGCGCGCCTACTATGGCGGTCCGCTGGTCGGTCAGGAGCTGCGGACGCTGCGCGAGCATGTGCCGGGGGTGCAGACCCGGGTCGCCGCGATCTATCGCCGCGGCAGCGCCATCATCCCGGAGGGCGATACCGTCATCGAGGCCGGCGACGAGGTCTTCTTCGTGGCCGCCCGTAAGAACATCCGCGCGGTCATGAGCGAATTGCGCCGGCTCGACAAGCCGGTCAAGCGCATCATGCTGGCCGGTGGCGGCAACATCGGAACACGGCTGGCCAAGTCCCTCGAGACTCGTTACCAGGTCAAGATCATCGAGCGGGACGCCCGCCAGTGCCGGATGATCGCCGATGAACTCAAGAAGACCATCGTGCTTCATGGTGATGCGGCGGACGAGGACCTGCTGCTCGAGGAGAACATCGAGAACACGGACGTTTTCTGTGCGCTGACCAACGATGACGAGGCCAACATCCTCTCGGGCATGCTGGCCAAGCGGCGTGGCGCGCGGACCGTGATGGCCCTGATCAACCGGGCCGCCTATGTCGATCTGATTCAGTCCAGCGACGATATCGATGTGGCCATCTCGCCGCAGCAGGCCACCATTGGCAGCCTGCTCGCGCATATCCGGCGTGGTGACGTCGCCACGGTGCACAGCCTCCGCCGCGGGGCCGCAGAGGCCATCGAGGCAATCGCCCATGGCGATGCGGGCAGTTCCGAGGTAGTGGGCCGGCGCATCGATCAGATTCGGCTGCCGAGGGGCACGACCATCGGCGCCATCGTCCGCGGTGACGAGGTGGTGATGGCGCATCATGACACGGTCATCGAGCCCGAGGATCACGTCATCCTGTTCCTGGTCGACAAGAGCCGCCTCGCCGACGTCGAAAAGCTCTTCTCGGTGGGCGTCACCTTCCTCTAGGAGGAGCTAATCCATGCATCCCGATGCCGTGCAGCGCGTGCTGGGTGTCCTGCTGATGGTGTTCAGCATCACCATGCTGCCGCCAGGGCTGATCGGTGTGGCGGCGGCCGATGGTGCCGCCATGGCCTTTTTCCTGACCTTCGCTCTGCTGCTGGCCCTCGGCGCGCTGCTCTGGCTGCCGGTCCGTCGTTCACGGCGCGAACTGCGCACCCGTGACGGCTTCTTCGTGGTGGCCATGTTCTGGGTCGTGCTGGGCATGGCGGGTGCCGTGCCGCTGGTACTCCAGGACGTCGTGGACTTTCCCCTCGTGGATGCCCTTTTCGAGAGTATCTCCGGACTCACCACCACCGGCGCCACGACGGTTGTCGGCATCGACGATCTGCCGCTGTCGATCCAGTACTACCGCCAGCAGCTGCAGTGGCTTGGCGGCATGGGCATCATCGTGCTCGCGGTCGCCATCCTGCCGATGCTGGGCATTGGTGGTATGCAGCTCTACCGCGCGGAACTGCCCGGTCCGGTCAAGGACGCCAAGCTGACGCCGAGGATTGCCGAGACCGCCAAGGCCCTCTGGTACATCTATCTGGGCCTGACGGTGGCCTGCGCCATCGCCTACTGGCTGGCGGGAATGACCGCGTTCGATGCGATCGGCCATGCATTCACGACCATCGCCACCGGTGGCTTCTCCACCCACGACGCGAGCATGGGGTACTACGACAGCGCCCTGATCGAGATGATCGCGGTGGTCTTCATGATCATTTCGGCGCTTAACTACTCGCTGCATTTCATGGCCTGGCGACGGATGAGCACGGAGCCCTGGCGGACCGACCCCGAGCTGGTCACCTTCCTGACCGTGCTCGCCGTGGTCACTTTCCTCATGCTGGGCGGATTGCTGATCTATCAGGCCGCCCACAACCTGCCCCTGGAAGAGACCTGGCATCACGCCATCTTCCAGGTTGTCTCCTTCGCAACCACCACCGGCTACACCACGGCCTCCTACTATGTCTGGCCGGCCTTTCTGCCCGTGCTGCTGCTGTTCGTCGCCGTGGTCGGTGGTTGTGCCAACTCCACATCGGGTGGCCTCAAGGTCATCCGCGTGCTGCTGCTGTGGCGTCAGGGCGGGCGTGAGATCCTGCGCCTCATCCATCCGCAGGCCCAGATTCCGGTCAAGGTGGGTGACCGCCCCGTGAACGAGCGGGTGATCGATGCGGTCTGGGGGTTCTTTGCGGCCTATGTGCTGCTCTTCGTTCTGCTGATGTTGATCATGCTCGCCATGGGGCTCGATCAGATCACGGCCTTCTCGGCGGTGGCGTCCGGGCTGGCCAACCTGGGGCCGGCGCTGGGTGAGGTGGCGGCCAATTTCGCCAGTGTCGGCGACGGACCCAAGCTGGTGATGTGTGTGGCGATGATCATGGGACGGCTGGAGATCTTCACTCTGCTGGTGCTCTTCACGCCAGCCTTCTGGCGGCGGTGACGGGCGGATTGCTAGTCTGTCAGTCATGGACATCAACGCACTCCGCAAGATGATCGAGGGCGGTCGGGACGGGGCGATGCCCCGCCTGACGCTGGGTGAGGCGATGGCCCGCGACGGCAGTACGGAGGAAGCTGTCCGGCATCTCAACAAGGCCATCGAGTTCGACCCCGACTACTCGGCGGCCTGGAGGGCGCTTGGGCGCCTGCAACTGAGGGCCGGCGACACCGGGGCGGCGGCAGCGACTTTCCGTCAGGGGCTGGAAGCGGCGCGCCGTCGCGGGGACATGCAGATCGTGCGCGAGCTCGAGGTGCGCCTGAAGCGACTGGAAGGCGAATGATCGGGCTGCTCCAGCGGGTCACACATGCCGAGGTGCGCATCGACGGTGAGCCGGTGGGTGCCATCGGTAGCGGGCTGCTTGTCCTCGTCGGCGTTGAACGCGGGGATGACGCGGCGACGGCCCGGCGGTTGCTGGAGCGTCTGCTCGGTTACCGGGTCTTTGCCGACGCCGCCGGGCGCATGAACCGCAGCGTTTCGGACATCGGGGGTGGGCTGCTGCTGGTGCCTCAGTTCACCCTGCTGGCGGACACCCGCAAGGGTTCGCGGCCCGGGTTCTCCGGTGGCGCGGATCCGGCCGAGGCACGGTCACGCTTCGCCGACCTGGAGTCAACCGCCCGGGCGCATCATTCGCCGGTAGCCGCCGGGGTTTTCGGCGCCGATATGCAGGTCAGCCTGTGCAACGACGGCCCGGTCACATTCTGGTTGACGGTTTCTCCCCGCTCACGGCCGTAACGGCGGCATGGTATCCTGCGCCGCGTCGGCAGTGAGGCGGTCCCAACCCATGAGCGAACGCAAGGCAACCATCGAGCGCAATACGCTGGAGACGCGAATCCGCGTAAGCCTCGATCTCGACGGCAGTGGCGATGGTGAGCGCCGCACAGGTGTCGGTTTCTTCGATCATATGCTGGATCAACTGGCGCGGCACGGGCTTTTCGACCTGGACATCGTCGCCGATGGCGATCTGCATATCGACGCGCACCACACGGTCGAGGATGTGGGCATCACGCTGGGGCAGGCCTTCGCCGAGGCGGTCGGTGACAAGCGTGGCATGGTGCGCTATGGCCACGCCTACTGCCCGCTGGACGAGGCGCTGTCGCGGGTGGTCGTGGATTTCTCGGGCCGTCCGGGCCTCTTCTTTCGCGCCGCCTTTCCAGTAGAGCGTATCGGTGAATTCGATACCCAGCTGGTGAGGGAGTTCTGGCAGGGCTTCGCCAGCCATGCGGCCGTGACGCTGCACATGGATGCGCTGCATGGCGACAATGCCCACCATATCGCCGAGACGCTGTTCAAGGCGGGTGGGCGCGCGTTGCGCATGGCCTGCTCACCGGATCTCCGGCTGGGCGATTCGCTACCTTCCACCAAGGGGGCACTCTGAACGGATTGAACGGGAGACCTCGGCGATGAGCATCGCGGTAATCGACTACGGGATGGGCAACCTGCGTTCCGTGGAAAGGGCGCTGGTCCATGTCGGGGCACCGCGGGTGCAGGTCACCGATGAACCGGCCGTGATTGATGCCGCCGAACGCATCGTATTCCCCGGTCAGGGGGCGGTGCGCGACTGCATGAGTGCACTCCATCGCCATGAGCTGGTGGATGTGCTGGACAGGGTGATGCGCGATCGGCCGTTCCTGGGCATCTGCATGGGCATGCAGGCGTTGATGACCCGCAGCGAGGAGAACGAGGGCGTCGAGGCCCTCGGCCACTTCGCGGGCACCGTTCGCCATTTCCGTCGGCTGACCGGCGATGACCCCCGGCTCAAGATCCCGCATATGGGGTGGAATCGTTTACATCAGGTTCGCTCGCATCCACTGTTCGCCGGCATTGCCGACGAGGTGCGGTTCTATTTCGTACACAGCTATTATGTCGATCCCGATGACGAGTCCATCGTCCAGGGCCGGAGTGATTACGGTGCCTCTTTCGCGGCGGCCATCGGGGCGGCCAATGTCTTCGCCACGCAGTTTCACCCTGAGAAAAGCCAGCAGCCGGGGCTGCGACTGCTGAAAAACTTCCTGTCCTGGGATGGAGAACCATGCAGCTGATCCCCGCCATTGATCTCAAGGATGGCAAGTGTGTCCGCCTGCGCCAGGGGCGCATGGATGACGAGACCGTATTCTCGGAGGATCCGCTCGCGGTCGCTGATCGCTGGGTCAAGGCCGGCGCCCGGCGTCTGCACCTGGTGGATCTGGACGGGGCGGTGGCCGGGTTCCCGATCAACGCGGACATCATCGGCCGGATCGCCGAGGCCCATCCCACCGTGGGGGTTCAGGTAGGCGGCGGAATCCGCAGCTTCGAAGTCATCCAGACCTATCTCGATGTCGGCGTCAATCATGTGATCATCGGCACCCAGGCCGTGCGTGCTCCGCATTTCGTGGACGACGCCTGCCTGGAGTTTCCCGGTCATATCATCGTCGGTCTTGATGCACGGGAGGGCCGCGTCGCCACCGACGGCTGGGCGAGTGTCTCCGAGACCTCCGCCAGCGATCTCGCCCGCCGTTTCGAGGATGCCGGCGTGGATTCCATCGTGTTCACCGATATCGGGCGTGACGGCATGATGCGCGGGGCCAATGCCGAGGCCACCGCTGATCTGGCCCGGGCCATCGATATTCCGGTCATTGCCTCTGGCGGGGTCACCAACCTCGACGATGTCCGCAGGCTATGTGCTGTTGCGGATGCGGGTATCAGCGGGGCCATCGTCGGCCGTGCGCTGTATGAAGGCAGCATCGATCTGGCCGAAGCCCAGCGCCTGGCCGACCAGCTCGTGGCGGGCGATTGAGCATGGGTGTCGCGCGCCGGATCATTCCCTGCATGGACATCGATGCCGGCCGGGTGGTCAAGGGCGTCAGGTTCGTGGATATCCGCGATGCGGGTGATCCCGTGGAGATCGCCCGTCGCTATGATCGCGCCGGCGCGGACGAGCTCACCTTCCTCGACATCACGGCCAGTCACGAAGAACGGGATACGCTGGTGCACATGGTTGAGGCGGTCGCCTCGGAGGTGTTCATCCCGCTGACGGTGGGCGGCGGTATCCGCTCGGTGGCGGACGTCCGGCGCATGCTCAATGCCGGTGCGGACAAGGTGTCCATCAACACGGCGGCCATCCGTGAGCCTGATCTGGTCCGCGAGGCCGCCGAGCGCTTCGGCTCGCAGTGCATCGTGGTCGCCGTCGATGCCAAGCGTCATGGCGGCACCGAGGCTGACCCCCGCTGGGAAGTGTTCACCCATGGCGGACGCAAGCCGACCGGGATCGATGCCGTGCAATGGGCCGAGCGGATGGCCGAGGCGGGCGCAGGCGAGTTACTGGTCACCAGCATGGATCGCGACGGTACCCGTATCGGTTTCGATAATGCCCTCAATCAGGCGATTTCGGATCGTGCCGGTGTGCCCATGATCGCCTCGGGTGGCGTAGGCAACCTCCCGCATCTGGTCGATGGCGTGATCGACGGGCATGCCGATGCGGTGCTGGCGGCGAGCATCTTTCACTTCGGCGAATACACGATCGCCGAAGCCAAGGATTACATGGCCGCCGCGGGGATCGAGGTGCGCCGGTGAGCTGGCTGGATCAGGTGACCTGGAACGCCGATGGTCTGGTGCCGGTGATCGCTCAGGATGCCGATGATGGCCGGGTGCTGATGATGGCCTGGATGAACCGGCAGGCCCTGGAGGCCACGCTCGCCACCGGAGAGGCCGTCTACTGGTCCCGGTCCCGGCAGCGGCCGTGGCACAAGGGCGAGTCGTCAGGCAATGTCCAGCGGGTGCGGAGTGTGGCGCTGGACTGCGATGGCGATACACTGCTCCTGCAGGTAGAGCAGATCGGTGGGGTGGCCTGTCACACGGGGCGTCGCAGCTGTTTCTACAGGCAGCTGGATGATGGCCAATGGCGTGTTGCGGAGCCGGTCCGCAGGGATCCCGCGGACATGTACGGAGGCAGAAACAGTGAGTGATGAAGTACTCCGCCGCCTCGACGAGGTGCTGGAGGCCCGTCGCGCGGCTGACCCGCAGCAGTCCTATGTGGCCGGGCTGCATGCGGCGGGAATCGACCGCATCCTGCGCAAGCTCGGCGAGGAATGCACGGAAACCGTTGTCGCGGCCAAGAATGGCAATCGCGACGATATCGTTTATGAAACCGCTGATCTGTGGTTCCATAGTCTCGTCATGCTTTCCCACTGCGGGCTCGGCTCCGAGGCCGTCCTTGCAGAGCTCGAGCGTCGTTTCGGGCTCTCCGGGCTCACCGAGAAAGCGGCGCGGGACAACAAGGGCGAGAGCGCCCGATAGCACATGCTGGAGGTAGTCCGAGATGGGTCCTGGTGGAATTAGTCCCTGGTCACTACTGCTGATCCTGGTCATCGTTCTGTTGCTGTTCGGCACCAAGAAGCTGCGCAATGTGGGCTCCGACCTGGGCGGTGCGCTCAAGGGGTTCAAGAGCGCCATGAGCGAGAGCGAGAAAGCCGCCAAGGAAGGCAAGGAAAGCCTCGAGAAGGACGAGGGTGAGGAAGCGGAGCAGCCCTCGAGCGCGCAGCGGGAACAGGTGGACGAAAAGGACAGGCCCGGCGGCGGTTCCTGAGCGTCCGGAGTAGCCGCTGATGCTCGATGTCAGTTTCTGGGAGCTGCTCATCATCGGGGCGATCGCGCTGGTGGTGGTTGGCCCCGAACGACTCCCGCGGCTCATGCGTACACTCGGGCTCTGGGCGGGACGGGCCCGGGCGTCGTTTCAGTCCATCCGCGACGAGGTCGAGCGCGAAGTCAACGCGGAGGGTCTCCGCGAGACGCGGCGTGCGGTTGACCGACAGGCCGGCGAGGCCAAGCGCCAGATGGACGAGGTCGTAAAGGGAGAAGCGGGTGGCACCTCATCGCCCTCGGACGAGGGGCCGGCTGCCGGTGCGCCAGAGGAGACGCCGGTCAAGCCGGCGGCCGGCGGCGACGACAGTGAGGGAGAAGACGGCCGGTGAGCGACCCTGCCAGTGACCCGGATTACCAGGATGAGGATCGTCCACTCCTGAGTCATCTGCTGGAGCTGCGCTCGCGGCTGATTCGCTCGGCCGCCGCCGTGCTGCTGCTTTTCCTCGCGGTCTATCCCTTCCGCGATGCCCTTTACTCGGCGCTGGCCGGACCGCTGATGGCGGTGCTGCCGGAGGGCGCCACCATGATCGCGACCCAGGTCGCCACGCCCTTCCTGATTCCACTCAAGGTGGCGCTGGTCGGCGCCTTCTTCCTTAGTATTCCCTATCTGCTGTATCAGCTCTGGGCGTTTGTGGCGCCGGGGCTCTATCGGCATGAGAAACGTCTTATCTGGCCGCTGCTGATCTCCAGCATCCTGCTGTTCTATCTCGGGATGGCGTTCGCCTACTTCCTGGTTTTCCCCCTCGTTTTCAAGTTCTTTGCCGCGGCAACGCCAGAGGGCGTGTCGATGATGACCGACATTGGCGAGTACCTGTCGTTCATCATGACGCTCTTCTTCGCCTTCGGTGCCGCGTTCGAGGTGCCGATCGCCACCATCCTGCTGGTCCGCAGCGGCGCCACGACCCGGCAGGCACTGGCTGCCAAGCGCCCTTATGTGATTGTTGCCGCCTTCACCTTCGGCATGCTGCTGACACCCCCTGATGTCATTTCCCAGGTGTTGCTGGCAGTGCCGGTATGGCTGCTCTTCGAGTTGGGTATCTTTTTCTCGCGCTGGTTTGAAGCGCCTGCGGCCGTCGAGACAGACCCCGATTCCGATCATTCCTGATTGATTCCGAGGGTTACCCAGGCCCAGTTACTGACTTTAAGGTCAGAAAAAACGGCGGTCCGGGTGGGTGAGGCATGCGCAAGTGCGTGAAAACAGCTCTAAGTGCCCATGCCTGTTGCGTTTGGAGTCGGTCGGCGTTATCTTGACGCAAACTCGTTCAACGAGGCTTTCCCTCCGCAGATGCAGGTGACCTGCCATGAGTGGTGCGTTCGAGCAGACGCTCAGTCATTCCTACCTCAACGGAACCAATGCCAATTTCATTGAGGCCCTCTACGAGAAGTACCTGAGTGATCCCGGCTCCGTAGAACCCCGCTGGCGTGATTACTTCCGCGATCTCGAGTCCATGGACCCGTCCCGGGTGCGTGATGTGCCGCATGGTCCCATCCGCGAAGCTTTCGAACAGATGGGGCGGAGCAGCGCGCGCGGGCGGGCGGTGCTCGCCGGCGAAGGGATGGACGCCGTGGCGGCCCAGAAGCAGGCTGCGGTGCTGCGGCTGATCAACGCCTATCGGGTCCGTGGTCACCAGCATGCCGATACCGATCCACTGCATCTGCGCGAGCATCCGGAGGTGCCCGACCTGGACCCTGCCTTCCACGGGCTGACCGAAGCCGATATGGACACGGAGTTCAACACGGGCTCGCTGTTCGCGCCCGACCGGCTTACGCTTCGACAGATCATCGAACAGGTCCAGCGGGTGTATTCGGGCAAGATCGGCTCGGAGTACATGCACATCACCGACACGGCGCAGAAGCGCTGGATCCAGGAGCGACTGGAAAAACCGCAGGCACAGCCGAAGCTGGACGGTGCGCAGAAGGAGGCGCTGCTCGGTCGGCTAACCGCCGCCGAGGGGATCGAGAAGTATCTCAACAGCAAGTACGTGGGCCAGAAGCGTTTCTCGCTGGAGGGTGGTGAGGCCACCATCCCGGTGCTCGATGAAATCGTCCAGCGCGGCGGCGCCCATGGTGTCAAGGAGCTGGTGCTCGGCATGGCCCATCGAGGCCGGCTCAACGTGCTCATCAACATCATGGGCAAGTCGCCGGCGGAGCTCTTCGCGGAGTTCGAAGGCGAACACGCCCCCGAGCATGCAAATGCCGGCGATGTGAAGTACCACATGGGTTACTCGTCGGACATCGATACGCCCGGCGGCCCGCTGCATCTGGCCCTGGCCTTCAATCCGTCACACCTCGAGATCGTCAATCCCGTGGTCGAGGGCTCGGCTCGGGCGCGCATGCGCCGGCGTGCCGACGAGACCGGCGAGTCGGTGCTTCCCGTGCTCATTCACGGTGACGCGGCCATGGCCGGTCAGGGTGTCGTCATGGAGACCTTCCAGCTGTCGCAGGCCCGGGGGTTCTACACGGGTGGCACCGTGCACCTGGTGATCAATAACCAGATCGGCTTCACCACCTCCAACCCGCTGGATACGCGGTCGACCTTTTACTGCACCGAAGTGGCCAAGATGGTTCAGGCGCCGATATTCCACGTGAACGGCGACGACCCCGAGGCGGTTCTCTTCGTCACCCGGCTGGCCATGGACTATCGGCGGACCTTCCACTCGGACGTGGTCATCGACCTCATCTGTTACCGGCGCCATGGCCACAATGAGGCGGATGAACCATCGGCCACGCAGCCGATGATGTATCAGAAAATCAAGGCGCGGCCGTCGGTGCGCAAGCTCTATGCCGATCAGCTCATGTCCGAGGGGGTTATCGACAAGGATCGTGCCCGCGGCATGGAGCGCGAATACCGCGACGCCCTGGACGCCGAACAGGTTGTCGCGCCGGGCGCGCTCGAGGAGCAGGAAAACGACTTCACCGTCGACTGGTCGCCCTATTTTGATGCGGCCTGGGATGAGCCGGTGGATACCACGGTGTCGGTGGAGCGTATCCGCGGCCTGCAGGAGCGGCTGCAGCGACTGCCCGAGGGTTTTGAGCTGAATCCGCGGGTGGCGACGGTGATGGAGAGCCGCCGCAAGATGGCTGCGGGCGCGCTGGCGATGGACTGGGGGTTTGCCGAGACCATGGCCTACGCGAGTCTGCTCGAGGAAGACCATGCGGTCAGGCTCACCGGCCAGGACTCCGGGCGAGGGACGTTTTTTCACCGCAATTCGGTGCTGCACAACGCCGTCGACGGTTCCACGCACACGCCGCTCAAAACCATTTCCGAGAGCGCGGACGACTTCGTCGTCATCGACTCGCTGCTCTCCGAGGAGGCCGTACTCGGGTTCGAGTACGGCTATGCAACGGCCGATCCCCGGACCATGGTGATCTGGGAAGCGCAGTTCGGGGATTTCGCTAACGGCGCGCAGGTGCTGATTGATCAGTTCATCGCCTCGGGGGAGACCAAGTGGGGTCGGCTCTGCGGGCTCGCGCTGTACCTGCCCCACGGTTATGAGGGCCAGGGCCCGGAGCACTCCTCGGCGCGTATCGAGCGTTTCTTGCAGCTCTGCGCGGAGCAGAACATCCAGGTCTGCATCCCGTCGACTCCGGCCCAGTTCTTTCACATGATCCGCCGCCAGATGCTGCGCCGCTGGCGCAAGCCGCTGGTGGTGATGACGCCCAAGAGCCTGCTGCGCCACAAGCTTTCCACCTCGGTGCTTGATGATCTCTCGGCGGGGCATTTCCAGGTGGTCATCGACGATACCGAGGGCATCAAGGCCAGTAACGTCCGCCGGGTGGTGCTCTGCAGTGGCAAGGTCTATTACGACCTGCTTGAGGAACGGCGCCGGCAGGAGCGGGATGATGTGGCGCTGGTGCGTATCGAGCAGCTCTATCCGTTCCCGGAGGCACAGCTCTCCGCGCTGCTCAAGCGCCGCTACAAGACGGCCAAGTCGGTGGTCTGGTGCCAGGAAGAGCCCAAGAACCAGGGCGCGTGGTACCAGATCTACCACCATCTTACTCACTGTGTGACCCGCGAACAGAAGCTGACCTATGCCGGTCGCGATCCTTCGGCGTCGCCCGCGGTGGGGTATGCAAAGGTTCACCATGAGCAGCAGCGTCGCCTGGTGGCTGACGCGCTCGGCAAGATTCACGGATAAAAAGAGCGAGGAGTCGATGAGCACCGAAGTCAAGGTACCCGCGCTGCCGGAGTCGGTCAGCGAGGCCACGGTCGTCACGTGGCACAAGCAACCCGGCGACGAGGTTGAGCGCGACGAGAATCTCGTCGATCTCGAGACCGACAAGGTCGTTCTGGAGGTTCCGGCGCCGGAAGACGGCATCCTCGGCGAGATTCTGAAGCCCGAGGGTGAGACCGTGACGGCCGGTGAAGTCGTCGCGGTGCTGAATGCCGCAGGCGAGGGCCAGTCAGCGACTGCCGGCGGCGAAGAGAAGACCGGTCAGGAACCAGCGGCTGAGTCAACGGCGCCAGCGGAAGCCGCCACCGAGGGGGAGATGCCGTCGCTCAGCCCCGCGGTGCGCAACCTCGTCGAAGAGCATGACCTGGATCCGCGCCGCATCTCAGGAACGGGCCGCAACGGCCGGATCCTCAAGGAGGATGTGCTCCGTTACATGGAGCAGGGCGGCGAGGATCAGCCGGCCGCCACCCCCGCCGCCGCGCCGGCGCCGAGCAGCGAGCCGGCGCCGACCCCCACCCCGCCGGCAGCCGAGGCACCGGCGGCGGCCGTGCCGGCCGGCGAGCGCGAGGAGCGCCGCGTACCCATGACCCGTCTGCGCCAGCGTATCGCCGAGCGCCTGGTGCAGGCGCAGCAGAACGCGGCGATGCTGACCACCTTCAACGAAGTGAACATGCAGCCGGTGATGGATCTGCGCGGGCGGTACAAGGACTCCTTCCTCAAGGCCCACGACACCAAACTCGGGTTCATGTCGTTTTTCGTGAAGGCAGCCGTCGAGGCGCTGAAGCGGTATCCGGCGGTCAATGCCTCGATCGACGGGACGGACATCCTCTACCACGGCTACTATGACATCGGCATTGCCGTTTCCACCGATCGGGGCCTCATGGTGCCTGTGCTGCGGGACGCCGATCAGCTCTCATTCGCCGAGATCGAGGCGGCAATCGCCGACTTCGGTCAGCGCGCCCAGCAGGGTAAGATCGAGATCGAGGAGCTGACCGGGGGCACATTCACCATCACGAACGGTGGCATCTTCGGCTCGCTGGTCTCCACGCCGATCCTCAATCCGCCGCAGAGCGGCATTCTGGGAATGCACAAGATCCAGGAACGTCCCATGGCGGAGAACGGGCAGGTCGTGGTCCGGCCCATGATGTACCTCGCTCATTCCTATGACCATCGGATCATCGATGGCAAGGAAGCGGTGCAGTTCCTGGTCACCATCAAGGACATGCTTGAAGACCCGGCTCGTCTGCTGCTCGAGGTCTGATCCAACTGAATTCAGGAGTCATCATGGCGAATTCCTACGACGTCATTGTTATCGGAGCCGGCCCTGCCGGCTATGTCGGCGCCATTCGCTGTGCGCAGCTTGGCATGAGCGTGGCGGTGATCGACGAGTACCGGAGCAAGGATGGTGAGGCGGCACTGGGCGGAACATGCCTGAATGTCGGCTGCATCCCCTCCAAGGCGCTGCTCGATTCCTCCGAGCATTACCACCGAGTGCAGTCGGAGCTTGCCGGGCACGGGATCCGGGTGGAGGGCACCACCCTTGATGTCCCGCAGATGATCAAGCGCAAGGACAAGGTGGTGGCGGACCTCACCGGAGGCATCAAGCAGCTTTTCAAGGCTAATCGCATCGAGTGGCTTCAGGGCCATGGCAAGCTCCTTGCCGAACGGCAGGTTGAATTCACCCCGCACAAGGGCAAGGCCAAGACGCTGACCACGGATAACGTCATCCTGGCCACCGGCTCCCGGCCGATTGAGATCGGTGCGGCGCCGCTGGATGGTGACCGGATCGTCGACTCAGCCGGTGCCCAGGAATTCCAGGAGGTGCCCAAGCGCCTGGGGGTCATCGGCGCCGGTGTGATTGGCCTGGAAATGGGCAGCGTCTGGAACCGGCTGGGATCCAAGGTCGTGCTGCTGGAAGCCCAGGAGGAATTCCTCTCGCCGGTGGATCAGCAGGTCTCCCGGGAGGCGCGCAAGCTCTTCGAAAAGCAGGGCCTCGACATCAAGCTGGGCTGCCGGGTGACCGGAACCCGAAAGGGCAAGACCGTCAGCGTCCACTATGAGGACAGTGAGGGTAAGCAGAATCTGCAGGTGGATCGACTGATCGTCTCGGTCGGGCGCCGCCCCAATACCGATGGACTGTCCTCCGAGGATGCCGATCTTCTGACGGACGAGCGCGGTTATGTGCACGTCAACGACTACTGCGAGACCAACATCCCCGGCGTCTACGCCGTGGGCGATGTCGTGCGCGGGCCCATGCTGGCGCACAAGGGCTCGGAAGAGGGCGTCATGGTGGCCGAGCGCATTGCCGGGCATGCCGGGCATGTCAACTATGAGACGATTCCGTGGGTCATTTACACCGACCCCGAAATCGCCTGGGTGGGGCGTACCGAGAGCCAGCTCAAGGCCGCCGGAACCCCCTATCGCAGCGGCACATTCGGATTCGCGGCCACCGGTCGTGCCCGCGCCATGGATCGCGCCGACGGCATGGTCAAGATCATTGCCCATGCCGAGACGGATCGAATCCTCGGCGTTCACATGGTGGGGCCGCAGACCAGCGAGTTGATCGCGGAGGCAACGCTGGCGATGGAGTATGAGGCCAGCGCCGAGGATCTCGCGCGCACCATTCATGCGCATCCCACCCTGTCGGAAGCGGTCCATGAGGCCGCCCTCGCAGTCGGGAAGCGTGCGATTCACAAAGCCAACTAACGCGAATGGACGGGGCCACGAAGTGGCCCTTTTCATGTCGGCCAAGGGAGGAGATGATGGCGGAAAACACCGCAGGGCTCAGAGGGATTACCGCAGGCGAAACCGCGCTCTGTACCGTGGGACAGGCGGGCACGGGGCTCACCTATCGCGGTTATGACATTCACGACCTCGCCCAGCATGCAGAGTTCGAGGAAGTGGCCTATCTGCTGCTCTATGGGCATCTGCCCAACCGCAACGAACTGGTGGCCTATCGAGAGCGCCTGCAGTCGCTGCGGACCCTGCCGGAGGCGCTGCGTGAGGTGCTCGAGCGGATACCGGCCAGTGCCCATCCGATGGATGTCATGCGCACCGGCTGCTCCATGCTCGGCAATCTCGAAACCGAAGCCGACTTCAGTGAGCAGGACTGGCATATCGATCGCATGCTCGCCACCTTCCCGGCGATCATCACCTACTGGTACCGCTACAGCCATGATGGTGTGCGTATCGATACGGACAGCGACGAGGCCAGCATCGGCGGGCACTTCCTGCGGCTGCTGCTCGGCAAGAGCCCGGATCCGATGCATGTGCAGGTGATGCATGCCTCGCTCATCCTCTACGCCGAGCATGAGTTCAACGCCTCCACCTTCACGGCACGGACCTGCGCATCGACATTGTCGGATATTCACTCGTGCATCACGGGGGCCATCGGCACACTCCGCGGGCCGCTTCACGGCGGTGCCAACGAGGCGGCGATGGCCATGATCGAGCCCTGGCAGACGCCGGATGAGGCCGAGCGCGAGCTGCTCGGTATGCTCGAGCGCAAGGAAAAGATCATGGGCTTTGGTCATGCGGTCTACCGCAAGAGTGACCCGCGCAATGCCATCATCAAGGAATGGTCGCGGAAGCTCGCCGAGCAGGTGGGCGATAGCCGACTCTATCCCGTCTCCGAGCGTGTCGAGGCGGTCATGGCCCGCGAGAAGGGCCTTTTCTGTAATGCGGATTTCTTCCATGCCAGTGCCTATCACTTCATGGGGATTCCCACGCCGCTGTTCACCCCGATTTTCGTGATGTCGCGCCTCAGTGGCTGGGCCGCGCACGTCAAGGAACAGCGCGCGAACAATCGCATCATCCGGCCCAGCGCCGACTACACCGGCCCCGAGCTCCAGACCTGGGTGCCCATTGAGGAGAGAGGTTGAACCATGAGTGATGTGCGAGTGCGAAGCGCCGAGCGGCCCGAGCCGGATGCCCTGCTGCGGGAGCTGGCGGATTATGTGACCGGCACGACCATCAACTCCGATGAGGCCTACAGCACGGCGCGTTACTGCCTGATGGACACGCTGGCCTGCGGCATGCTGGCCCTCGAGTATCCGGCCTGCACCAAGCTGCTGGGCCCGGTGGTCGACGGCGCCGACATGCCGGGTGGCGCCCGGGTCCCGGGGACCCCTTTCCAGCTCGACCCCGTGCAGGCGGCGTTCAACATCGGCGCCATGGTGCGCTGGCTCGACTTCAACGACACCTGGCTGGCGGCGGAGTGGGGCCATCCTTCGGATAACCTCGGTGCCATCCTGGCGCTCGCGGACTGGCAGGCCCGCAAGGCGGTCGCCGAGGGTCGTGAACCGCCCGTGATGCGTGACGTGCTCACGGCCATGATCCGTGCCCACGAAATCCAGGGCGTCATCGCGCTGGAGAACAGCTTCAACCGCGTCGGTCTGGACCATGTCCTGCTCGTCCGTCTGGCATCGGCCTGTGTCAGCACCGCCCTGCTGGGCGGCAGTCACGAGGATGTCATGACGGTGGCCAGCCATGCGCTGCTGGATGGCGGTGCGCTACGGGCCTATCGCCATGCACCGCAGGCCGGACCCCGAAAGAGCTGGGCGGCCGGTGACGCCTCCTCCCGCGGGTTGCGTCTGGCGCTGATCACCCGGACCGGTGAGATCGGCTACCCGGCGGCCCTGTCGGCGCCGACCTGGGGCTTCCAGGATGTGCTCTTCAAGGGCGAGGAAGTCAATCTCGCTCAGCCGCTCGGCAGCTATGTGATGGAGAATGTGCTCTTCAAGATCAGCTTCCCCGCCGAGTTCCATGCCCAGACCGCCGCCGAGGCAGCGATGACACTGCATCCCGAGGTGGCCGGGCGGATCGACGAGATCGAGAAGATCGTCATTGAGACCCAGGAGGCCGGCGTACGCATCATCGACAAGACCGGTGCGCTCAATAACCCGGCCGATCGGGATCACTGCATCCAGTACATGGTCGCGGTTCCGTTGATCTTTGGCCGGCTGACCGCCGCCGATTACGAGGATGATGTGGCGGCGGATCCACGCATCGATGCCCTGCGCGACCGGATGGAAGTGGTTGAGAACCCGGTGTTCTCGGAGGAGTACCTGGATCCGGACAAGCGTGCCATCGGCAATGCCGTACAGGTCTTCTTCAAGGATGGCAGCCAGACCGAGCGTGTCGCCGTGGATTACCCCATCGGTCATCGTCGGCGCCGTGATGAGGGCATTCCCGAGCTGGTCGGCAAGTTCGAACGGGCGCTGGCCACGCGATTCGCGCCCCGTCAGGCGCAGCGTATCGAGGCCGCCTGCGGCGATCAGAACCGACTCGAGTCCATGCCGGTCAACGAATTCATGGACCTGTGGGTGCAGTGACGGCATCCTCGCCGTCATGAATATCTGGATCGGCAAGATTCTCGGGGCCGTCTTCGGCGGCATGGCCGGCGGATGGGTCGGTGCGCTCATCGGCCTGATCATCGGCAATTTCTTTGACCGTGCCCTCGCCCGCAAGGGCGGGGGCGGTCTCGGCGGCGCCTTCGGTGGTGGCGCGGGCCATCGGCAGATGGTCCATGCCGCCTTCTTCCGTAGTGCCTTCGTGGTCATGGGTCATGTCTGCAAGGCCGATGGCCGGGTCACTGAGGCAGAGATCCGTGTCGCCGAACAGGTGATGGCGCGCATGGATCTCAACGCCACCCAGCGCGAGGAGGCGATCAGCTACTTCCGTGCCGGCCGCGATGGCGAGGCCGATCTCGAGCAGACACTGCAGGAGTTCCGGCGTTACTGCCGGGGGCACCTGCAACTGGTGCGCCTGTTCCTGGAAATCCAGATTCAGGCGGCATTGGCGGATGGCCAGTTCGATGAGGCCGAGCGGGCGGTCCTGCGCCGCATCGCGCTGGGGCTCGGTCTCTCCGAGGCCGACTACGCCCGGCTCGAGACCATGATGGGCGGGCAGGCGGCCAATCAGACCGGCACCGAGTCGGAGCTCGAGGCCGCTTATGACACGCTGGGTGTCTCCGCCGACGCCAGCGATGCCGAGGTCAAGAAGGCCTGGCGCAAACTCATGAGCGAGCATCACCCGGACAAACTGGTGGCGAAGGGGCTGCCCGAAGAGATGATGCGCATCGCCAAGGAGCGGGCCCAGGAAATCCAGGCGGCCTACGACACCATCAAGGCATCGCGCGGCATGCGCTGAACCCCTCCCCTCAATACAGGGTCCTAGGAATAATGATGAGATTCCGCAATACACGGGATGGCTGGGGCGCCGGTGCCCAGCTTCTGCACTGGCTGATCGCCGCTGGCATCGCCACGGCGATGCTGCTGGGCTGGATCATGGTCAACCTGCCCAACAGCCCCGGTAAGTTCCAGCTCTACGCGCTACACAAAAGCCTGGGGATCACGATCCTCGCGCTGGTGCTGCTGCGGATCGTCTGGCGCTGGATCAATGTGATCCCCGCCATGCCGGGTACGCTGTCGCCCCGGGAGCAACAGCTTGCTGGTGCCGGGCATATGGCCCTCTATGCACTGATGCTGCTGATGCCGCTGTCAGGTTATGTGCTGAATTCCGCGGCAAACTTCCCGCTCAACGTCTTCGGGCTGGTGCAGATCCCCAATCTGACACCCGAAAGCGAGACGCTGGCGGAGGTGGCGAGCATCATGCATCTGACGCTTTTCTGGGTTTTCGCCGCCGTCCTCGTGGCGCATATTGGCGCTGCCCTTCGGCATCACTTCGTGCTCCATGATGACGTCCTGCGTCGCATGCTCCCGGTCCGCCGCCGCTGATCAGAAGGAGTGAAGCCATGTTTCGACTGACGAGCCGTCCAGCCGGCCGATTCTTCCCCAGGCTCTGGCTCATGGCCGCGGCGCTGCCGATGGTGGCGTCCGCCGCGACCGAATGGAATATCGTGCATGATGAGAGTCGCCTCGGTTTTGAGGCCACTCAGCAGGGCGGGCGTTTCGAGGGCCGGTTCGAGGATTTCAGCGCGGACATGCGATTCTCCGCGGATGACCTCGCCGCGAGCCGCTTCGACGTCACCATCGCGACGGGCAGCGTCAATACCGGCAGCAGCCAGCGTGACGCCAACCTCCCGGATGCCGAGTGGTTCAACACGGATGCTTTCCCCGAGGCCTATTACGTGACGCGGGAGATCCGTGCGACGCCCAACGGCTACGAGGCGGTTGGAGATCTGACCATTCGCGACAACACCCACGAGGTGGTCCTGCCCTTCACCTGGCGGACCGAGGGTGAGCGGGCGGAAATGGATGGCGCCGTCACCATTGACCGGGTTCGTTTCGGCGTCGGCCAGGGCGAATGGCGTGACCCGTCCGTTGCCGGCCACGCGGTGGAGGTTGTCGTCGATCTGACGCTAGAGCGCTGATCAGCGGAACAGCTGGATGCGGTAGCCCACCTCACGACGCTCACCAGCGGCCAGGTTGACCTGTCGGCTGAGACCGACAGGGGTGCGCTGCCAGTCGTCCTCCCCCTCTTCGATGGTCCAGCCCCCATCAATCCGCTCAATCAGGGTGATGCGGTGGGCCACGCGGTCCCGGTTGTGGAGTTCAATGCGCCAGGCGATGTCGATCTCCTCCTCGCCCCCGTCACGATAGGCGGCCTGTACTCGACGCACAGTGACCGCATTGCTGCCACCGCCGATGACGGCAGGTCGGCCGCCGATGGTCGTGGCGAAGCGTCCCTCGCCCAAGGGGCGAGGCGGGTTGTCGGCTGTCACGAGGGTGACCGGCGTATCCGGTCCGGGGGGGTGCTCAAGGCCCTGGAGTTCGAGCAGGTACTGTACGTCCGTGCGCCAGGGCGATTCGGCGGGCAGATCGCCACGCGCCTGCGTGATGAGCGATTGTTTGACGTCGATCCGGGTCGGTGGCTCGGGCCGGATACGCAGGAGGGTATCGGACGGCCATGGTCCCTGTGCCTGCAGTCGAGCCATGCTGTCACCGTTAAGGGCGACCGACAGATCCGCGTTGCCTAGGTCCGCACCGGTGCGGTTCTCCAGCGTGACCGCGGCCGTCAGCCGGGCCCCCGCGCCCTGGGCTCCGGCGGGCACGGCCATCCGATAGTCCAGTCCACGGTTCAGTCCATCGACGAGATAGGTCAGTGTCAAACGCCGGCTGCCGCCGGCCTCGACGAACAGATCGGCCTCCCAGGTCGATGCATCCCGGCTGATCCGGCTGACGCGTGTCGGCTCCGCGGGCCCGTTGAGATGCCAGTGCAGGCTCAGCTCCCGCAGCGTGCGGGGCAGGTCGCGAATACGGATCCGGTTACGGCCGGCCAGCAATGCCACTTCGCGCTGATCCACCACCAGGGCGGGGCCATCGACAGGTACATGCACCTGCAGACTGAGGCGATCGTCAGCCGTACTCGTCAAGGCGTCCGTGCCGGCCTCCAGCGGCATCGCCTCCAGCGCCTGTTCGCCGTCCATGGCGGGGGAGGGATCGGCGGCCTGCTGGGCCGGGGCGGTTGGGATACCGACCGTGACCAGCAGCACGGCGAGGGCGTGGCGGATCATTACTCTATTGACTCCCTTTGGTCAGAGGCCGAACAACCAGGCGAACAGTGGCACAAGAAGCGCCGTCAATGCGCCATTCAGTCCCATGCCCAGACCCGCATACGCCCCAGCCTGATTACTGTGCTGAAACGCCCGGGCAGTGGCAATGCCGTGGGCCGTGACGCCCATGGCAAATCCCTTGATGGCCGGATCCCGTTCGCCGAGGACGCGCAGTAGCGGGATGCCGGCCACGGCGCCGGTGATCCCGCTGATCATCACAAACACGGCGGCAAGCGCCGCCTCACCACCAAGCTTCTCCGCGACGCCCATGGCAATCGGCGTCGTCGCCGATTTGGGCATCAGTGACATCAGGGTCGACGGGCCGAGACCCAGTCCAAGGCCCAGCACCACCGTGCTGATGATGGCCGTCACTGAGCCCGCCAGCAGGGCAATGCCCAGTGGCAGCCACTGGCGTCGCAGACGGTGAATCTGGGCATACAGCGGGACAGCCAGCAGCACCGTAGCGGGCCCGAGCAGGAAATGCACGTACTGGCCCCCTTCGAAGTAGGTGTCGTAGTCCGTGCCAGTGGCGAGGAGCAGCAGCACGACCAGTGTGATCGAGACCAGCACGGGATTGAGCAGGGGGAAGCCGCCGGAGCGCAGGAAAAGCTGCTGGGCCACGACATAGGCCGAAACGGTGACCGCCAGCCAGAGAAGGGGTTGTTCGGCCAGGTAGACCCAGATCTGGAATAGACCGTCCATCAGGACTCTTCCCGGTTCATGCGTCTTATGAGGAATTTCAGGGTGAACGCCGTCACGACAATGGTGAGCATCGTGCTGATGACGATCGTCACCAACACCGGCAACCAGTTGTCGGCGAGCAGGGCCAGGTAGCTGATCACACCGGCGCCGGCGGGAATGAACAGCAGCGAGAGGTGGTTCAGCAGGCCGGTGGCCAGCGCCTGCAGTGGTTTGGGTGGCCCCCCCTGGAAGATCATGATCAACAGCAGCAGGAGCATGCCGATCACCGGCCCCGGGATGGGTATGCTGAGCGCCCGCACCAAGGCCTCGCCGGCGAGCTGGAGCAGGAGGACCAGGGCGATGAAGGCGGGGATCACGATGTTCCCTCCAGCAGTCGGTCGCGAGCCTCGTTAAGCCTAGCCGCCAGATAATCGGTGCCGCCACGGTCGGGGTGAAGCCTTTGCATGAGGCGCCGATGGGCGGCCAGGATCGCATCGCGGTCGGCGTCTGGTGTCACACCCAGCAGTTCCGCCGCCTCTTCACGACTCATACGGCCGTCCGGACGGACCGGGCGGTTGTCCCTCGGGTCATTCTGATCCGCCGATGCGGTACGTGCATGCCCTGTGAGCCGCGCGATCCAGGGCAGGAACCGTAGCAGTGAGGCCAGTCGCCAGATGAAAGGCAGCGCCGCGCTCACGGCCGCGAAGATCCAGTTGAGACGCCCGGTGGCGGCGAGCGCGATGGCGACCACGGCGACCGAGCCCAGCACGAGCATCGGCGCCCTCGCCCGCAGCCAACCCCGGAATCGCGACGAGAGCATGAAGGCAAGGAACAGAACCAGAACAGCCGCGCTGAGCAGGCGGATCATGACGGACCATCCGTTGAGCCTGTCCCGGACTGTTCCGGCGTCGACTCCTGACGACCGGTGGCGGATGCCCGGAGGGCCTCGCAGCGAACCCGCCAGCGCTCCAGCCGTTGCTCATAGAGGTCGAACACGCACGGATCGCAGCCACTGCCGCAGCACTCATCCAGATCCGGCTCGCGGGGCGGAGGAGGAAACTCGTTGTTTCGACGCATCGCAGAGCTATCCCGTGACGAAGGCATGGGCATGTCGCAGCAGGACCGCGATGACGGCCGCCACCGGCAGTGCCAGCAGGACCCCGGCAAAGCCGAAAAGCTGGCCGCCGGCGAGCACCGCGAAAATGACGACGACTGGGTGCAGGCCGATGCGGTCGCCCACGAACAGTGGAGTGAATACCGCGGATTCCAGTACCTGTCCGGCGCCGTAGACGACCCAGACGAGTAGTAGCGGAATCAGCCACTCATTGAACTGAAAGAGAGTGGCGACGCTCGCCGCGGCAATCCCCACGATAAACCCCAGATAGGGTACCACCGCGGCCAGCCCGGAGAGCAGACCGATCAGGAGACCGAGCTGGACACCGACCAGCCATAGCCCCAGGCCATAGAAAATGCCGAGACTGATCATCACCAACAGCTGGCCGCGGAGGAAGGCGCCGACCACCTCATCACACTCCCGCGCCAGGCGGGCGACTGTCTCACGCCAGGCCGGCGGCAGGGTGTCAAGCGCGGCTGCCAGGACCCGGTCCCAGTCGCGAAGGAGGTAGAACGCTACCACTGGCACCAGGGCGAGGCTGGCCAGGGCGCCGGCCAGGGCGAGGCCCGAGCGCGTCAGTCGCTGGATGACCTCTGCCGCGACGTTGCCCGTGGACTGCCAGTGCTCCGATATCGCTGTGCGCAGGGCGGCGAGGTCGAACGTGGCGGGATCGACGCCGAGCGTCTGCTCCAGCCAGGGGATCGCCTGTGACTGCGCCCACTCGAGCATGGCCGGCAGCTGCGACTGCAGCATATTGATCTGGCGGCCGATGAGCGGAATGAACATGAGGACCACCGCCGCGGTCAGCGCCGTCAGCCCCAGGAAAACGAAGCTGACGGCCAGCGTGCGGTTGAGTCCCAGACGCTGCAGCCGTCGGGTGAGCGGATCACCCAGATAGGCGAGCAGCGCACCGGCCAGGAATGGCGTCAGGATCGGACGCAACCAGTAGATCAGGAAGCCCGCCAGTACCAGGAGCGCCAGCCCGAGTCCGCTTCGGTAAATGCGCATTGCGTCGTTCATGCCCGCGAGCATAGCCCAGCACGGGCGGAGACGCAGCCGGGGGGCTACATCCCGAAGGGATTCGCGATAAGGTAGGGCAAGAACGCGAATACCAACGGGGGAAATGGTGTGCGCAATCCCAATCGCGTCCTGATCTGGATCGTCGTTTTCCTGGCCGCTGTCGCTGCGGTCGGCGGAATGCTTCTGCAACCGCTCAGTGACGCCTTTCTCGCCAATCCGGTTTTCAATGGCATGATCCTGGCTGTGCTCTTCATCGGCCTGGTCATCAACTGTCGGCAGGTCCTGGTGCTGAAACCCGAAGTGGACTGGGTCGAGCGTTTCCGCCATGCCGAGGAGGGGGACGCGCCGTCGCTCCCCGGCACGCGCCTGCTGGGCTCCATGGCCCGTATGCTCACCGGGCGGCGGGGCGACCGCTTCAGCCTCTCGGCCATGTCCATGCGCACGGTGCTGGATGGCATCCGCACCCGGCTGGATGAATCCCGGGACATCTCGCGCTATCTCATCGGCCTGCTGGTCTTCCTGGGCCTGCTGGGCACTTTCTGGGGTCTGCTCGACACCCTTCGCGCGGTCGGTGCAGTGATCGCGAACCTCAGCGTCGACGGTGCCGATGCCGGGCAGATCTTCGCCGACCTCCGGGATGGGCTGCAGGCGCCGCTGGCCGGGATGGGCACCGCCTTCAGTTCGTCGCTTTTCGGGCTGGCCGGTGCCCTCGTGCTGGGCTTCGTGGATCTGCAGGCTTCCCACGCCCAGAACGGGTTCTACAACGACCTGGAGGAATGGCTGTCCGGTCAGACGCGGCTGTCCAGTGGTGCGCTCGGGGGCGACGGCGAGGGGTCGGTGCCCGCCTATATCCAGGCACTGCTCGAGAATACGGCGGACAGTCTCGACAAACTCCAGCGGATCATGGCCCGTGGTGATGAAGAACGGCGCAGCGTGGATGCGCGGATCATCGAGCTGACTGAGGAGGTGTCGCGGCTCGCCGAGCAGTCCCATACCGAGCAGCGCGGGTTGATCGGCCTCACCCGGACCCAGTCGGAGTTGCAGGGTGTGCTCGGCCGGTTGGCCGATGTGAGCGAGACGCGTGGCAGCCAGGATACCGAGCAGATTGAGCAACTGCGGGCCATGGCCCAGGGCCTGCAGGAGCTCCGTCAGGAGCTGGTGGCCGATCGTGAGCGCTTGATGACCGAGCTGCGGGATGAAGTGAGGCTGCTGACGCGAACCGTTTCGCACCTCGGCAACGGCGGCACGGACTGATCGTCTGATGCTCGGGAGCAGTCGCCGCAACCGATCGTCGGTGAATATCTGGCCGGGGTTTGTGGATGCCCTGGCCACGATACTGCTCGCTTTCGTCTTTGTGCTGCTATTGTTCGTCGTCGCGCAGCTCTATCTCAGCACTCAGCTCTCGGACCGTAACCAGGCGCTGGAGTCGCTGCGTGCCGAGCTCTCGGATATGGCCGATGCCCTCTCGATGGAGCGCACGCAGCGGGCCCGGCTCGAGGAGCAGGTGTCCGATCTTTACGCGGAACTGCATGCGACGCTATCCCAGCGTGATGAGGCCCGGGAGGCCCTCGAGCTGACGCAGGAGGAGCTCGCCGCGGCCCGCGAGCGCATTGCGATCGGCGAGTCCGATCTGGAGGCCAGCCTGCTGGAGATCGCCACGCTCCAGCAGGAGATTTCGGCCCTTCGGGCGGTGCGGGACGACCTGGAGGCGCAGGTCGGGGACCTGGTCAATCGCCTTGAGCAGACCGAAACCGATCTCGCCGGTACACGTACCGAACTCGGTGCGCTGCGCGATCGCAACCGGGAGCTGCAGGCGGAGCTCGCGGAGGCCGAGGAGCGCACCCTGCTGGCCCAGGAGGAGATCGAGGCGCGGGAGATGCGGATCCGTGACCTGGTCGCAGAGATTGAGGACCGACAGCGGGCGCTTGAACAGGAGGCGCAGCTGACCGCCGATGCCGAAGCGCGGATCGAGGCGCTGCGCCGCCAGATCCGGGCGCTGCGCGACCAGATCAGCGCGCTCGCCGAGGCGCTTCGGGTGGAAGAGGACACCGTCGCCGAGCAGCGCACACGAATCGATACGCTGGTGGAGCGGCTCAACGTGGCCCTCGCCGAGGAGGTGCAGGAACTCTCCAGCTACCGCTCGGAGTTCTTCGGCCGGCTTCGCGAGGTGCTTGGCGATATCGAGGAAATCGAGATCGTGGGCGATCGGTTCCGCTTCCAGTCAGAGCTTTTCTTCGAGACCGCGTCCGCTGAAATCGGGCCGGGTGGCGAGGAGCGACTCGAGCAGGTCGCCAGCATCCTGCGGCGCGTGGCCGACCGCATCCCGGCGGAGATCGATTGGGTGCTGCAGGTGGAGGGGCACACCGATCGGCGCCCGATCAGTACGCCGGAGTTCCCCTCCAACTGGCAGCTCTCCACGGCCCGCGCCCAGTCGATCCTCGATTTCCTGATCGATCAGGGCGTGCCGCCGGATCGGCTGGCGGCGGTCGGCTATGGCCAATACCAGCCCATCGCCGAAGGTGACAGTCCCGAGGCGCTGGCCCGGAACCGGCGCATTGAACTGCGCCTGAGCAACCGTTAGCCGGAGACGTGCGCGGCCCTATCCGCTCAGGACTCTGGATCGGCCTGCTGCTGGGCATCATGGCGTGTCTGCCCGCCGGGGCCGTCGTGGTGACCGGCGGGGATGCCGTTAACCTGAATTCCCACGTCGAGTACCTGGAGGATCCGGGGGGGCGGCTGACTCTTGAGGAGGTGAGGAGCGGGCGCCATGCCGGTCGCTTCCGTCCCCATGACGACGGCGCGGCACTCAACTTCGGGCTGAGCGACTGTGTCTGGTGGCTGCGTCTGGAGTTGGAGTCACTGGCCCCGGAGGCAACCGACTACCTCCTCGAGGTGGGTTACTTCGGTCTGGTGGACGTGCGCTTCTACCCGCCCGACGGGCCCGAACTGCGCACCGGATACAACGAGGCGGTGGACGATCGGCCACTGCCCCATCGACACTTCCTGTTTCCGGTCACGCTGCGGGCCGATACGGTTCAGAGCTATTACCTGCGGGTAGCCTCCAATGGCTCGGTGACCGTGCCGCTCACCCTGTGGAAGCCCGAGGCCTTTGTCATCGCGGACCGGCTGCAGCTGGCCGGGCTGATGATTTATTTCGGCGTGCTCCTTGGCCTGTTGCTCTACAACCTGTTCCTGTTCTTTTCGCTCCGTGAGCGGCAGTACGCGCTCTATTGCGCCTTCCTGCTGTTCGTCGGCGTTGCCATGACGGTCCACAACGGTTTCCGGACCTACCTGCTGTTACTCTGGCCGGGCTGGCCTGACACCCTTGGCACCAACAGCCTGTTCGCGCTTGCCGGTATCTTCGGCATTCTTTTCGTGCGGGAGTTTCTCTCCACCCGCAGCGAGCAGCCGCGACTGGATGGGCTGTTGCTGTCGCTCGCCGGCGTTTTCCTGGTGATTGCGCTGCTGCCGGTGCTCCAGGTTCCGGTGCGTTTCGGGTCGGTGGCCATCAGCGTCGCCGGGAGTCTCACCGGTCCGCTCCTGCTGCTGATCAGTTTCCGTAGCTGGCGCCGCGGGCATCCGGGCGCCCGTTATCTCCTGGTGGCCTGGGCTTTGCTGCTTATCGCGGTCTTTATCCAGGCACTGCGCAATTTCGCGCTCATACCCACGACGTTTATTACCGGCAATCTTCTGCAGATTGGATCGCTGCTGGAAATGCTGCTGCTGTCCTTTGCGTTGGCCGACCGGATCCAGACCGAACGTCGTGGTCGTGAAACGGCGCAGATGGAGGCGCTGCAGGCCGAGCGCCAGTTGGTGGAAGGGCTGCGGGCATCGGAGCAGCGCCTGGAGGGCATGGTCGAGCAGCGTACCCGCGACCTGGAAGAGGCGCTGGAGCGGGAGCGGACGATGCTCGATCAGTATGTGGAGTTCGCGGGCCTGATCTCGCATGAATTCCGCAATCCGCTGGCGGTGATCGCCGGTCAGGCCCAGGTCGCCCGCATGGAGCGTGATCGCGGGGTGGGTGAACCGCTCAAGCGTTTTGAAGCAATCGAAGAGGCTGCCGGGCGGCTGCAGCTGCTGTTCGAACAGTGGCTGGAGAGCGATCGGCTGACTCAGGGGAATTCCGCCCTGGAGCCGGTGCGGCTGGATCTGGCGGAGTGGCTGCCGCGGCTGTTTCGGCCGGGTAACCTGCGAATCGGCCATCCGCTGCAGATGGCTGATCTGGCCGGTGTCATCGTGGCGGATGAGGCCCTGGTGGGTAATGCGGTCCATAATCTGATTGATAACGCCGCCAAGTATTCGGCCGAGGGTGAGCCCATCGAAATCGGCGTGCTGCATGCGGCGGGCGAGATCGGCATCCGCGTCTGCGACCATGGCATCGGCATGTCCGCCGAAGAGCAGGCCCAGGCCTTCGAGCGGCACTACCGTGCACCCAATAACCGCAGTACGCGCGGGATGGGGATCGGCCTCTATCTCGTCAGCCAGGTCATGTCCGTACATGGCGGGCGGGTCGCCCTGGAGAGCGAGCCGGGTCAGGGCAGCTGCTTTACGCTCTGGTTCCCCCGGGCGAGGGGCTAGACGGCATCGACCCCGTCGGCAGCGATGAAGCCGGGCCTCTCGCCACGCCCCCGCCCGCGCGAAGCGGAGACGGTTTCAGGCTCGAAGAAATCCGGGCGCATCATCTCCAGGAAACGACGGGCCTGTGGCGAGAGGAACCGTCCCTGGCGCGACATGGCGCCATAGGTCCGCTTCGGAAAGACCTCGGGCAATGATCGGACAACGATGCCGGGGTAATCCTCCGCCAGGCAGACATTGCTGACGATGGCGACGCCGAACCCAAGGCCCACATACCGCTTCACCGCCTCCCAGCTGCCTACCTCCAGGCGGACCCGGTAGCGAACCGCGTGCTGCTGGAAGACCAGCTTGATCAACCGCCAGGTCGTCATGTTCTGCGGCGGAATGATGTAGTCCTGGCCCGCGAGGTCGCGCATGGTAATGACGTCGCGCCGGGCCAGCGGATGATCCGGGGGCGTGATCAGTGACAGGCCGTAGGAGTAGATCGCTCGATAGCGGAGCTCGTCGGGCATGTCGAGGATGGCGCCAACCGCGAAATCAACCTGGTCCTGGCGCAGGGCATCCATGAGTTCCCCCACCGATAAGTGGTGCAGACGTACCTGGACGTTGGGATGCTGATCCATGAAACGCTCGAGGATCGGCGGCAGCAGGTAGAGCGTCGACGATTCGCCGGCGCCGATATCCAGGCGGCCACTGTCCAGTGGCCGGTTACCCTCCGCGAACCGCCCCGCCAGTCCATCAATGGCCTCCACCAGCTTGTGTGCCTCGGCATAGAGTGCTTCGCCATCGGGAGTCAGCCGGATCCTGGGGCCGCGGCGCTCGAAGAGTGTGATGCCCAGGTCCCGCTCCAGGGCCTGGACCTGCAGGGAGACCGACGGCTGAGTGACGTCAAGCCGTTCCGCCGCCCGGGAGATACTGCCCGCCTCTGCAGTGAAACAGAATGCGCGAAGCTGCCGCAGGCGATCCTGGCGATAGTTCGGGGCCGTGTTGAGGGGCGCTGCCATCGTCTCACCATAGCATAGGTAAATTTAATGCTATGTATTGTTTACATTACCTTGTGCAATGGTGCAACGCCACATATCGTCGGCATATCGACACGAGTGGCGTCGATGAGTCTGCGACCAAGGCCAGAGGAGGCGTGATTGATGAAAAACCTGAAGACTGCTGCGGAAATCGAGAAAGACTGGGCCGGCAATCCCCGCTGGGCCGACGTCAAGCGCCCCTATCCGGCCTCCGAGGTTGTCCGTCTGCGTGGCACCGTGCCCGTCGAGCACAGCCTGGCGGAATCCGGCGCCGAGAAGCTATGGGGCTACCTGACGGGCGGTGAACTGGACTACGTCAACGCGCTGGGTGCGCTGACCGGTAACCAGGCCATGCAGCAGGTCAAGGCGGGGCTCAAGTCCATCTACCTGTCAGGCTGGCAGGTGGCGGCTGACGCCAACCTCGCGAGCACCATGTATCCCGATCAGTCACTGTACCCTGCCGACTCCGTCCCGGCTGTGGTGGAGCGCATCAATAACGCGCTGCTGCGGGCCGACGAGATCCATCACGCCGAGGGTGACGACAGCGTCGACTGGATGCAGCCCATCGTCGCCGATGCCGAGGCCGGTTTCGGTGGCGTCCTCAACGCATTCGAGTTGATGAAGGGCATGATCCGGGCCGGTGCGGCCGGTGTCCATTTCGAGGACCAGCTCGCTTCGGTCAAGAAGTGTGGACACATGGGCGGTAAGGTGCTTGTGCCCACGCAGGAGGCCGTGCAGAAGCTGGTTGCCGCGCGGCTGGCGGCCGACACCATGGATGTGCCGACGTTGCTGGTGGCCCGGACCGACGCGCTGGCGGCCGACCTCATCACCTCGGACGTGGACGAGTACGATGCACCGCACATCACCGGCGAGCGGACGGTGGAAGGCTTCTTCCGCACCAACGCCGGCGAGGCGCAGGCCATCAGCCGCGGCCTGGCCTATGCCCCTTATGCCGACCTGATCTGGTGCGAGACCGGCACGCCGGATCTTGACTTCGCGCGGCGCTTCGCCGAGGCGATCAAGAAGGATCATCCGAACACAATGCTCGCCTACAACTGTTCGCCGTCGTTCAACTGGCGCGGCAAGCTCGACGAGAACACCATCGCGAAGTTCCAGAACGAGCTGGGTGCCATGGGCTACAAGTTCCAGTTCATCACACTGGCCGGTTTCCACAGCCTCAACTACTCGATGTTCGAGCTGGCTCGCGGATACAAGAGCCGGCAGATGGCTGCGTACTCCGAGCTTCAGGAGGCCGAGTTCGCGGCCGAGAAGGATGGTTACACCGCCACGCGCCATCAGCGCGAGGTGGGTGCGGGTTATTTCGACCAGGTCACGCAGACCATCCAGGGTGGTGTCTCGTCGGTGACGGCCATGACCGGTTCCACCGAGGAAGAGCAGTTCAAGACGAGCTGATTCCCATGACTGCCTGAGTGGGTTGTGATCGCCACCCACTTGTTTTACGGGGGCCTCGGCCCCCGATTTTTTATCCGCTGCCGGTTCAGGCGCCGTATTTATCGTCCAGCGCCAGATATTCGGCGGTCCGGATGACCTCCTCGCGACCCTTGAAGGTCACCATCCGATCCTGCATGGACGCACTGTGTCCATCCCGCCGGATCGCGGCGAGGGTGTCCTGCATTCCCTTGATGGCTGCCCGTTGCGTGTCACTCGGGATGATGACGAGGCTGTAGCCGAGCTCGCCAAGGCGATCCACCGGCATGAGTGGCGTCTTGCCGCCATGAAACATGTTGATGAGCTTCGGCTGCGGGAGGTCGCGGGCGATCTGCTCGATCTGCTCCTCCGACGTCGGGGCTTCCACGAAGATGGCATCGGCGCCGGCCTCCATGTACGCATGCGCGCGTTCGATGGTGGGGCCGTAGCCTTCCACGGCCAGACCGTCGGTGCGGGCGATCAGGACCGTGTCCGAGTCGTGGAATGCGTCCTTCACCGCGCGCAGTTTCTGGGTCATCTCTTTCTGCGGGACGATCGACTTATCTTCGTAGTGCCCACATTTCTTCGGGAAGACCTGGTCCTCGAGATGAAAGCCGGCGACACCGGCGCGCTCGAAGGCGCGAGCGGTCTTCTGTGCATTCAGGGCATTGCCATGCCCGGTATCCGCATCACCGATCAGGGGGATGTCGACCACCTCCACCATGCTCTCCAGGCGTTTGACGATTTCGTCAAGGCTCATCAGGCCGAGGTCCGGGATCCCGTTGCTGCGGGCAATGCCGCCGCCGGTGGCGTACACCGCGGGGAAGCCGGCCTGCTCGACAAGTCGTGCCGACAGGCCGTCAAAGGCGCCGGGGGCGACCACCGGAGGTTCGTTCTGCATGAGTTCGCGTAAGCGGCGTGCTGGGGTCATCGTTGTCTTCTCCTCCTCGAGTTACCAGGGGCGATTGTGGCTGAAGCAGGACGCGCATGCACCCATCTTTCCATTTGCGAACGATTCTCATTGCGATACACTAGCCATTCCCGAATAACCGGGTTCCACTTTTCGCTCAAAAGGAGAGATCGATGATTCCCATATCGAACAGACTCGGAGTGATGGTCGCCGCGACGGCATTGCTTGGCGTTGGACTGGCGCAGGCGGACGGGGTGGACCATTTCGAGGGTGAGCCTTCACGAACCGTGGCGGAGGCCTGGGACAACCTCGAGACCGGGAATGAACAGCTCAAAGCGCTGATCAATGGCGAGCTCTCACCGGTGGAGATGGCCGAAGTGCATGAGGTCACCTATACGCTGGAGAATGCGCTTGCACGGCTCGCCGAGGCGCATGAGACCAGTGCCGTGAATCTTGAGGAAGTCCATCTCGCTTCCGAGCGCAACGACACTGAAACCGTCCGTGCCAATGGCGAGGCCTACCTGGAGGCCATCAGCGGTCTGGTCCAGCAGTGACTGGCCCCAGCGGTCAGATCGAGCGCTGGTTGACGCGGGCCGAGAGCGCCTCAGTGCTCTCGACCCGCTCCGAGTAGCGGTCCACCAGGTACTCCCGGCATCCACGCGTCAAACGCGTGAATTTCACGAGCTCCTCCATCACGTCGACGATACGGTTGTAATAGGGGGACGGCTTCATCCGATCATCATCCTCGAACTCAAGGTAAGCCTTCGGTACCGATGATTGATTCGGGATGGTGATCAGCCGCATCCAGCGTCCCAGCAAGCGAAGCTGATTCACGGCATTGAAGCTCTGGGAGCCGCCACAGACCTGCATCACCGCGAGCGTCTTGCCCTGGGTGGGACGGACCCCGCCAAGGTTGAGAGGAATCCAGTCGATCTGTGCCTTCATGATGCCAGTCATGGCACCGTGACGCTCCGGAGATGACCAGACAAAGCCGTCGCACCACGTCGCCATTTCGCGCAGTGCCCTCACCTTCGGGTGTTCGGCATCGGCATCATCCGGCAGAGGGAGGCCTGCCGGATGGAAGAACCGGGTCTCGGCGCCCAGTCGACGCAGTATCCGACCGGCCTCCTCAGCTGCCAGGCGGCTGAACGAGCGTGCCCGCAGGGAGCCATAGAGCAGCAGGATACGGGGTGGCTCTTCCCCGGGCCCTGCGAGCAGCTGCTCGTCGTCGATGGCGTGTAGCGCCGAGGCCTCCAGATTCGGGAAGGTATCGTCGTCGCTCATGTACTGATCCCGCTGGCCATACGGCATTCGTACCAACCGCGCGAGCCATTGACGAGCTTGACCAGCGCCAGCATCACCGGGACTTCCACCAGAACGCCCACAACGGTCGCGAGTGCCGCCCCGGAGTTGAGTCCGAACAGGCTGATGGCCACCGCCACGGCGAGCTCGAAGAAGTTGGACGTACCGATGAGCGCCGCCGGCGCACCGATGCCGATGGGCACGTTCCAGCCCCTTGCCCAGAGATAGGCGAGGCCGAAAATGCCGACACTCTGGATGATGAGCGGAATGGCGATGAGGACGATGATCAGAGGCTGTGTCAGGATGCGTTCGCCCTGGAATGCGAAAAGCAGTAGAACGGTGACGACGAGGCCGATGATGGTGACCGGTTTGATGCGCCCGGTGAACCGCTCCACGGCCTGTTCGCCGCCCGAGCCCAGAAGTCTCCGACGGGTGAATGCGCCGGCGAGCAGCGGGATGACGACATAAAGACCAACCGACAACAGCAGCGTCTGCCAGGGGACAATCACATCGGCCACGCCCAGCAGCAGGGCGACCAGGGGCGCGAAGGCAAACACCATGATGAGATCGTTAATGGCCACCTGAACCAGGGTGTAGGTGGCATCGCCGTCGGTCAGCTGGCTCCAGACAAACACCATGGCGGTACATGGCGCGGCGCCGAGCAGGATCATGCCGGCGATATAGGCCTTGGCATCGTCCGGCGGCACCAGGCCGGCGAAGAAGCCCTGAAAGAACAGCACGCCCAGTCCGGCCATCGTGAATGGCTTGATCAGCCAGTTGATCACCAGCGTGATGGTCAGCCCTTTGGGCTTGTCGCCGGCATGGCGCAACGAGCTGAAGTCGACGTTGATCATCATGGGATAGACCATCGCCCAGATCAGTACCGCCACCACGAGGTTGACGCTGGCGACCTCCAGACCGCTCAGCCATTCGAAGATATCCGGGAAGAACTTGCCAAGGGCAATGCCGGCCATGATGGCCAGTGCCACCCAGACGCTCAGATAGCGCTCGAAGGTCCCCATGGCGTCGCCGGCTGCCCGCCGACCGGTCACTTCACACTGCGCACTCATCGTCCACACTCGCTTCGATGACGTGCGATGGCCCGTCGCACACGGGGCGTGTCACCGGAGAAGGGGGGCTCATCGGCCAGGTCCCGGGCCACCGCGGTGAGCAGGTCATGGGCCCAGGCGGGCAGATCACTGCGCAGGCGATAGTGGATCCACTGGCCGCTGCGCCGGGTTTCCACCAGTCCCACATCGCGCAGATGGCCCAGATGCCTGGACATCTTAGGCTGACTGACGCCCAGCGCTTCGGTGAGTTCGCAGACGCAGAGTTCACCCTGCTGATGCAGTAGGAGGGCGGTACGGAGACGGGTCTCCTCGCCCAGCAGGCGGAAAAAACGAGCCGGATCGAGCCGCGCATGCTCGGTACTGGCGGCGGCCTGTGTCATGTCGGCGAACCCTCCTGCTGTCCGATGTCATCAATCGCTTTCTGCAGCTTGAGCCGATCCAGTGAGGTCATGGGCAGGTTGATAAACAGACCGACGCGGCTGCGGAGGGCGATGGCGG
This sequence comes from Spiribacter onubensis, assembly GCF_040838425.1. Classification (NCBI taxonomy): domain Bacteria; kingdom Pseudomonadati; phylum Pseudomonadota; class Gammaproteobacteria; order Chromatiales; family Ectothiorhodospiraceae; genus Spiribacter; species Spiribacter onubensis. Next base: position 334,459 of record NZ_JBAKFI010000002.1, on the reverse strand, counting down.
TCTCCCGGAAGACGCGCAGCCGTTCTTCCTCGCTGCCCTCGGCCGCGGCAGGATCCGGTAGCCCCCAATGGGCAGTCATGGGCTGCCCGGGCCAGACCGGGCAGGGCTCCGCCGCCGCTCGATCGCAGACGGTGAAGATGAAATCCATCTGCGGTGCATCGGCGGTGGCGAAGACATCCCAGTTCTTGCTGTGCAGTCCGTCGGTGGGGAGCTTCATGCGTTCGAGGGTCTGGAGCGCGAGCGGGTTGACCTCACCGGCGGGAAAGCTGCCCGCACTGTAGGCGGTGAACCGGCCGTTGCCCATGCTGTTGAGCAGGGCCTCAGCGAGGATGCTGCGCGCCGAGTTGCCGGTGCACAGGAAGAGGACGTTGTAGTGCGCCATGGTTAAGGCTCATCCGACGAATGAGCCATTACTATATACGTATATTCATATATAAATTATTACAGGAATGTTACCCGGGCGGCGGGCGTCCGGAATATGCGTCTGAGTTTGGTGGGCCCACCAGGATTCGAACCTGGAACCAAAGGATTATGAGTCCTCTGCTCTGACCATTGAGCTATGGGCCCGCGCGGGAGATCACTGCTCGTCGAGGAAGCTGCGGAGACTGTCCGATCGGGTCGGATGCCGGAGCTTGCGCAGTGCCTTGGCCTCGATCTGTCGTATGCGCTCACGAGTCACATCGAACTGCTTGCCAACCTCTTCGAGGGTATGGTCGGTGTTCATGTCGATGCCAAAGCGCATGCGCAGGACCTTGGCCTCCCGCGGCGTCAGCCCGGAGAGCACTTCGCGGACGGACTCCCGCAGGCCCTCGCGTGTCGCGGAATCCACCGGCGACATGACCGAGGTATCCTCGATGAAATCGCCCAGGTGCGAGTCCTCGTCATCGCCGATGGGCGTTTCCATCGAGATCGGCTCCTTGGCGATCTTGAGCACCTTGCGGACTTTGTCCTCGGGCATCTCCATGCGCTCGGCGAGCTCTTCGGGGTGCGGTTCACGACCCATCTCCTGGAGCATCTGCCGGGAGACCCGGTTGAGCTTGTTGATGGTCTCGATCATGTGAACCGGAATGCGGATCGTTCGGGCCTGATCGGCGATCGATCGGGTGATGGCCTGCCGGATCCACCAGGTAGCATAGGTCGAGAACTTGTAACCGCGGCGATATTCGAACTTGTCGACCGCCTTCATCAGGCCGATATTGCCCTCCTGGATCAGATCCAGGAACTGCAGTCCTCGGTTGGTGTACTTCTTGGCAATGGAGATCACCAGGCGCAGATTGGCCTCGACCATTTCCTTCTTGGCCCGGCGCGCCTTCGCCTCGCCGATGGACATCCGGCGATTGATTTCCTTGATCTCGGAGGGCGGGAGACCGGTGAGCTCCCGAATCTGAATCAGTTCCGACTGCTGCTCGAGCAGCGCTTCCCGGCACTCCGCCATCTGCTTGCTGTAGGCCTTGCCCTCGGCGATCACCGCGTCGACCCAGGTGGTATCCGTCTCGTGGCCAGGGAAGCGGGCGATGAAGTCCTTGCGAGGCATGGTGCCCTGCTTGGTGGCCACGCGCATCACTTCGCGCTCCGCGGCACGGACCCGTTCCACCGCCTTGCGCAGGTTGCCTGCCAGGCCCTCAATCACTTTTGGCACAAACTTGATGGCCAGGAAAAGCCCGGTCATCTCCTCGCGGATCTCCGCCAGCTGTTTGCTGTCGGGGCCTTCCCGCTCCAGCACCTCGACCATCTCGTTATGGCGTACCTCGATGCGATCGAAGATCTGTGCGGCACGCTCCGGGTCGGGGCCGGTATCGCCGCTGGAGGCCTCCTCGTCATCGTCGGATTCCGCGGCGCTCGCCTCGGCCTCGCGCGCGGCTTCCTCGGCTGCGGCCTGCTGGATGGCAACCACCTCGGGGACGTTTTCAACCAGCTCGCTGACGTCACGGAATCCGGCGACCACCTCGGCCAGTCGCAGCTCACCGTTCTGGATCCCGTGATGGAGAGCGACCATGGTCCGTGACGACTCGGGATAGGCCGAGAGCGCCCTCAGGACCTGGTCGAGTCCGTCCTCAATGCGCTTGGCAAGCTCGATCTCCCCTTCCCGGGTGAGCAGCTCCACCGTGCCCATCTCGCGCATGTACATGCGGACCGGGTCGGTGGTGCGACCGAACTCGGCATCCACGGCTGCCAGCGCGGCCGCGGCCTCCTCGGCCTCGTCCTCGTCGGTGGATACCGCGCCGTCGCTGAGCAGGAGCGTGTCGGCATCGGGAGCGGTTTCATGGACCGGGATGCCCATGTCGTTGATCATGCCGATGATATCCTCGATCTGTTCCGGCTCGACGATGTCGTCGGGCAGGTGATCGTTGACCTCGGCATACGTGAGGTAACCTTGCTCCTTGCCACGGGCAATGAGCTCTCTAATCTGGGACTGCTGATCCTGGCTTGCCATAAGCTACCGATGCTGGGGTTGTTTCGGCGGGCCGCGTTTTACGCTGAACCGCGTATACTAGCACTTCCTCGCCAATTCACAACGCTGCGCTGTGGCAACGTCCTATTTCTTGAGTCGGGTCCATTCGGTCCACTCCTCGGCGGTGAGTTCGCCGGCCTGCAGACGCTCGTTCAGATGCTGCAGGCGACGATCCGACAACAACCGGCGAACGCGGTTCATCGCATCCGCGAATTCCGCCTCCAGGCCCGATTCCGGCACGAGATGATCCCATGTCGCGAGTTTCCATAGTGCGGCCTCATGCTCAGTGTCACGGAACCGCTCGAGTACCGCTCCTGGGGTGATCTGGGGTTCATTGATGCTCAATTCAAGCAGTTGTACGAGCAGCGGCAGGCCCGGGAGGTCGTCAAGGCCGCGCAGCGAGGCAATGTCTTCAACCTGATGCGCAAGGGCCGGGCGCTGCAGCAACAGGGCGATGGCCAGCCGCACCGGTGTCCGCCGCACGCTCCCCGTATCCAGGCCGGAGGAGCGGCTTTCGCTGCGGGCCTGCCGGCGCCCGATCCGCTCCCGGCCATCCACGACACCCTCCAGGTAACCGGTATCGAGGCGGGCGAGGCCAGCCATACGCTCGATGAGCATGTGCCGGTAGACATCCGGCGGCAGTCGTTGGAGCAGCGGGAGGGCCTTTTCCACAAACCTCGCCCGGCCATCCATGCTCTGCATGTCTGTCTGCTGCTGCAGTCGGTCGATCAGGTAATCAGACAGCGAAGTGGCCTGTAGAAGCCGCGACTCGAAGGCCTCGCTGCCGCTTTGCCGGACCAGACTGTCCGGATCTTCACCGTCGGGCAGAAAAAGGAAACGGATCTGGCGGCCCTGGCGCATGGCCGGCAGCGCGTTCTCCAGTGCACGCCATGCCGCGCGTGCGCCGGCCTCGTCGCCATCGAAACAGAAAATGACATCGCCGGTGGTCTTCAGCAGCCGTTCCACCTGGCGGGTCGACGTGGCGGTTCCGAGTGTGGCGACGGCGCGTGGGAGTCCGTGCTGGGCGAGCGCCACCACGTCCATGTAGCCCTCGACAACGACGATATCGGTCGGGTGGCGATCGGCCTGCAGTACTTCGTGGAGACCGTACAACGCCTCGCCCTTGTGGAAGACCGGTGTTTCGGGGGAGTTCAGGTATTTCGGTTCGCCGTCATCCAGTACCCGACCGCCGAAACCGATGGTTCGGCCGCGGTGATCCCGGATGGGAAACATGATGCGGTCACGAAAACGGTCGTAGACCCGGCCGCCGTCCCGCTCGACGACGAGACCGGCCTGTTTCAGGTGGTCGGGGTTGCCGAGCTCACGAAGCAGGTTATCCCAACCCGGCGGGGCGAAGCCGATGCCGAAGCGTTGGGCGATCCCGCCATTCAGCCCGCGCTTCTGCAGATAATCGATGGCGCGCTGACGCTGCGGGTGCTGACGCAGCCACTGCTGATACTGGCGACCGGCCTGCGCCAGCAGATCGTGGAGCGGTTTCTGGCTCGGTTGTTGTGCCTCGCCGCGGCCCTGTTCGGGCATTTCCAGGCCCGCCGTCCGGGCGAGCTGAGCCACGGCCTCGCGGAAGTCGAGGCGGTCATACTCCATGAGAAAACGGATGGCGCTACCATGCGCCCCACAGCCGAAGCAGTGGTAGAACTGCTTGTCAGCGCTGACGGTGAAGGACGGAGTCTTTTCACCGTGGAAAGGACAGAGTCCGAGGTAGTTACTCCCGGAACGGCGCAGTCGGACCCGCTCGCCCACGATATCCGCGATATCGACCCGGGCAAGCAGTTCGTCGATGAAGGTATCTGGAATTCGGCCGGCCATGATCGCCACTTTACGGCAAACCGGCGGGCCAGAGGAGGCGAAGGATCAGCCCAGGTGCTGCTTGACCCGGGCGCTGACGGTGCTCATGTCGGCCCGGCCCTGAACCTCGGGCTTGAGTTTTGCCATTACCTTGCCCATATCGCGGATGGACTCGGCGCCGGTCTCTTCGATGGCCGCCGCGATCATCGCGCTGATCTCCGACTCATCGAGTGCCCGGGGGAGGAATTCCCCAATCGTATCGATCTCGGCGCGCTCAGCAGCGGCCAGTTCCTCTCGGCCTGCGGCTTCGTACTGCTCCACCGACTCCCGGCGCTGTTTGACCATCTTGTCGAGGATCGCGAGCACGTCGCTGTCGGTCAGCGTCCGGCGCTCATCCACCTCTTTCTGCTTGATGGCGGCGCTCACCATCCTCAGCGTGGCCAGACCCGGCTTATCGCCGGCCCGCATGGCGTCCTTGACGGCGTCGATAACTTGCGTTTTAAGGTCACTCACCGGCGGGCGTCCGGTTCAATAGAGACGCTGGGTGCGCTGATTCTCCCGCTGAAGACGCTTGGCGTGGCGCTTGACTGCCGCCGCCTGCTTGCGCTTGCGCTCCTGGGTGGGCTTTTCATAATGCTCGCGGCGGCGTACCTCGGAAAGTACTCCGGCCTTCTCGCAGGACCGTTTGAAGCGGCGCAGGGCCACTTCGAAGGGCTCGTTCTCGCGAACCTTGACACTCGGCATAGAGCTCAAACCTTACCGTGTTGCTGTAAACGTCGTAGAATCGGCATAAACCAATCGAGCCCGGTAGTCTAAGCCGGCGCTCCCTTAAATGCAAAAGCTTCCGCTAGTGGCGTTTTCATGATCGTTCTGGGCATCGAGACCTCCTGCGACGAAACGGGGATTGCCCTCTACTCGGGTGACCGCGGCCTGATTGCCCACCGTCTGCACAGCCAGGTGGCGACGCATGCCACCTATGGGGGTGTCGTTCCCGAGCTGGCCTCCCGTGATCATGTGCGCCGCGTCCTGCCTCTGGTGCAGGACTGTCTGGCCGAAGCGCGCCTGGCGGCAGCCGATATCGGAGGTATCGCCTATGCCCGGGGCCCGGGTTTGGCCGGTGCGCTGCTGGTCGGAGGATCGGTAGCGCAGGGCCTGGGCTGGGCCTTGGGTTGCCCGGTGCTCGGCGTTCATCACATGGAGGCGCATTTGCTGGCGCCGATGCTCGAACCCGACCCGCCGGCATTTCCGTTTCTGGCGCTACTGGTTTCTGGTGGTCATACGCTGCTGGTGGAAGTCGCCGACATCGGCCGCTATCGGGTGCTGGGTGAGTCGCTGGACGATGCCGCTGGCGAGGCGTTTGACAAGACGGCCAAGCTCCTCGGCCTGCCCTATCCGGGTGGGCCGCAGCTGGAGGCGCTGGCCCGGGACGGTGGTCCGGGACCGTTCCGCTTCCCGCGGCCCATGACCGACCGGCCCGGACTGGATTTCAGTTTCAGCGGCCTGAAGACCGCCGTGGTCAATGCGGTACGCCAGGCGAACGAGGATGCGGCGACCCGTGCCGCCATTGCCCGCGCGTTCCAGGATGCCGTGGTGGACACCTTCGCTATCAAGGTGCGGCGGGCGCTTGAACAGACCGGCGTGCGGCATCTGGTCGTGGCGGGGGGTGTAGGGGCCAATCAGGCACTGCGTGATCGTCTGCGCCAGGTGGCTGAAGAGCAGGGCGCCGTCATGGCCTGTCCGCGGCTGGCTTTCTGCACGGATAACGGCGCCATGATCGCCTACGCGGGATATTGTCGGCTGGTTGCCGGACAGCGTGATGTCGGTTCCCTGGATATTCGCCCGCGCTGGCCAATGGATGAACTGCGGGTGCCGGCGCCGGCTGACTAACGCCGGCCGATACGCGGCTCTTCGCCGCGGGCAATCCGCTGGATATTGCCCTTGTGCCGCCAGATAGTGAGGAGCGCCATGCCGGCTGCTGCTGCCGCCAGAGGCCAGGCATCGGTGAACAGCAGCAGATACACCGGCGCGAGCGCAAAACTGATCAGCGCCGCCAGCGATGACATCCGCATCAGCACCGCCACGGCCAGCCAGCTGAGCAGGACGCCAAGTCCCACGGGCCAGGACCAGGCCACGAAAACGCCCAGCCCGGTCGCAATGCCCTTGCCGCCCCTAAATCCGAAGAAGGCCGGATAGAGGTGGCCGAGGAAGGCGGCCAGACCGACCAGTGCCAGCAGGCCGTCCGATAGCCCCAGGGCATGGCCCGCCAGCACTGGCAGAACACCCTTCAGGCCATCTCCAAGCAATGTGGCAGCAGCAGCGCTCCGCCCGCCGAGGCGAAGAAGGTTGGTGGCGCCGGGGTTGCCGCTGCCGTCCTCGCGCGGATCTCCCAGCCCCATCAGCCGCGCGACGATGATGCCGGTCGACAGCGAGCCCGCCAGATAGCCGATGAAGATCATGAAAACACCCGTCATGGCGGCATTCCACCCCGCGGCCGGCGTGCGGTCAAGCAGACCTTGTGCTGCCTGCGGTGACGTGAAATGCTCCGTCGCCGATGGATACCTTATTCCTTGAGCGGCTCTCGCTGCGCTCCGTGATTGGCGTTCACGCCTGGGAACGCGCCTTTGCCCAGCACCTGGAGCTCGATCTGGCGCTGAGTGTGGATACGCACGCTGCGGCAGCCAGTGACGCGCTTGATGACGCCGTCGACTATGCCGCTCTGAGCGAGCAGCTCGTTCGGCTGGCGGCGGAGGCGGACTGCCAGCTCATCGAGACACTCGCTGCGCGCCTGGCGGACGCGGTGCTCATCAACCCCGCGATCCGGCAGGTTGAGGTGGTGCTGCGCAAGCCGGGCGCCCTGCCCGCCGCCCGGAGTGTCGGTGTCACACTTGTCCGAAGCCAAGCAGAGGTCCCATGAATCGCGCCTATCTCAGCATCGGCAGCAATATTGAACCCGAACGCCATGTGCGCGCCGGCGTCGCAGCGCTCCATCGCCGATACGGTCGGCTCATCATCTCGCCGGTTTACCAGACGCTTGCGGTGGGGTTCGAGGGTGATGATTTCTACAACCTGGTGGTCGGGCTCGACACCGATGACTCGGCTGAGCAGCTGGCTGCGGCCTGTCGCGAGATCGAGACCGCGCAGGGGCGGCTTCGCACGGATCAGCGCTTCAGTTCCCGGACGCTGGATATCGACTTGCTGACGCTTGGCAATGCCATTCGCGAGGATGTGCCGATCCTGCCTCGCGATGAAATCCTTAAATATGCTTTCGTCCTCAAGCCGTTGATGGACATTGCCCCGGCGGAGCGACATCCGGTGGATGGCCGACGCTACGCCGATATCTGGGCACAGTTCGATGCAAAGAGTGGCCTGCAGCCGGTCGCCCTCGATTTCTCCTCCGAGACCGGTGGCTGAGCGTGGCCCGGCGCGATCCTCCGCCACCCCCGGAGCCGGATGCCGACGCGGCGGCGCATAGCCGGGACCTTCGCGAGCGGATTGAGGCAGCCATCGCGATGGCCGGCGGCGCCATGGACTTCGCCGATTACATGGCGCTGGCGCTCTACGCCCCGGGGCTTGGTTACTACAGTGCCGGTCAGGCTCGATTCGGGCCCAGCGGGGACTTCACGACCGCGCCGCTGATGAGCGCGCTCTTCTCGCAGACGATGGCATGCGAGGTCCAGCGCATACTGGAGGCGGTGGATGGCGACACGGTGCTCGAGTTTGGCGCGGGAACAGGGCAGATGGCAGCCGACCTGCTGCTGGAACTCCACCGGACGCGAGCCCTGCCTGCGCGCTACCTGATTGTCGAGGTGAGTGCCGATCTGCGGGCGGAGCAGGCGCGTACGCTGGAGACGCTGCCGGCGTCCGTTCGCAACCGCGTGAAGTGGCTCGATCGGTTGCCGACCGCCGCTTTCCGCGGCGCGATTCTGGCCAATGAAGTGCTCGATGCCCTGCCGGTCCGGCGATTCCAGCGAACCGAGAACGGCATCCGGAATCTGGCGGTTGGAATCAACGACGAGGGTGAGTTGGGGTGGTATCCGCAGCCGGCCGACGACGCCCTCGCTTCAGCGGTTCTCGACATCGAGGCGGATCTCGGCGCGCGATTGCCGCCAGGCTACTGTTCCGAGTGGTGCCCGTCGCTCCAGCCATGGGTGGCCGCCCTCGGCGACATCATCGAAGCCGGTGCGGCCCTCCTGATCGATTACGGCTATCCGCGTGGGGAGTTCTACCATCCGCAGCGTGCGACCGGAACGCTGCTCTGCCATTACCGGCATCGAGCCCACGATGACCCGTTCTTCTGGCCCGGGTTGCAGGATATCACCGCGTCGGTGGACTTCACCGCGGCAGCACGCGCCGGGGCCGCGGCGGGGCTGGAAGTGCTCGGCTTTGCAACGCAGGGGAATTTCCTCGCCGGCGCCGGCCTGCCGGGGATTATCGAGGAACGGGCTGCCAGCGATCCAAACCAGGCGGCCGAGCTGGCACAGCAGGCCAAACCGCTGCTCTTCCCGGACGAGATGGGCGAGCGTTTCAAGGTGCTTGGCCTCGGACGTGGCCTCGACACAACGCTGCCCGGATTTGCCTTCACCGACCATCGGGCGCGCTTGTCAGTGAAACAAGATTAATTTAGTACTAATTCGGGTCAGTCACGGAAATGACCAACCGGAGAAGAGAATGGAATCCCTCGGCGACTACCGTTACCGGCCCGCAACGCCACTGTATGCGTACCGACAATCCTGGTTTTCCCGTTATCTGTCCCCGCCCGTACGAGAGCTGCTGGACGCCGGCCCCTTAGCCGAACGGGCCCTGCGCTCACCGCGCCATGCCAATGTCTGTATCCTGTTCACGGACATTCGGGGGTTTACCGAGTTGTCCAGGAGCATGGATCCGGTTGTGCTGATCGGCACCGTGGACCGTTGCATTGGTCGGCAGGCCCGTGTCGTGGAGTGCCATGGCGGCTATGTGGACAACTTTACCGGTGATGGCCTGATGGCGGTTTTCGAGGGGTGCTCGGCTGAGGAAAGCGCCTGTCGATGCGCATTGGAGATCGTGGAGCGGCCGGAAGGCGTGCGGGTTGATCGCACGGATGACCCGGTGCCAATCGGTGCCGGCCTGCACAGTGGCGATGTCGTGATGGGCAGTATTGGCTGCGAAAGCCGTCTCACGTATACAACCGTCGGTGAGACGGTCAACGTCGCAGCCAGGCTGTCCGGGCGGGCCGCCGGATGTGATGTCGTCATCAGCGAACCGGTCCGCGCCGCCCTGCCCGGAGCGACCGCGCGACGCTTTCGTCATCTCCCCGGGCCTGCGCCAGCCGGGCTGGATCCCGCGATGGCGCTCTATCGCGCAGAGCCGCGTTGAATGGATCTGGCCCAGGCACTGTGGCTCGGGCTCATACAGGGGCTGACGGAGTTCCTGCCCGTCTCCAGCTCGGCGCACCTGATTCTGCTGCCGCGTCTGCTGGGCTGGCCAGACCAGGGACTCGCATTCGATGTGGCCGTTCATGTCGGGACGCTGCTGGCCGTGCTGTTGTATTTCCGCCGCCAGCTGATGCCGCTGGCAGCCAATACTCTCCAGTCGGCCTGGCGCCGGGAGCGGGTGGGAGACAGCCGCCTCGGCTGGGCCATCGTGCTGGGGACAGTCCCGCTGGTGCTTGGTGCGCTGGTGCTGGCCGATGCCGCCGAGACCATTCTGCGCCGGCCGCTGGTCATCGCCGCGGCGACCGTCGGGTTCGGCATTCTGCTCTGGGTGTCGGCCCGCCGTCAGGGGGGGCGTGACGAGCGTGACATCGGACCAGGGGCGGCACTTTTTATCGGCGCCGCCCAAGTGCTCGCGATCATTCCCGGCACCTCGCGCTCTGGCATTACCATGACCGCCGCGCTCTGGCTCGGACTGGACGCGACGGCGGCCGCCCGGTTCTCCTTCCTGCTCTCGATCCCGGCCATTGCGCTCGCCGGCGCCTGGAAGGCCCTGCAGCTCGCCGGTGCGAGTGTACCCGTCCACTGGGGGATGTTCGGCGTCGGTGTCGGCGTGGCCGGTGTGTCGGCCTATCTCTGTATCGGGGCATTCCTGGCGCTGGTGGCACGCGTCGGGATGACGCCGTTTGTCATCTACCGAGTCGGTCTCGGTCTGATTCTCTTCTGGCTGTTCGCCGTTCGGTAACGGGGCGTTCAGCGTCGGCTTCAATCAGGGGCGGATTGCGGTCCGGCGCGCAGCGCTGCGAGCGCCTGAAGGCGGGCATCGCGAATGGCCTCGCCAACGGCGGGGCCTTGCAGCCCCTGGGCCACGAACTGAGAGGCGTCCACCGCCTGGCAGCAATCCAGGGCCTTGCGCAGGTGGTCTGCCTGCGGATAGGGGCGATCCTCGAGCCCGAGGCGGCCGCGATAGTCGGCCTCGCAGGCCAACAGGAAGCCTTCCAGCCGGGTCGGCCGCCGGAATAGGTCCAGCCCTTCCAGCATGCCGAGCAGGGTTTGGGGTCGAAGCGTCTGGACGCGATGGCAGTGCAGGTGGTACCGGGCAACGCCGCGGGCCAGATCGCGGCATTCCGAAGGGATCCGCAACCGCTCGGAGATGGCATCGACCAAAGGAACGCCGCGTGCCTCATGGCCGTGATGCCGTGGCAGTTCGTTGGCGGGCGTCAGCCCTTTGCCCAGGTCATGGACGAGTGCGGCGAAACGGGTGGCCAGATCACCGTCAAGTCGTGCCACCTGGCGCAGTACCAGCAGAATGTGCTCTCCGGTGTCCACCTCCGGGTGATGCTGCTCGGGCTGGGGTATACCGAAGAGGCGATCGATTTCCGGAAACAGGACGCCCAGTGCGCCGCATTCCCTGAGCGTGCGAATGAACGCATCGGGTGCTGGCGCCATAAGCGCCTTGGCCGTCTCCTGCCAGACCCGCTCGGGCACCAGAGCGTTGACCTCACCACTGTCCACCATCTCGCGGCATAACGCCATGGTGTCGTCCGCCACCTGAAAGCCGAGTGGTTCGAACCGTGCTGCGAACCGCGCCAGCCGAAGAATGCGTACAGGATCTTCGCGGAAGGCCTCCGAGACGTGGCGCAGGCGCCGGCACTCGAGATCGCTGCGGCCACCGAACGGGTCGATGATTGTCCCGTCAGAGGCCTCCGCCATGGCATTGACCGTCAGATCCCGGCGCCCAAGGTCCTCGGTCAGGCTGACGGACGGGCTCGCATGAAACGTAAAGCCGTGGTACCCGGGGCCGGTTTTACGCTCGGTCCGGGCCAGTGCGTACTCCTCGCCTGTCTCGGGGTGGAGGAATACCGGAAATTCCCGACCGACGGGGCGGAAGCCGCGATCGGTCATCGCCTCTGGTGTCGCGCCGACCACGACCCAGTCGCGTTCGTGCACCGGCAGGCCGAGCAGCCGGTCACGGACCGCGCCACCGACTTTGTAAATCTCCAGGCCGGCGGTACTCACCCGTTGTCGCGACCGGCCTCGCGGCGCCATTCGTCATAACGGTCTCGACTGCGTCTGCCACCCAGATAGCCCGGCGCGACGGCTTCCAGGGCCGTCGGGTGGATACCCAGATCCGGCAGCCCGTTGTGGTGGCACACGTTGTCCACCTGGCTCGAGAGATAATTATCGTAGGTGTAGGGCTTGCCGGGCATGCGCTGCATGATCCGCCCCTGCAGTCGCGATAGTCCGTCGGACAGGCCCAGGACGGCCCGCTTCACGCCCATCAATGCCGCGACGTAGCGCACCAGTTCCTCCAGGGTGTAGGTTTCCGGCCCGCCCAGCTCGTAGGTTCGCCCAAAGGTGTTGCGGTCGGCCATTGCCTTCTCGAACGCCGCTGCGACGTCATCCACATAGACTGGCTGGAAGCGGGCCTTGGGGGTAGGCAGCGGCATGACTGGAGCCAGCCTGAGCATGCTGGCGAAGGTGTTGAGAAAGCTGTCGCTCGGGCCGAACACCACCGAGGGCTGGAAGACCGTCACCGCCAGGTCGTCACCATTGGCCGCAAGCGCCAGGCGTTCACCCTCGCCCTTGGTCTGCTGATAGCGACTGGGGCCGTTGATATCGGCACCCAGAGCGCTCATATGCAACAGCCGCTTCACACCCGCGTCACGGCAGGCACCCAGCAGCTTTTCCACCAGGTGCACGTGCACATCCTCGAAGCGCCGCCCCGGTTTGTTCTCCTCGTTGAGGATGGCGACCAGATTGATGACCGCGTCGACGCCTTCCAGATGGTGAAAGAGGTCTTCCCGGTCATGGACGTTGGCTTCAATGAGCTCGAGGTTGGGGATGGGTAGCAGATGACGGTTGCGCTCCCGACGCCGGGTGAGCACCTTGATGTGCACCGGCGTGTTGGCGAGACGATTGGCGATCTGACGGCCGATGAAGCCGGTTCCGCCCAGGATGCAGACAGTCTGGATGCGCATGAGCCCGCGCTCCCCTTGATTCGCTTGTCGATACCGACATTGTAGAGCAAATGCCATAATGCACGCTTCGATCTGCATCAACGGAGCAGCGGGTGCTCGATCTCCTGGTCTACGTCCTCGCCGGCGCGGTGGTCGGGTTCGCCTCCGGCCTGTTTGGCATCGGCGGGGGCGTGGTTGTCGTGCCGGTGTTGCTTCCCATCTTCCAGGCTCAGGGGCTGAGCATGGACGTGGCCATGCACATGGCGGTGGGCAGCTCGCTGGCGACGATCGTGGTGACCGGGCTTTCCTCGGCCCGGGCACACTGGCGACTGGGCAATGTGATGTTCTCGGCGCTGCCGTGGCTGGTTGCCGGCCTGATGAGTGGCGCCCTGCTGGGCGCCCACCTTGCGGCGGCGCTGCCTGGCGATGCGTTACGGGTGATCTTTGCGGTTTTCGTGCTGGTGCTTGCCGCGCGCATGGCTTTCGCGCTTCAGCCGCCGCCCGGCCGTGTCATGCCGCAGCGGGCCATCGTAGTCGTCGCCGGTGGGTTGATCGGTGCCGTCTCGAGCCTCGTCGGCATCGGTGGGGGGACGCTGGTGGTTCCCTTTCTGATCTGGGCGGGCGTGACCATGCGCCAGGCGGTGGGGACCTCGTCCGCGGCCGGCGTGAGCATCGCCGTTGCCGGCAGTATCGGCTTTATCCTCGCCGGTACGGGCGAGGACGCGCTTCCTGCCTGGAGTACCGGCTATATCTATTGGCCGGCCGTCGGTGGCATTACCCTGGCGAGCGTCTTTCTGGCGCCCGTCGGAGCGCGGGTGGCAACCCGTCTGCCGGCGGTCTGGCTGCGCCGCGCGTTCGCGGTCTTTCTCGTGATCGTCGGGCTGCGTCTGTTGCTGTCTGGCTGAAGGGCGGCTGCCGAGGCTTCAGCTCAGCCCCAGCTTCTTCTCGAGGTAATGGATGTTGGTTCCGCCTTCCTCGAAGCCGCGGTCCAGCAGTAGGTCCTCGTGCAACGCCGTGTTGGTATTGATGCCTTCAATGACCAGCTCGCTCAGCGCGGTGCGCATCCTCGCGATGGCGCTGTCGCGATCCTCGCCCCAGGTGATGACCTTGCCGATCATGGAGTCGTAGTGAGGCGGGACGTGGTATCCGGTGTAGACATGTGAGTCGACCCGCACGCCGGGGCCGCCCGGTGGATGGTAGAGGGTGATCTGCCCCGGTGACGGCATGAAGCGCTCCGGGTCCTCGGCGTTGATACGGCACTCGATGGCATGCCCACGAAACTCGATGTCGGCCTGTGTGAACGAGAGCCCCTCGCCACTCGCCACCCGAATCTGCTCGGCGACCAGATCGCGGCCGGTGACCATTTCCGTTACCGGGTGTTCCACCTGGATGCGGGTATTCATTTCGATGAAGTAGAACTCGCCGTCCTGATAGAGGAATTCGAAGGTGCCGGCGCCGCGGTAGCCGAGCTGCCGGCAGGCCTGCGCGCAGCGTTCGCCAATGCGGGTACGCTCTGCGGGGGTAATGCCGGGCGCCGGGCTTTCCTCGATCACTTTCTGATGGCGGCGCTGCATGGAGCAGTCGCGCTCTCCGAGATGCACCGCGTTGCCCTGTTCGTCGGCCATGACCTGGATCTCGACGTGACGGGGGTTGTCCAGGTACTTCTCCATGTACACCACGTCACTGCCAAAGGCGTTGGCGGCTTCCGTGCGCGTCACCGATATCGCGTGCAGGAGCGCGCCCTCGCCGTGGACGACCCGCATGCCGCGACCGCCGCCACCGGCGGCGGCCTTGATGATCACCGGGTAGCCGATCTCCCGCGCCAGCCGCAGGTTGTCGGCGTCTTCGTCGGTGAGCGGGCCGCCAGAGCCCGGCACGCAGGGGACGCCCGCGGCCTTCATGGCGTCGATGGCGGAGACCTTGTCGCCCATCAGCCGGATGGTCTCGGCGCGGGGGCCGATGAATCGGAAGCCGGACTGTTCCACGCGTTCAGCGAAGTCCGCGTTCTCCGAGAGAAAGCCATAACCCGGATGGATCGCCACTGAATCGGTGAGCTCCGCAGCGCTGATGATGGCCGGGATGTTGAGGTAACTTTCAGCCGAGCTGGCCCCGCCTATGCACACGGACTCGTCCGCCAGGCGGACATGCTTGAGGTCCCGGTCGGCGGTGGAGTGCACGGCAACGGTACCGATGCCAAGCGTCCGGCAGGCGCGCAGGATGCGTAGAGCGATTTCCCCGCGGTTGGCAATGAGAACCTTGTCGATCATCGCAACGGCCCTATTCGATGACGAACAGCGGCTGATCGAACTCCACCGGCTGTCCGTTCTCAAGCAGGATGTTTCTCACCACCCCGCTGCGATCTGCCTCGATCTGGTTGAGCATTTTCATGGCCTCGATGATGCACAGGGTGTCGCCGGCATTCACGGTCTGGCCCTCTTCCACGAAGGGTGAGGCATCCGGAGACGGCGCGCGGTAGAAGGTGCCCACCATCGGTGAGCGCACGGCATGCCCGCCGGCCTCCGCGGTGTCGACCTCGGCGGATGCGGGCGATTCGCTGGCCGCGGTCGACGGTGCTGCCGGCGCCGGGGCGGGCGGTGCCGGAGCGACCGGCGCCGGCGCGGCGGCAAGCTGGGCCGCGGCCCGAGTGATGCGCACGCTCTCCTCGCCTTCGTGAATCTCGATTTCGTTGACACCGGATTCGTCGAGCAGCTCGATGAGGCGTTTGATCTTTCGAATGTCCATGGCGGGTCAGTTCCGTTCGGTGGTTTCGAGCAGGGCGCTCAGGGCAAGCTCGTAGCCCAGCGGCCCCAGGCCTGCGATGACGCCGCGGGCAATATCCGAAAAATAGGATTGCTGCCGGAATGGCTCGCGAGCGTGGATGTTGGATAGGTGCACTTCGATGAAGGGAATCGCCACCGCCGCCAGAGCGTCACGCATCGCGACACTGGTATGAGTGAATGCCGCGGGGTTGATGATGATTCCGCCGATGCCGTCATGGGGCGCCTGCTGGATGCGCTCGATCAGGACATGCTCGGCATTGCTCTGAAGGCACTCGATGTCGACGCCAGCCGATTCCGCCTGCAGCGTCAGGCGCTGGTTGATCTGATTCAGGTCGGTGTCACCGTAAATACCCGGTTCGCGCGTGCCCAGCAGGTTGAGATTCGGGCCATGGAGGACCAGTAACCGGCTCATGACGTCGCGCTCCCCCTTCAGTCGAAACCCTGATTTTCGCCCATTGGGAGGGTTTTTGTCCATGGTCGCCGGAGTTCGCGACGGGTTCGGCGCAGATCGCGGCTATCCGCCGGACAGATCCTCAAGTAGCGGCCGCAGGTCCGGTTCGTGAAGCTGCCCGCTGTAGCGTTCCAGGATATCGCCGTTGCGACCGATGATGACCGTATAGGGCAAGGTCCCGCGGTCATTGCCATAGGCGGCGGCCACATCCAGTGCCGATTCCATGCCGTAGAGCGTGGGGTAGCTCATGGGGACCTCGGCGATGAAGCCACGCACCGGCTCGGGGTCGTCAATCGCCACGCCGAGGAACTGGATGCCGTCATCTCCGAACTCCTCCTGCAGTGTCGAGAAGAGGGGGATCTCTTCGCGACAGGGGGTGCACCAGGTGGCCCAGAAGTTCAGCACCACAACGTCGCCGTCCCACTCGTTGATGCTTCGGCGCGTGCCATCGAGCGCCGGGAGTGTGAAGTCCGGTCGCTTCATGGTGGGCTCCGGGTCGCCCTGCAGCCAGCTCACGGCGAGGATACCGCCGCCGGCGCCAATGACGGCGGCAAAGAGGACGGTCAGGGCGGTTCGCAGGCCGCCGCTCATCGGGTCGGTCCCGAGAGCCCCTGCCGGGCACGGTCAATGAAGGCCTCCGGCCCGAGGAAGCCGACGACGCGGGCTTCGCGATTCTCGCGACCCTCGGGGCCATAGAAGATGATGGCCGGTGGCAGATAGACGTCGAGCCGTGACATCAATGCCCGGTGCTCGGCGTTCATGTCCGTCACGTCGGCGCGCAGGAGCATGGCCTCGGCGACCGCATCCTGAACCGCGGGATTGGTGAAGGTCCGCTGCTCAAGCTGGACGCAGTAGACGCACCAGTCGGCATATATATCCACCATCACCGGGCGGCCCGCCGCCCGAGCGTCCATTAGCGCAGTCTCCAGCTGATCGGGGCTGTTGATGTCCCGGAAGGCCATCTCCCGCTGGTCACCTCCATTGTCGGCGGACAGGGACAGGCCTGTCAGGGGTCGCAGGACATCGCCGCCGCCGGCTGCCGCACCCAGCAGGCTCGCCGCGCCCCAGAGCATCGCCGCCACGCCGATTGTCCGTCCCAACCGGCGGATATTGCTGACCGGCGGCTCGACCCGCTCGAAAACACCGAGCCATACGCCGCAGCCGATGAGCAGCACGCCCCAGAGCGCGAGTGTGACTGGCCCCGGCAGGAAGCGTTCCAGTGTCCATAGCGCAACGGCCAGGAAGCCGACGCCGAAGATGGCCCGGACCGTGTTCATCCAGGGGCCGCTGCGGGGCAGCCAGCGTCCGGCCGCCGTGCCAATCAGCATCAGAGGCAGCCCCATGCCGTTGGCCAGCGTGAAAAGGGCGAGGCCCCCGAGCCAGGCATCGCCGGTGCTGCCGATGAAGACCAGGGCGGCGATCAGCGCAGGCCCGGAGCAGGCGCCGACGATCAGCGTCGAGAGCACACCCATGATGGCGACACCGATGGCGGTGCCCCCGCGCTGCCGGTTGGACAGGGTCGTCAGTCGGGTCTGCAGCCCGCTGGGTAGACGAACCTCGAAGACGCCGAACATGCCCAGCGCGAGGATGACGAATACCGTGGCAAAGCTACCGAGCACCCAGGGCGACTGCAGGTCGGCCTGTACGGCCGCCCCGGTGAGTCCCGCCGCTACGCCGGCAAGCGCATAGGTGATCGCCGTGGACTCCACGTAGATCAGTGACAGCCCGAGCGCGCGCAGGCTGCCGCTGCGGTGCGGATCGCCGGCGATCAACCCCGACAGGATGGGAATCATCGGGTAGAGACAGGCTGTGAAGGCGAGCAGCAGGCCGGCAGCGAAGAATCCCGCCAGGATCGTCGGCAGGCTTGCGTCGTTCAGCAGCCGCTCCAGGCGCCCGGCCTCACCCCCGCCGGCGCCCTGTGCCGTGTCCGCCGATGCCCCGCCTGGTGCGGCCGTGGCGGCGGACCCGGCTGTTTGTCCGCCGACCGTCGAGGATTCGGCGGTCAGCGTCGGTGCGGTGGGGTTGATGGCATAGGCGAGGCGCTGGTCGCTGGGAGTCCCGGTGGCGCGGTAAGGCGGGTAGCAGACACCGGATTCGGAACAGCCCTGGAATGCGACCGTGAGAGCGTTTTCGCCGGTGAAATCGGTCCGACCCGTGACGGCCAGGCTGACCGGCCGGTTGTAGACCATCTGCCGCCCGAAAAAGGCATCTTCCTTGATGACGCCCTGGGGATATTCCAGCCCGAGGTCGTACCGACCGGCGTTGGCACCCTCAACCTCGACGCCCAGGCTGTCACGGTAGAGGTAGTAGCCATCCTGTATGTCGATATGGATCGTGGCCTGACCGTCGCCGTCCAGACGGATGTCGAGCTCGAAAGCCTCCTCGACCGGCAGCACGTCCTGATCCGGGCTGTCGTTACCGAATAATCCACCCAGACCGGATTGGGCCACCACGGAGCCGGCCATGAACATCAACCACAGGCCGAGCAGTGTGGCGAGCCGGCCGATTGCCTTTTTCGTCATCCCTGGGCTTCCGTCTCCGTTCCGACCCACGCCAGATAGCCGGCGAGGCCCGTGGTCACAGACACGGCGACGATCTCCGGCAGCTCATCCGGGTGGAGGTCGAGCACGCAGGCCTCCAGGCCCTTGTAGGCCGATTCGCTGGTCTTGGCGACGAGAAGCCATTCCTCGTCACGCTCGATCTGCCCTGCCCAGCGGTAGACCGAAGTAACGCCCGGGATGATGTTGACGCAGGCGGCATGTCGCCTTTCCACCAGCGCATCCGCGATGGCATCGGCAACCGCTCTTTCCGGCGCGGTAATCAGCGCAACCAGCCTTTCGGACACCCAGGCCTCCTCGGGTACAGGTCGGATAAACCTTGAATCGTAGCACCATCGTCCCCATGCCAGAGACAAGGTATTGACGCCGAAGGTTTCGTCACTATCATTAGCACTCACCTGAAGCGAGTGCTAACAACGCACGCTGGGTCCAACATCAACCAATTGAGGGAGATCAGAAGATGAATCTTCGCCCGCTACACGATCGAGTCGTCGTCAAGCGCATGGAAGAAGAGCGCACCACGCCCGGTGGCATTGTCATTCCCGACACCGCCACGGAAAAGCCGATCCGCGGCGAAGTGGTTGCCGTCGGCAACGGCAAGCGCCTGGACAATGGCGAGGTCCGCGCCCTCGACGTCAACGTCGGAGACAAAGTCCTTTTCGGCAAGTTCTCCGGAACCGAGGTCAAGGTCGGTGAGGACGAGGTCCTTGTCATGCGTGAAGACGACATCATGGCGGTGATCGAGGGCTGAAGCGCCCGCGCACTGCAGAGAATTCCCACAGGAAACGGAACCGAGAGGAAAAGCAACAATGGCAGCCAAAGACGTACGCTTCGGTGATGAAGCCCGGCATCGCATGGCCGCGGGCGTGAACACTCTGGCCAACGCGGTCAAGGTCACCCTGGGCCCGCGTGGCCGCAACGTGGTTCTCGAGAAGTCCTTCGGCGCGCCCACCGTCACCAAGGACGGTGTGTCGGTCGCCAAGGAGATCGAGCTCAAGGACAAGCTCGAGAACATGGGTGCACAGATGGTCAAGGAAGTCGCTTCGCAGACTTCCGACGCGGCCGGTGACGGCACCACCACTGCTACCGTGCTGGCCCAGGGCATCCTGCGTGAGGGCATGAAGGCCGTCGCCGCGGGCATGAACCCGATGGACCTCAAGCGTGGCATCGACAAAGCCGTAACGGCAGCCGTCGAGGAGCTGCACAAGCTCTCCAAGCCCTGCGAGACCGACACCGCCATCGCCCAGGTCGGCTCCATCTCAGCCAACTCTGACAAGGCCATCGGCGAGATCATCGCCGACGCTATGAAGAAGGTCGGCAAGGAAGGCGTGATCACGGTCGAGGAAGGCAGTGGTCTGGAGAACGAGCTCGACGTGGTCGAGGGCATGCAGTTCGACCGCGGCTATCTGAGCCCTTACTTCATCAACAACCAGCAGAGCATGGCCGCCGAGCTCGAGGATCCCTACATCCTGCTCTGTGACAAGAAGATTTCGAACATTCGCGATCTGCTGCCCCTGCTGGAGAACGTCGCCAAGTCGAGCCGTCCGCTGCTGATCGTGGCCGAGGACATCGAAGGCGAGGCGCTGGCCACCCTGGTGGTCAACAGCATGCGCGGCATCGTGAAGGTTGCCGCCGTCAAGGCGCCGGGTTTCGGTGACCGTCGCAAGGCGATGCTGCAGGATATCGCCGTGCTGACCGGCGGTACCGTCATCTCCGAGGAGGTTGGACTGACCCTGGAGAAGGCCACCCTGGACGACCTGGGCACCGCGAAGAAGGTGAACGTCTCCAAGGAGGAGACCACCGTGGTGAACGGTGGTGGTCGTGCCGATGAGATCAAGGCGCGTGTCGACCAGATCCGCACCCAGATCGAGGAGTCCACCAGCGACTACGACCGCGAGAAGCTCCAGGAGCGGGTGGCCAAGCTCGCCGGCGGTGTTGCGGTGATCAAGGTCGGTGCCGGCTCCGAGATCGAGATGAAGGAGAAGAAGGCGCGCGTCGAGGACGCCCTGCATGCCACGCGTGCCGCGGTCGAGGAAGGCATTGTCCCCGGCGGTGGTGTCGCCCTGCTGCGCACCCTCAAGGGGCTTGAGGGCGTCACCGGCGACAATCACGATCAGGATGTGGGTGTGAACATCGTCCGTCGTGCCCTTGAGGAGCCGCTGCGCCAGATCGTCTACAACTGCGGTGAGGATGCCTCGGTTGTCGTCAACAAGGTTGAGGACGGTGAGGGCAACTTCGGCTATAACGCCCAGTCCGAGGAATACGGTGACATGGTCGAGATGGGCATCCTCGACCCGACCAAGGTCACCCGGACGGCCCTGCAGAACGCCGCTTCGGTCTCGGGTCTGATGATCACGACCGAGTGCATGGTGGCCGAGCATCCGGAGGAGAAGGATGACGCCGGCGCCGGCATGGGCGGCATGGACGGCATGGGTGGCATGGGCGGCATGATGTAATCACGCCGTCGGCAGCCCGCCGGCTCGCGTTGCGAGCCGGTCTGCCAGCAAAGCCCCGCTTCGGCGGGGCTTTTTTGTGCGCAGATTACCGGCGGGCGGGGTGCCTACCGGTCGTCCAGCCAGGCGCGGAACTCGGCCACCGAGAGGATCGGGACGGAGAACACCTCGTTGAGCGTGAGCAGGTCGCGGTCTCCGCTGACCAGCACATCTGCACCGGCTGCCGCAGCGAGGGCGAGAAAGATGACATCGTCAGCATCACGTGCCTCGGGCAATTCTGCCGGTCGTGTCGCCATGTCAACGCTCTCGACATAGGGGAGGTAGTCGGCGAGCAGACTCTCCTGCTCGTCAGCGGAGAGCTTGAACTTGGGGTAGTTGAGTACCCGAATCAGTTCGCTGGCACAGCGGTGATCGGCCACCGGGATAAAGCGCCCGTTCTGCCAGGCGGTTCGCAACCAGGTGCACTGCCCCGCCGAGAAAAGCAGGGCAGACACCAGGCAGTTGGTGTCAAGGACAACGCGCGGCATGGTCAATCGCGCTGCCTGGCCCACCGTATTGCGTCGCCCACGTCACTCTCCTCGATACCCAGCTCCCGAAGTTTGGCGCGCACGGCATCTGCCTGCTGGACCCGGGCCGGGGTGAGAATGATTCGTCCCCCTTCGACGCTGACATCGTAATACTCGCTTGCACCGGTGGATTGGACGATCGCTTTGGGCAGCGTGATCTGATTTTTCCTTGTCCGCTTGGCCAGCATAAGGACCTCGTAAAGTAAGGAGATGCGTATGCAAGGTAGTATGTCCCGCTGATCCTGCGAATGTCCAACCGCGCTATTGCCGGCATGCACTCGGTAGTGATTGTGGCTATCGAGCGCCGTCGCTAAGCTGCGGTCATGGAGATTGAGAACGCCCCCGCGCCGCTTAGCACGGCGCTTGCCGAGTTGCCCGAGGTGCTGCAGACGCCGGTTGAGGTGGCCCTTGAGCGTTGGCCCGATGGTGCAGAGCTGCCGGCCGATGTGGCGCTGCTGGCGGAGTTGCCCCGCGTCTGGGCCATGAGCGAGTTTGCCTCGCGTATCTGCCTGCGCGATGTTGCCGCGTTGCCTTCGCTGGCCGACAGTGGGGACCTCACGCGGCCCTATGAATCCGGCGAATATCGCCGGAGGCTGCGTGCCGAGCTGGCGGAAGTCGAGGCCGAGACTGATCTGCACCGCGTCCTGCGCCGCTTCCGCTCGCGCGAGATGCTGCGCATCGCCTGGCGGGATCTGAGCGGGCGAGCCGGGCTCGACGAGGTGCTCGAGGATCTCTCCGAGCTGGCCGATGTGCTGATCGACGAGGCGCTGGAGTGGCTCTACCAGCGGTTGTGTCGGCAGATGGGCACGCCCCGTGACAGCGCTGGCAATGCCGAGCGGATGATCGTGCTGGGCATGGGCAAGCTGGGCGGACGCGAGCTCAATTTCTCGTCCGACATCGATCTCATCTTCGCCTTTCCCGAGCCCGGTTTCACGGATTCCGACAAGCCGAGGGCCAATGAGCGGTTCTTTCTGCAGCTGGGGCGCTCGCTCATCGCCGCCCTCGACCAGCAGACACCCGATGGCCAGTGCTTTCGGGTGGACATGCGTCTTCGGCCCTACGGCGATAGCGGGCCGCTGGCCATGAGCATGCCGGCGATGGAGCTGTACTTCCTCGAACAGGGACGGGAGTGGGAGCGTTATGCGCTGATCAAGGCCCGCGTCGTCGCCGGCGATCAGGTTCAGGGACAGGCACTCCTGGAAACGCTCTCGCCGTTCGTCTATCGGCGGTATCTCGACTACGGTGCGCTCGAGTCATTGCGTTCCATGAAGGCGATGATCGCCCGGGAGGTGCGTCGGCGCCGGCTTGCGGATAACGTCAAGCTGGGCCGGGGCGGGATCCGCGAGGTGGAATTCATTGCCCAGGCATTCCAGCTCATCCGCGGCGGCCAGGAGCCGGCGCTGCGTGAGCGCAGTCTTCAGCCGGTGCTCGCCTATCTCGCCGAGCAGGCGCTGATTCCGGCGCATGCCCAGCGCGATCTTACCGAGGCCTATCGCTACCTGCGGCGCATCGAAAATCGCATTCAGGCGATGCACGATCGGCAGGCTCACGATCTGCCCACCGACGCGCTTGATCAGGCGCGCCTGGTTCTGGCGATGGGTGCCGAGGACTGGGATGGCCTGCGCGAGGCACTGGATGGCTGGCGGCGTCGGGTGCAGGGGCATTTTGATCAGGTGTTTGTCGCTCCCCAGCAGGAGGATGAGGCGGAAACCACCGATGAGCCGGATTTCTCCGATGTCTGGTATGACACCGTGGACGAGGAGATGGCCCGCCAGATCCTTGCGGATGCCGGCTTTGCCGATCCGCATTCCGCCCAACTCATGATCCAGCGATTCCGCGACGGCAGCCGGGTTCGGGCACTCTCGGAACAGGGTCGGACACGGCTGGACCGGCTGATGCCCATGCTGCTGGCCGCCGTGGTAGGCGGTGATGCGCCGGATGCGGCCCTGGAGCGTCTGCTGACCCTGCTCGACGGCATCGTTCGCCGTACAGCCTACCTGGCACTGCTCAACGAGCATCCCATGGCGATCTCCCAGCTCGTGCGCCTTGTGGGAGGCAGCCCATGGATCGCCCGCTACCTGTCGTTGCACCCGATGCTGCTCGACGAGCTGCTGGATCCGCGCACGCTCTACGCGCCGCTGAGTCGGGAGGCCCTGGGTCTCGAGGTCGACGCTCGGATGGCCAGTGCCGATCCCGACGACCTGGAACAGCAGATGGAGATCCTCCGTCAGTTCAAGCAGACCCAGGTGCTGCGGGTCGCGGCGGCCGATCTTGCCGGCGCCATTCCGGTGATGCTGGTCAGCGACTATCTCACGGATATCGCCGAGGTGGTGCTCCAGCGGGTTCTGTCGCTGGGATGGCGACAAGTGAGCACCCGCTATGGCGAACCGCTGCGCGCCGATGGTGAGGTCGCGGATTTCGGCATCATCGCCTACGGCAAGCTCGGCTCGCTGGAACTCGGTTACGGCTCCGATCTCGATGTCGTCTTCCTGCACGATCCGGTGCCTGCGGGCACGGCCACGACCGGTGAAAAGCCGGTGGAGCCGGCGGTTTTCTTCGCAAGGCTTGCCCAGCGCGTGATCCACATACTCAACACACTGACTCCGGGCGGAATCCTCTACGAAGTCGATACGAGGCTGCGCCCCAGCGGGCAGTCCGGCCTGCTCACCACCAGTATCAATGCCTTTGCGGAGTACCAGCGCGAAAGGGCCTGGACCTGGGAGCATCAGGCGCTGGTCCGTGCCCGGATGGTGGTCGGTGGTGACGGCCTGCGCGAGCGTTTCGCGGCGTTGCGCCGGGAGATCCTGACCCGCCCCCGCGGCCGGGACGAGTTGCGGGAGGAGGTACGCCACATGCGTGAGCGCATGCGGCGCGAACTGGGCTCGACGGCGCTGGATGAGTTCGATCTCAAGCAGGACCGTGGCGGTATCGCGGATATCGAATTCATGGTTCAATACGGCGTGTTGGCCGGAGCCTATGGGTATGCCGGCCTGCTGCGCTACACGGACAACATCCGCCTGCTTGACGAGCTTGAACGGGCGGGCGAGTTCACCACCGAACAGGCGCGGGTGCTGGCGGATGCCTATCGACACTATCGGGGCATGGTCCACCGGCTGACCCTGCAGGAGCTGCCGGCCCGCGTCTCGGCCGATTCCGTAGACGAGTCGCAGGCGGCGGTTGCCGCAGTCTGGAGCGCGGTCATGGAACCGGGGGCAGACGAGAACGCTTAGGAGAGCCGCGCATGAGCATGGCGGATCAGGACGGTTGGATCTGGATGGATGGTGAGCTGGTGCCCTGGCGCGATGCCCAGGTGCATGTGCTCACACATACCCTGCATTACGGAATGGGGGTGTTTGAGGGTATCCGTGCCTACAATACAGACCGTGGCGCGGCGATTTTTCGGCTTCCGGAGCATATCCGCCGGCTGTTCGATTCGGCGAAGATCCTGGGTATGTCTCTACCCTGGAGCCAGGCCGAAGTCGTCGAGGCCTGCCGGGCCGCGGTACGGGAGAACGGACTCGAGAGCGGCTACATCCGGCCGATGGCCTTCTACGGCGCCGAGAGCATGGGCCTGCGGGCCGATAATCTGCAGACCCACCTGATCGTGGCGGCCTGGAGCTGGGGCTCCTATATGGGCGAGGAGAACATGGAGCGGGGCATCCGCGTTCGCACCTCCTCGTTCACCCGCCATCACGTCAATATCGCGATGTGCCGGGCCAAGGCCAATGGTCAGTACATCAACTCCATGATGGCGCTCCAGGAAGCGGTTGCCTGTGGCTATGACGAGGCCCTGCTCCTGGATCCGGAAGGTTTCGTCGCCGAGGGTTCCGGAGAGAATTTCTTCCTGATCCGCGACGGTGTCATCCATACGCCCGAGCTGCACTCGGCGCTCGCCGGCGTGACGCGGGATGCCATCATGACCCTGGCCCGTGAGGCGGGTTACGAAGTTCGCGAACGACGCATCACCCGTGACGAGGTCTATGTCTGCGATGAGGCGTTTTTCACGGGAACGGCCGCCGAAGTGACGCCCATCCGCGAGCTTGATGGCCGGGTTATCGGGGAGGGCCGACGTGGCCCGATCACGACGGATATCCAGAGTCGCTTCTTCGCCCTGGTGGAAGGGCGTGCCGATGCCCATCATGAATGGCTGACGCCCGTCGCCTGACGCGGCCGGAGATTGATTCGAGGAGACTGCCGTGCCTGATCCGCAAACTCACGATCGCCCCGATCTGATCAAGCCGAATAGCGAGAACCGCTACGAGGTCACCGTCGATGACCTCCCGCTCTCCTGTCCCATGCCGGGTATGTACCTCTGGAACAGCCATCCCAAGGTCTATATTCCGGTTCACAAGACCGGCGAGGGAAAATGTCCCTATTGCGGTGCCGAGTACTTCATCCGTGACTTCGATCCGGACGATCCGGCGCTGGCCGAGCATCACCGCCGGGAGTGAAACCGCCGTCTCCCGCCTCCCCGGCAGCGGCTGACGCGGATATGGAACAGCCGCTGCGTGGTCGTGGCAGGGCCATCGACTGCCTTCTCGGATTGTTCTCCCATCTCTCCCTGCCGGCATTGCATCGCCTGGGTCGAGCCGTCGCCTGGTTGAGCGAGCGGTTGCACCGGGAGGAGTGGCATGTCGCCCGGGTCAACGCTGAGCTCTGCTTCCCCGACTGGTCATCGGAGGAACGCGAGAGGCTGGCGCGTGCGGCGTTGCGTGAGAATGCCAAGGGCCTGTTCGAGTTGGCTGCGCTCTGGAAATGGCCGATGCCACGCGTGCTGGGGCTTGTTCGGTCCGTAGAGGGTGCAGATGCAGTGGATGAGGCGCTCTCCGAGGGGCGGGGTCTGCTGGTCATCGCGCCGCATCACGGTGCCTGGGAGTTGCTGCAGATGTGGCTTGCGCAGCGCGTCAGGCTCCACGCGCTCTATCGCCCGCCGCGCTGGGCCGATCTGGAGGTGCTGCTCAATCGTGGCCGGTCGCGGAGTGGGGCCGTATTCTGGCCCGCACGCCCCTCTGGAATCCGGGCCCTGTTCAAGGCGCTGAAGGCTGGCGAAGCCGTGGGTGTGCTGCCGGATCAGTCCCCGCCGGGTGAGGGTGTGTTCGTTCCATTCTTTGGCCGCCGCGCGAAAACCATGACGCTGTTCGGCAAACTGGCGGCACGCACCGATGCGCCTGTGGTCATCGGTTGGGCGGAACGGCTGGCGCTTGGCGCTGGGTATCGACTGCACTGGCGACGGGTGACGGAACCGGTCGGAGATGCAGACCCGGAGACGGCCGCGACCGCACTCAATCGCGAGATCGAGCGGGTTGTCCGTGACCGCCCGGAGCAGTATCAGTGGACTTACCGGCGTTTCTCAAGGCGTCCGGAGGGCTCCGCGAATCCGTATGAGTTGAAGGAAGGTGAATCGTGATTGTTGTAACTGGCGGTGCGGGTTTCATCGGTAGCAATCTTGTCCATGGGCTCAATGCGGAGGGTCGCGACGATGTGCTCGTGGTCGACGATCTGACCGATGGCACAAAGTTTCTCAACATCCGCGATGCCGGTGTCGCCGACTACCTGGATCAGAATCAGTTTCTCGACTGGTTGGTGGAGAACGGGGACGAGGCCGTTGACGCGGTTTTTCATCTGGGTGCCTGTTCGGATACCACCGAGTGGGATGGCCGCTACATGATGGAGAACAACTTCGAGTACTCGAAGCAGGCGCTGAATATCTGCCTGGCTTATCGCATTCCGTTCATCTACGCCTCATCGGCGGCGGTTTATGGCGCCGGTCACGATTTCCGGGAGCGGATTGGCGAGGAGCGTCCGTTAAACGTCTACGGTTATTCCAAGGCGCTTTTCGACCAGTATGTCGAAGCGAGGTTGCCGAGGGCCGGAAGTCAGGTGGCCGGATTGCGCTATTTCAACGTCTATGGCCCGCGCGAGCAGCACAAGGGCGGTATGGCGAGTGTTGCCTATCATCACTACCAGCAGTTGCACGCCGACGGCAAAGTACGGCTTTTCGAGGGCTGTGACGGCTACGACGATGGCGAACAGCGGCGCGACTTCGTCTACGTGGAAGATACGGTCGCGGTAAAGCGCTGGTTACTGGAGAATCCGGGGGTGAGTGGCGTGTTCAATTGCGGCACGGGGCGAGCCGAACCCTTCAACCACATCGCTCATGGTGTGATCGAGTACTTTGGTCGGGGAGAGGTTGAGTACATTCCTTTCCCGGATCAGCTGCGCGACCGTTATCAGAGCTTTACCGAGGCGGATGTCTCTCGGTTGCGGGATGCCGGATATCCGGGTGAGTTTCGGGATGTCCGAGCGGGAGTCAGGGATTACATGGAGTGGCTTTCGAGTTAAAAGCATGAGCCCGATGCAAGCGCCATGGGTCCTGGCTCCAGCGGTCAGCCGCCTTGCTGGCGTATCAATATTCCTGACCGGGGCCCTCAGTCTCGCGCTTCCCAGCGGCTACTCCATCGGTGCGGTATGCCTGCTGCTAGTCGGTATCGTTGGACTTTTTGTTCTCCCCAAGCCCACCATCCGGTTGCCGATTCTGGCTCGCCTGGTCGTTGTGGCCATGTTTGTCTACGCGTTGTTCTGGATGGCAGACGCCGCCCTGCGTGGTGAAGGTCTGAGGGAATTCGACCGACCCAGTCGGTTTGTTTTCGCCGCGATTTGCCTCGTCGCACTGGCGCGCATGCGTGTGCCTCAGGCGTGGTTCTGGTCGGGTGTCGCCGCGGGCGCATCTGCAGCCGGGGGGTTGGCGATATGGCAGAAGATTGTCCTTGCCATGGACCGGGCTACCGGGACGACGCAGATGGTGCAATTCGGCAATTTGAGTATGCTGTTCGGCCTGCTTTGCGCTGCCGGTCTTTTCTGGGCCCAAGCCCAGGTGCGTTTCAAGGCCGGCTGGATCAGCCTCCTTGCCACCGCTGCCGCGCTGGGTGTGATCGCCTCCTTTCTGTCCGGCACCCGTGGCGCGTGGATCGCGCTAGCGGTCAGTATTCCAGTATTTTTCCTGGCCATGAACAGGGCCGGCGTCAGGAAGCGGACACTCGCCGGCGTGATTGCCGCTTTTATTGTGCTCACGAGCGCCGTTTATCTTTTGCCGCAGAGTGGTGTCAGCGTTCGCGTTGGACAGGCGCTGACCGATTGGCAGCAATACAGCGAGGGCGACGTTGTTGAAGGGTCGGTATCGAAAAGATTCGAGATGTGGCGAGGGGCATGGCAGCTGTTTCGGGAAAAGCCGATGCTGGGTTGGGGAGAGACCGGATATATCCAGCATCTGGGCCGGCTCGGCGAGGCAGGCGTTATCAGTCAGCGGGCGGCCGGCTACACGCATGCCCATAATGATCTGCTCAACGTGCTCGCTAAGAAGGGCATTATCGGCGGGCTGATTCTCTATGCGCTCTATATCCTGCCGCTCGTCTGGTTTGCAGGCCAGTTTCGGGCGGGATCGTCCATGCGCCTTGGGATTGCGGTGGCCGGGGTGATACTGCCTCTGAGTTATATGGCTTTCGGGATAAGTCAGGTGAGTTTCAATCACAATAGCGGCGTGATGGTCTACGCCTTTCTGCTGGCCATCCTGATGGGCCTCAGTGCCAGGTTGTCGTCAAGCCACGCCAGGGAGGGGGCTTGAAGACTCCCGCGAGGATACTGGTTGCCCGCAGCGACAAGCTGGGGGACTTCATGTTGACTTGGCCTGCACTGGCAACGCTGCGCAAGGCGTTGCCGGATGCGCGCATTGATCTACTCGTCAGTGCCCCGGTCGCGGAGATCGGCTCCGCGTGTCCGTACTCGGATGGCGTGATCATTGATCAGGGACAGGCACTGATGGGGCTTGGCCGCGAGATAAGGCAAAACCGTTACGACGCGGCTATTGCCCTGTTCAGCACCGCCCGGGTGGCTGGTTCGCTGTTGTTAGGCGCGGTGCCTTACCGGCTGGCGCCTGCGACCAAGTTGGCCCAAGTGCTATTCAATCATCGGCTTGTGCAACGACGTTCCCGTTCCGAGCAGCCGGAGCATGTATATAACACCGATCTTGTGTACCGGTTCCTTGCGGATCATGGGATCGATTGCCCGGAAGTCATCCAAGGCCCTTACCTGCGACTCAGCAGGGGCGAACGAGATCAGGCGGAGCAGGCGCTGAGGTGGCGTTATCGAATCCCGTCGGATGCCCGCCTGGTGGTCCTCCATCCCGGTAGTGGTGGTTCCGCCAATAACCTGTCGACGGCCCGATATGCCGAACTCGCGAATCGGCTGACATGTGCTGATGACGTTTTTGTTTTGGTAACCGCCGGTCCGGGCGAGAAAGCCCAGGCCGAACGGGTGGCCCAGGCAATTAGCGCCCATCCAGCGGCGGTTCATGCGTCTTGTGAGGGCCTGATGGCATTCGCGCATGTCCTTGCATTGGCCGATATGTTCATCAGTGGTTCCACCGGGCCGCTGCATATCGCGGGCGCCCTGGACGTGCCCACGGCCGCGTTTTATCCCCGGCGGCAATCCTCCACCGCTCTGCGCTGGCAAACCACTAATCGGCCGGAGAAACGCCTGGCGTTCAGTCCGCCGGAAAATGCGCAGGAAACGGATATGGATGCGGTGGATATGGCTGCAGCGGCCACGATGATCAGCGAGGTATTGCTGCGTGTCCGGCAGCGCTGAGGTTCCGCCGCGCAGGGTCATGCAGATCTGCCTTTCAGACAGCTGGGGCGGTCTCGAGATGGCGCCTGGCCGAGTCGCGGCTGCCCTTCGGCGTCATGACTGGGAGGTACATGGACTTGCTCTGGCAGGGACGCACGTCGCCGATTCATTCCAAGCCGCGGGGGCGGAGACCCTTGTGTTTCGCTCGAGAGGCAGGGCCCTTACGTCGGTTTTTCGAATCCTGCGCTATCTCAAACGGAATGACATTCGCATTCTGCATGCCCACAAATCCAGCGACATGCGGATCGCCGCGTTGCTATCGAGTCTGTCGCCTGATCTGCGTCTATTCTTTACCGATCACATGGGCGTTAAAAAGCCCAAAAAAGATCCCTATCACCGCTGGGCCTACGCGAAGGCATGCCGCGTTTTCTCAATCAGCCGGGCGACATATGAGTGGAATCGCCAGGCGCTGCCCGTCCGGCCCGACCAGCTCACCCAGCTTTACTATGGCATTGATCTGGCGCCCTATGATGGCGGTCTGGCTCCCGGACGGCGGCGCGCGATTCGCCAGAGCCTTGGCCTTGACGATAGCGTCGTCGCGATTGCCCTGCCCGGTCGGGTGAGCGCCAGCAAAGGTCATCGAATCTGGGTGGATGCGCTGGACCGACTCCAGGGGATGGAGGCATTGCCACCGTGGCGTGGTGTCGTCATCGGGCAGGCCAGCGGCAGTGATGCCGAGCCGGGCGGTTTTCTGGAACAGCTCAAGACGCGTGTCAGGCGAGCGGGCCTGACCGACCGGGTGAGTTTCGCCGGTTTCCGGAGCGATCTGCCGCATTGTCTGCAGGCCGTTGAGATTGCCTGCATTCCATCGGCCAAGGAAGCGTTCGGTCTATCGGTTATCGAGTCGATGGCTGCTGGTTGTGCCGTGGTGGGATCCTCATCCGGCGCGATACCGGAGCTTGTCGATGTCGACCGGGGCCGGACCGCGGATCCGCATGATCCGGATGCATGGGCTTTGGCCTTGGCGGAGTTGGTGGGTGATGCCGGGCTTCGGCAGCGATTGGGTATGCAGGCGTCCGCATGGGTCAGGCCCAGATTCGGGATCGATCAGCATGTCCGATCTCTGATCGATTATTACACTGGCGGTTGATGGCCCCAAAGATGGCTCTCAGGCGATCCGATCTCCCGGCTCGGTTGAAAGGTCCCGGTAGAGTTTCGCCGTTGATTCAATGGTCGCTTTCACATCAAAGCGCTCGCCGATGCGGTATCGGGCTTTCCTGCCCATCCCGCGGCGTTGCTCGGGGTCATCGACGAGTGTCTTCAGGCGGTTAACCAACACTTCAAGATCGTCGATATCCACCACGTAGCCCGTCTCGCCATCTTCTACGAGCTCGGGCAATCCGCCTGCAGTAGAAACGACTGCCGGTATACCCTGTGCCATCCCTTCGATTACTGTCTTGGTCAGTCCTTCACGGCCTCGGGAGGGCGCAGTATTGATATCGAGTGCGCCGATCAGTCGTGGCGCATCGGTCCGGAAACCCGTGAAGTGCACCCGATGGCGCAGCCGGGGATCAGCGGCCAGGGAGGCGAGCTGCGGATCGCGTTGTTCGCCGATCAGTAAGGCATGAACATGACCAGGCAGGTGATACATGGCCTGGAGCAGCAGATCCGCGCCTTTAACAGGGCGCATATTCGCAGCCATTCCCACCAGGATTGCATCCTCAGGGATGTTGAACTCCCGGTTGACCGCATGACGGGCCGCGGCCGGTTCAAGTGCCTCATACCACGACAGGTCATGTCCCTTGTAGATGGTCACGAGCTTACCGGGTTTGACCCCGCTGTCCGCAAGGTCCCTTTCCACCGCCCTCGATACACAAATGATGCGATCTATCCGCGGATTGAGCCATTTCAGGTAACAGGTTGGATCCCAGCGTGATACATGACCAATGGCGCCGCGGTAGGCGATCACCTTATTGCGGAGCCCGTAGCTTGCCCAAATGAAATTGGCGACTTGACGGTTGGCGAGCCCATGCACGACGTCGAGCTTCTCATTCCGGATCCATCCGCGAATCCGGCGGGCATTGGGTAGATCAGCGTTGCTGCGAAGGTCGAGTATCCGTACGGGGATCCCCGCGTCACGAAGCCGTCTGATGTGTGGGGAGGTGGACTCGAGCGCCGCATGGATATCGATGCCGACCCGCCGCAGGCCGATGATCATCTCGATCTCGGTAATGTGACCCTCACCGGCGGCGATCAACACCCTCGGGCCGACCGATGGCCCGGGTTGCGGCGACGCCGCGGTTCGAGGTGCTTCTTCTGATATGAAATGCGTCATCCTAGCCTATCACCCGTTGATCCTGGGGCCTGCTGCGAAGCGATCCCATCCGCGCTGGCCCACGGATCAACCGCCGTGTAGCCCCCCCCGAGCATTCGCGAATACATGGCGAGCGACGTGGTCTGATTGCCAATCAAATGGTGTCCGTTGAGGAGGACTTCCGCCTCGATGATCGTGCCCGGATCAAGCACGCCCGCTCCGACATCACTCGCTGAACGGATGATTTCTGCCGTCCGGCGTTCATAGCGATGTTTATACGCATCCGGGTGCAACTTAAGATAGACGGGCTTCGGTTCCGATTGATTGGCAAGTTCCTTGTAGGCACCAAGTATCGGTTCGAATGCTTCTGCCGGCGTGGCGAGCATGATGAAGGCCTGCCTGTTAATCCGTGGAGAGTAATATTGCAGCATTCCCTGGTAGTCGCTTAGCGGAATCACGGTGTCCCGGTTGGCGAAAGGAAAGGCGTATTCGCTCAGTGCAAGGAACTTTGCGTTTTCCGCACTGAAGAGCGGTTTCTGTAGCTTTTTTACAAGTGCCTTTCCTATGATCGGGAGGCGGCAGACCTTCCTGGCGTCGGTGGATAACCGGTAGGGGTAGGCTTCATGGGACAACATGCCTTCTTCAAGATAATAGACCTGCTGACAGCCAGAATGATTGATCGCTTGGCGACGAATGCCCCTGCTCGCGCCGTCATGTGGGAGAAAGACATTAAAAGCCTGTGATCGGTCTTTGAGCAGTCCTTGGAATCTTTCGAACCCCTTCGAGGTGTCCAGGTCATAGGTTTTCGCAAAGGGTAGCCAGCTGCCATCGGTTTTTCGGGACAGGGCAACAACGGATTGCGACCAGTCGAGTCCAAGATGGTCAATCGAAAGAATCGAGCAGAACAGGCTTGTGTTGTTGTTTATGAAGAAAACGTTCATTAGTCGCTATTCTGCCTTGCCGGCCTCGAATAGTTCTTCCGCTGCACGGAAATCTTCCTCTGTATCAATATCCATCTGCGGTTGAAATGAACTTTCGATAAAGCCGATGCAGCCCGCCCCGAGGCTGCGAGTGCCCCTGAACCAGTTTTTCCCAAAAATAAAAATTCCGCCGTCGGGTCGGTAGACTGGAGGCAGTTCGGCGCGGTTTGAAAAACAATGGCCAGCAGAGATCAACGGCAGGAATTCATTGCCGCGACTAAGGCCATACTTTAAAACGCCTCGTTCCGCTTTGGAAGCGCTCAGGACCAAGTCAAAACGGCCCGTTTCAAAAAGGGCGACGGCTTTCCGTATGTCCTCGATCTGTCGCAGTGGGGAGGTGACCTGGAGCAGGATGATTTTATCGGTTCCACACAGCGGGCTATCAACGAAGTGACTCAGCACCGCATCCATCGTCGTTTCGTCAAGGGCAAGATGTGGGGGACGCTGCAGGATCTTGATATCGTCGTTGAGTCTCTGGCTCGTCAGACTTTCGATATCGGTGGTGATGACGATGTCGGAAAAGCCCGATGAACGGGCTTGATCAAGGGTATGCTGATAGAGCGGTTTGCCGGAGAAAATCCGCTCGTTTTTACCGGGGCATCCCTTCGAGCCTGCGCGCATCGGGATTACAGCGGTGTAGTGTTTCATTGTGAAAAATTTTTCTGCAGGGGCAAGGTCCAAAAGCTCTCACTTTCGATGACGCCAAGGAACTTTTCGACGCTCTCGCCATGGCCAAAGGCGGTGTCCGGCGCGAAACGCACGCCCCAGAGGCTGTCGATCATCTGGTTGAGGCGCTGCGCATCGTGGGCGTCGAGGCTTGATATCGAAGGGGCGCTGGATCGGTTGGTTTGTCGTGTGCCGATATCGATGCTTGGAATGCCCAGAAAAGGTGCCTCCCGAACTCCTACGCTGGAATTGCCGATGATCAGGGCGGCATTTTTCAGTAGTTCCGAGAAATGCGTGAAGCGCATTGAGGGCAACACGCGGAACCTATCACCTGGTAGCATCGTGATGACGTCGAGTATTTGGTTGGATCCGGGGTCGTTGTTCGGTTGGATAACGACGAAACAACGGCCTGAGGCGCTCAGAGTGTCGAATAGGATATGGGCTTGCGTTTCTATGCTGTCGCGTTCGGAAGTCACGGAATGGAATATCGCGACACCATAATCATCGAACGGTATTTCATATCGGGTTTTAACGTCCCTGATATCGACGCCGCTGTCGGCCTTGTGCAGATCGAGCTCGGGCGAGCCGATGACGAATACACTCGCCGGAGGCTCGCCCATGCGGAGAATCCGCTTTTCGGCATCCTTCGAACTGACAAGGTGGGCGGTGGCCAGCTTGGTGTTGCAGTGGCGGAAGGCTTCATCAATGGTTCCGGATACCTCGCCCCCCTCGATATGGGCCGATCGGACGTAATTTGTCGCGCAGACCAGCGCGGCCGCCATCGCTTCCACACGGTCCCCATGGATGATGACCAGGTCGGGTTTTTCGATCCGGAGGTAGTCCGAGAACCCTGTCACCGTTTTTGCGAAAGTGATGTCCTGTGGATCTGTGGTGCGCTGGTTGATGAATTCGGTGACCCGTACATCAGGCAGTCTATGGACTTCGAGTTTGGTCAGCCCGTACTCAGGCAGGACATGCATCCCCGTGACAAAAAACGATACGTCGTGGCCGGCGGCGCTGGCACCGAGCGCGAGCGGCCGCAACTTGCCGAAGTCGGCACGGGTGCCTGTGACGAAGAGTATTTTCCGCCGTGCCGGTGTAGCGCTCATTTAAGGTCGGCCCATTCAAGTTGCTGGTTGGGGGCAACGGCTCGGGCGAGACGCCGGCCAATGACCTGATCGAAGGCACTGCCGGGGATTTCTCCTGTGCCCGGCCGTCGAGCCCATATGTCCTCTTCACGAATGACGTGCCCGGCATCCAGCGTCCGTTCGGCCACGATGCTGGACCGCGCAAATCGATAGACGGATTCCTCTTCCGGCGTGCGTCGCTTCGGAAACCGTAGCGCTTTATGAATTTCGCGGGACCGGTCCACCAGCAGGCGTAGCTCCGCCGGATCCATTGAGCAGGGGATGTCAGGTCCCTTGCGATATCGGCTGTCCGTGAAATGGCGTTCGACGATACTCGCGCCCAGCCCCAGCGCGGCAAACGCCATCTCGGGCCCGATGGAGTGGTCGGAGAAACCGATTCGGGCGTTGGGAAACGCCCCGCGAAGCTCCTGTATCCCCAAAAGGGAAACGTTTTCAGGCGGGCTGGGATAGAGGTTGGTGCACTCGAGGAGTGCGTAGGGGATGTCGTGGCTTTCGATTTCCGCGACGCTTGTGCGTAATGAGTCGATTGAATGCATGCCTGTGGACATGATGATCGGGCGCTTGAATCGGCAGATATGCCTGATCAAGGGGATGTTGTCGCATTCTCCGGATCCGATCTTGAAGGCGGCTACTCCGATTTCGTTCAGGAAGTCAGCGGCTTTTCGAGAAAATGGAGTGGACAGGTAGATTAGACCCAACTGCTCGGCATAGGTTTTGAGCTCTACCTCTTCCTCGGCAGTGAGGCTGCACTGATCCATGATGTCCCAGATGGTTTCCGAGGCATTTGGGGGGATGATGCGCCGCGCCTCTTCTGTCATCTCGTCCTCAACCATGTGAGTCTGATGCTTGACGCACTCACAGCCGGCCAGGGCGGCATGCTTGACCATGTTTTTCGCGACATTAAGGTCGCCACCATGGTTGATTCCGATCTCGGCGATGATCAGGGGCGGGTTGGCGGAGCCAACTGGGCGATTCTTGATTTTCATGATAGTCCAGGCACGAGTCTGATCCCTGGTGTGGGCAGCTTATTTGTCATTATGCATGCTGACGCCAGTGAGCTTTTCTTTTCGCTGGATTTCATAGAGGAATGCGTACTTCAGGAAGCACGAGAACATCGAGGACCAGGCGATAATCCAGCCCCGCCAGCCGTCCCGCCAGCCCTGACGGAAGACCATCAGTCGGATAAGCCGGACAAGGGGGGCGAGCACAATCTTGTGCCAGCGGAAGCGTTTGCCGCGGGCAGCGAGGGTCTCCGCACCGATGCGGGCGTAGTCGATGCTGCGGCGGAAGTGGTCTTCAACATCGGCATAGGAGTAATGGTGGATGTCTCCTTTAATGCGCCCGACGGTGCCAGCGGTCTCGAGCCGGTCATGCGGGTTGTAACCTGCCCATCGGGCCGTGCCATTACGGACCAGGCGGAGTCGCCACTCCGGATACCAGATGTAGCGGAGCCAGTCGCCGAGATACCAGGTGATCCGGCTGATCTCGTAGCCGTCCTTGTTCGGGTCGCCGTTTTCCAGGAGATCGCGGAGGTTGTCGGCGAGTTCGGGGCTGATCGGCTCATCAGCATCCAGTGACAGTATCCATGGCTGGGTGCAGACATCGAGTGCGCGGTTTTTCTGCTCGACATGCCCTGGCCAGTCCGTCACCTGGACATGTGCGCCATGGCTGCGGGCGATCTGCACGGTGTCATCGGTCGAACCCGAGTCAACCACGATGATCTCCCGCGGGTTCAGGCGCTCCAGGCTATCGAAGAGCCTCGGGAGGTTGCTGCTCTCATTCTTGGTGATGATGGCGACGGATAGAGAGAGTGGCTGTCCCCTATCCGTGGATAGTGCCTGTCCCCTGTCGGTGCTCAATTCAGGCAAGCCCCTGCTCAATCAAGTCGCGAAAGTAGCCGACCGTTGGTTTCAGTCCTTCGGCGAGCGTTATGTTCGGTGTCCAGTTGAGTGTTTCCAGCGCCTGTGAGATATCCGGCTGTCGCTGCCGCGGGTCATCCGATGGCAGAGGCCGGTGTATCATCTCGACCCCGGCCCCTGTCTCCGCAATCACCTGCTGAGCCAGCTCGCGCATGGTGAACTCCCCGGGGTTACCGAGGTTGATGGGGCCTGTGACCTCCGTACGCGTCTCCATCAGTCGATGCAGCCCGTCAACGAGGTCATCCACATAACAGAATGAGCGAGTCTGCTCGCCGTCACCGTAGAGCGTGATGTTCTCGCCCTTCAGCGCCTGGACAATGAAATTCGACACGACTCGGCCGTCGTTGGGATGCATCCGGGGGCCATAGGTATTGAAGATGCGTGCCACCTTGATCTCGAGATTGTGCTCGCGGTGGTAGTCGAAAAACAGGGTCTCGGCGCAGCGCTTGCCCTCGTCATAGCAGGCGCGGGTCCCAATCGGGTTGACATGACCCCAGTAATCCTCCGTTTGTGGGTGGACTTCCGGGTCGCCGTACACCTCGCTGGTGGATGCCTGGAGTATCGGTACATTCAGGCGCTTGGCGAGGCCCAGCATGTTGATCGCGCCATGGACGCTTGTCTTGGTCGTCTGCACGGGATCGCGCTGGTAGTGGATCGGGGATGCGGGGCAGGCCAGGTTGTAGATCCCGTCGACCTCGACAAACAAGGGGAACGTGACATCGTGGCGCATGGCCTCAAAGTGCGGGTGATCGAGCAGATGCGCGATGTTGTCACGGCTGCCGGTGAGATAGTTATCCACACAGAGCACGCCGTGGCCCGCCGCAATAAGCCGGTCGCAGAGATGCGAGCCGATGAAGCCCGCCCCGCCCGTTACCAGATAGGTCTTTCGGAAGTGGTTGCGTGTGGGCATAAGTCAGGGTCCCGCTTTGGAGGTGTCGGCATCCGCCGAGAATGCCCGATCGATTGCATCCGCCACGCTTTGCGGCGTGATGCCACGGAGACAGTTGAGATGCCCCAGAGGACAGTCGCGCTGAAAGCAGGGGCTGCAGTCGAGACCCCTGTAGATGATCTCCGCTTTTTCGCTAAGTGGCGGAGTATATTGAGGATCTGACGAGCCGTACAGTGCGACGAGTGACGTGGATGTTGCGGCCGCGATGTGCATCAGCCCCGAGTCATTGCTCACGACGACCGTGCTGGCGGCCAGCAGATCGATAGCCTGGCTCAGTGTCGTGCGGCCAGCAAGGTCGACGGTGCCAGGTGCCTGTCCCGAAATTTCCTGCGTGATTCGCGCATCCTTTCCGGATCCGAGCATCCACACCGACCAGCCTCTTCCGAGATACATCCTGGCGAGGCTCGCGAAATGCTCGACTGGCCAGCGTTTCGCCGGCCCGTACTCCGCACCGGGGCAAATGGTGAGAATAGCGTCTGTCCCGGAAGCCCTGTCTGCGGGATCCCGCCCCTGGCGTATCCCAAGCGCCTGTATTGTCGACGATGTCTGGCTGGGTGAACTCCGGAGGGCCGGTTGCAAGCCATCGATCCGGTCTGTGCCTGTCGCTGATCGCTCTGCGGCCTCGCCGGATCCGGATGCCGGTGGACCGGAGAGTGCGACGAAGCGGTCTACCGTGCGGTAATGGCTCTGTCGATCGAGTGGTCGGATATCGTTCAGGAGCCCGTAGCGATACTCCCCGAGGTACCCGGTTCGCCGGGGGATGCCAGCGATCCATGGGATCAGCGCGGCCTTTGCGGAGCGAGGCAGAATGATCGCCTGGGTATAGTCCTTTACGCGGAGTGCCCGTCCCAGTTTCCATCTTCTGCCGAGTCCAGGTTCACCGTGCGGAACGGCTAAAGGGATCGGATTTCGCACTTCCGGCATGCGTTCGAGCAGCGCCTGTCCCCAGGGCGGAGTGATCACATCGATCGCGCGAGCCGGCTTCTCTTGCCTGAGTGCCTTGAACAGGCTCTGTGCCATGACCATGTCGCCTACCCAGCCGGGCCCGACGACCAGCACGGCATCCGAATCGCTTGAGTCGGCTGCCGGGCTTACCATGGTGCGCCCTTGACCCGGTTATAGGGTTTTTGAAGAGAATTTCTGTAAGCGGGCCGCTCGCCTGGCGGCGGATGCTTGAACCGACGATGGACCCATAAGTACTGCTCCGGGTGTGCTCGGATGCCGCGCTCAATCACCGCGTTCATCCATTGCGCGTCAAGGGTATCGGAACCGGTCGGAAATCCATCCAGCGCTTTGCCAAGCGTCACCTCGTATCCATCGCCGGATTCATTGACATTGAAATAGAGCGGTACGACTCGGGCCTTTCCGAGCTTGCTGAGGCGGGTGAGTCCCGTGATCGTGGCGGCGGGGACGCCCATAAAGGGGACGAAAACGCTGTTTTTTACGCCGTAATCCTGATCACCCGCGTACCAGACTGGCGTTCCGTTCTTGAGGGTCCGGATGATGCCTCGCAGATCATTCCGCGGTATCGCGTCGGCCAGGGTTCTGGATCGGCTCCGAAGCATTGCTCGGTCCATCAGTGGCTTTTTACGCAACGGCTTGTAGATCACGGCCATCTCCAGCTGCGGTCCGATAAGCCTTGCGGCCAGCTCGACGCACAGGAAATGTCCCGAGAGGAGAATAACGGGGCTGCCGTCTGACTGTGCGGCATGCAGGTGATGAACGCCTTTGACCTCGCATGGAATCTGATCAACCCATTTCCCGCCGAACCAGGCGAGCGCTGTCTCTGCGATGGCTCTGCCCATATAGCGCAGATTCTCCTGGATCAACTGCTCACGTTGTGCCGGTTCCAATTCCGGGAAGCAAAGTTCCACATTCCGCAGAGCGATCCGGCGACGTCGTCTGGAGAAACGCAGCAGATGACCGACCCATTCACCGGTGGTAAAGGCGGCCCTCGGGGGGAGCCTGCCGATCAGCCAGAGCAATGCGAGCATCAGCCATTGGCCGGCGTTATGCGGGTGATAGGCGGGGCGAGATGTCGGATCAGACACGTTAGCGGAAGCTCTCTGTCGGAGTGAGCGCGTAGTCGATGGTGCTGACTGCTAGAATCTGAGCGGTATTTCTCACAATCTACCGTCTCGAGGGCCTCGATGCAGCTTGAAGTTCCCGATTTTAGTGCCGCCCGAGTGCTTGTGGTCGGTGATGTCATGCTCGACCGCTACTGGCAGGGCCCCACCGGACGTATCTCGCCGGAGGCGCCGGTGCCGGTCCTGCGGGTTGATGAAGAGGATCTGCGCCCCGGTGGCGCGGCCAATGTTGCCGTGAATCTCGGCTCGCTCGGTGCACGGGTCAAGATGATTGGTCTGGTCGGGGACGACGATCATGGCCGCCTGCTCGAGTCGCGGCTACGGGCCAGTGGCGTGGAGCCGCTGCTACATCGCGTCCCCACTCACCCGACGATCTGCAAGTTGCGCGTCATCAGTCAGCGTCAACAGTTGATACGGCTCGATTTTGAACGCCCGTTTACCCCTGCCGAGACGGCCGGCCTTGCCGACCGGTTTGCCGAGGCCCTGCGCGAGGCCGACGTGGTAGTGGTCTCGGACTACGCCAAGGGGACACTGTGCGGTGTCGAGGGTCTTATCCAAGACGCGCGGAGAGCGGGTGTCCCAATTCTGGTGGATCCAAAGGGAACGGATTGGCGTCGCTATGCAGGGGCGACCCTGCTGACGCCAAATCTCACCGAGTTCCGGCAATATCAGGCGCAGCATGGCAATGGCGACTCGGACAGCCATGACCTGGAGCAGCTGGCTGGCCAAGTGATCGAACAGCTATCGCTGGCCGGGATGCTCATCACCCGTGGCGAGGAGGGCATGAGTCTGCTGTATCGTGACCAGCCCCCATTTCATCTGCCGGCGCATGCGCGCGAGGTTTTTGACGTCACGGGTGCCGGCGACACCGTGATTGCCCTTCTGGCTGCTGCGCTTGCGGCCGGGGCCGATTTTCGGCACGCCACCTCGCTCGCGAATCTTGCGGCCTCTCTCGTGGTGGCAAAAGTCGGCACTGCGTCGGTGGCCGTCCCGGAACTGGAGGCGGCTGCCGGCGTAATGCATGGCAACCGCGAAGTGCTCGATCCCAAGACTCTCCAGGCTATCCTGGAGCCACTTCGCAAGCGGGGAGAGAAGGTCGTGATGACCAATGGCTGCTTCGATCTTCTCCATGCGGGTCATGTCCATTATCTGGAGCAGGCGCGACGGCTTGGCGATCGTCTGGTTGTGGCGGTCAATGATGATGATTCGGTGCGGAGGCTCAAGGGCGAGGGACGCCCGGTCATGCCGCTCGCCCAGCGGATGTCGGTGCTAGCGGCTTTGAACGCCGTTGATTGGGTCATTTCGTTTTCCGAAGATACGCCGGCGGCGCTGATCGGTGAGATTCTTCCGGATGTGCTGGTCAAGGGCGGCGACTATTCGCCAGAGCAGATCGCTGGATACGACGCGGTGACCGCGGCCGGCGGAGAAGTGCGCGTCCTCGATTTCGTGGCGGGTGAGTCGACCAGCGCGATCATCGATCGGATTCAGGCCCCCCCCGAATAGGCGCTCATCAACAGGGGCCAGCCCTGCCGGGCCATGGTCTCCAGCTCCGCCTCCCGGGACAGGGAGCGGCGGAGTCTTGCCATGCTTCGATTCTGAATCGCGGCGCCTGCGTTCAATCTGCCGCGATCCCAGTCAATCAACCAGACTTTGCGTTGATCATCGACAAGGATATTGCGGACATTCAGGTCCGCATGGTGGGCACCGATTGCGTGGAACATTCGAATCACGCGGCCGGTTTCACGCCAGACCCCGTCGCGAGCACTCGGATCCTGGCTGTCCCGGAAATAAGCGTCGAACATGAAATCCGCCAGCGAACGCGCGCCCTGGATCCGCCGAGTCATGATATCTGCGGTATAGCTGGCGGTTTTCCTCTGGATACGGCCAGCGATTGGGACAGGCACCGGAAGGCCGAGGGCGTGCAGTTGCGATAGGACGGATAGTTCTCGCCATGGACGACTCCTTCTCAACCCGATCCAGAGGAATCGATCGTTGCTGAACTTCGCTGGCAGGCCACCGCGACGATAATGACGAAGCACCCATTCTTCGTCATGGAAACGGATGAACCAGGCGGCAGCACGGCCCTGCGCCGTTCCCTCGATCAACCCCTGCGCTTCGAGCCATTGCGGATTAAAAAGGTTGGAAGAGACCTCGTGCGACGAGGTGATCGGCGGGCTGATAAAGTAAGTTTCACCTTGAGCGCGGACATCCAAATGCACCATCAGCAATCACCCGTTAGCGCCAACGCACCGCGTCGACTGTGCCTGTTCCGTCTCTCGGCGATCGGTGATTGCTGCAATATGGTTCCCATCGTTCGGACTCTCCAGGCGCATCTGCCAGAGACGCGGCTTACTTGGATCATGGGCCAGACGGAGGCCGGCCTGCTCGGTGACCTTGATGGTGTAGAGGTTATCACTCACGACAAAAAAGCCGGGACTGGCACGCTCCGCCGCAAGCTTTCCGGTCGGGCGTTCGACGTCCTGTTGCTCATGCAGGTGGCCCTTCGCGCGGGGCTGGTGTCACGCGCGGTCGAGGCACCAGTGCGCATCGGATTTGATCGGTCCCGGTCCAGGGATGGCCACAGCATCTTCATTAATCAACGCATCCCGAATGCTCCGCCCGGACATGTCATCGATGGTTTTTTCGGCTTCTGCGAGGCGCTCGGTGTTCAGGCGCGTCATCTGCGCTGGGATATCCCCGTTCCCAACAGTGCGGGAGAGCAAGCGGAGCATCTGCTGACGGAGTTCTTTGGGGGAACGTCCGCTACCGGTGATGATAGGACCGCGGCTCGTGGAATCCTGTTGATCAGCCCGTGCAGCAGTCAACGGTTCCGGAACTTCAGGAACTGGGCGCCTGAGTATTACGCGGAGGTTGCCCGCTATGCCGCATCGGTCCATGGATTGCGAATCATCCTGACCGGTGGCAAGAGCGAGGTCGAGCGGGATTATGGAGAGCAGATAACCGCTGCGCTGAAGAATCCATTGGGGCAGAACGCGCCTGTCCCTGTTCTGAACCTCATTGGGCGGACGGATCTCAAGACATTATTCGCCCTGATGCAAAGGGCATCGGTGGTGCTTGCACCGGACTCCGGCCCGTTGCATATGGCGGTTGCCGCGGGCACTCCAGCGGTTGGTCTCTATGCGACCTCCAATCCGGAGCGAACGGGCCCCGTTCTCGGCATGCGGTGGGTGGTTAATGCCTATCCGCAGGCGGTTCGGCAGTCACTGGGCCGATCGGTGGGCGATGTCCGCTGGGGACAACGGGTCAGGGATCCTCGCGCCATGGCGTTGATCAAGCCAGCGGCGGTGATCGCGAAGCTGGATGAGTTGATGTCGACGCCGAGCAAGGACCGTCTGGCCGTATGACGTTCACTTCCTACCGGTTCTTGTCGCGGCTTTTGCGGCCGCTCGCATATGCCTACCTTCGGAGGCTCGGGCGAAAAGATCCAGCCTACCGACTTGGTATCGAGGAGCGGTGGGGGCGAGGCGATTATCGTTCGATATCTCCAGGATCCATCTGGATTCATGCGGCATCGGTGGGCGAGATCCGCGCTGCCCAGCCTCTGATCGATCGTCTGCTTGAGGAGGGCCGTCCGCTTTTCATTACCACGAACACTCCAACCGGCCGGCAGACCGCAGAGGACCGTTATGGCGCCGGGATCGTGGTGAGGTTCGCTCCGGTGGATGTCCCGGATGCTGTTGAGCGTTTCCTCGACAATCTACGGCCGTCCGCCGCCTTATTCGTCGAGCTGGAGCTATGGCCCAATCGGCTGGTGGCGCTGGAAAGGAGAAACATCCCCATCGCCCTCGTCAACGCTCGTCTCAGTGAGGCGAGTTTCCGGCGTTATGCCCGATTTGCCCGCTTGATGAAGCAGTGCCTGGCGGGCGTTGTCTGCGTCAGCGCACAAACCGAGGCCGACGCGGAGCGGTACCGCAGGATGGGTGTCCCGGATCGCCGGATTGAAGTCACGGGCAACCTCAAGTTCGATCAATCGGTCAATGATCAGCAGATCCAGCTGGGCCGCCTCTTGCGCTCGCAGATAGGTCTCGACCGTCCTGTATGGGTGGCGGCGAGTCTCAGGCAGGCCGAGGCGCCGATCGTGAAAGAGGCGCATGGGTTGCTTCGTGCGCGTTACCCGAATGCGCTCCTCATTGCGGTGCCGAGACACCCTGAGCAGTTCACCTGGCCTGACTCGGTTTGGGACAGGCATGTTCTGATGGCTTCGGGGTTGTACGAGAATAAACCGATAGCCCCCGAAACAAGCGTCGTGCTGGGAGACACATACGGGGAGATGATCCGGTTTCTCTCCGCCGCTGACATCGCGTTTGTGGGGGGTACGCTTACACCGGTCGGTGGCCATAATCCCCTGGAGCCAGCGTCCTTGGCCAAAGCGATTCTGATGGGGCCGAATGTCACCAATTTCCGTCAGATCGATAGCCTGCTGGGAGATCGGG
This sequence comes from Spiribacter onubensis, assembly GCF_040838425.1. Lineage (NCBI taxonomy): Bacteria > Pseudomonadati > Pseudomonadota > Gammaproteobacteria > Chromatiales > Ectothiorhodospiraceae > Spiribacter > Spiribacter onubensis. Next base: position 289,883 of record NZ_JBAKFI010000002.1, on the reverse strand, counting down.
GTGGCCGCATCCGGGTTCATAGCGCGGCCGAGCTGGCAGACTCACTGACTTCGTTATTCGGGGACAGGCACTATCTGGCGGAGGTGGGAGATAACGCGAGACGGCTTGTTGAGGAGCACAGGGGCGCGACGGAACTTACGCTAAGTGCGCTGCATCGGACACTTTTTATGAATGAGGTTAAGTCCTAGGGCGCCTCTTCGAGCAGTGCATTGACGCGGTCAATGTCCTCCTTCGAGAGAGTTCCGGCGGCCTGCTGAAGCCTGAGCGTGTTGAGAAGATAGGCGTTTCGGGCCTGCTCGTAATCACGCTCTGCATTAAAAACCTCACGCTGAGCATTGAGTACGTCGACGATCGTTCGTGTGCCGACATCAAACCCGGCTTCGGTGGCCTCGAGCGCGGATCGGGTGGATACCCTTGCCTGATCCAGTGCCTGGACGCGCTCCAGTGCTGTCAAAACCCCGCGATAGGCATTCGCTGCGTCGCGCGTGACTGTCCGCCGAGTTTCCTCCAATACCTCTCGCGCCTCGGTGTACCGGAACTGCGCCTCGCGGATATTCGATGAGATACCGCCACCTTGATAGAGCGGTAGGTTGAGCTGCACGCCCGCGCTCAGCTGGTCAGAGCTCGTGTCTCGGCCCTGACGACCATACTGCTCGAGCCCGTCATATCCGGCGACAAGGTCAACCGTAGGGCGGCGCACGCCACGCTCCACGTCGACGCCCTCCATAGCCGCTTCAGCCGCGAAGCGTGCAGCAGCAAGCTGTCGATTCTCCTGCTGTGCCTGTTCTCTCCAGGAAGCCAGGTCGGACGGCTCTGGTGCCGTCAGTGAGACGCCGGCTCCCAGGGCTTCGAGTACGCCAGGGGGTTGATTGGTCAGCTCTCGAAGTTCTTCCCGGCGATTCTGGAGGTTATCCCTGGCCTGAAACAGCTCAGCGTGGGCCAGGTCCGCGCGCGCTCTGGCTTCCTCGACGTCTGTCCTTGCGATGACCCCCACCTCAAAACGCTGCTCCGCCTGTTCGAGCTGGCGTTCGATGGCCTCAAGACTCGCTTCGGCGGCATCAACCGCCTCCCTCGCGTCCAGGACATCAAAGTATCTCTCCGCGACCCTCAGGATGAGCGCCTGTTCAGCGAACGCGAATTGGGCCTGGGCCTGGCTTACCTGCGCGTCTGCACGGTCAACGGCCTTGGCCCGCGAATACCGGTAGAGGGGCTGCGACAGCGAGACTCCATAGGTCAGTTGCCGATACTGACCGTCCGCTTGCCCACCGGCCAGGTCGCCATTTTCGTCGTTGACATTGAATGACGAAGTTACTGAGACATCAGGTCGCAGACCGGCTCTTGCCTGCGGAAGCGACTCTTCCAGGGCCTGGCGTTCAGCAATGGCCTGCTGGAACTGCGGATCACTGGTGAGCGCCCGCTCGTAAACGTCCAGAAGGTCCTCTGCTGCCGCCTTCTGGTTGGGGACAGACACTAATGTCGCGATTGCAAAAACCGCCAGGCCGATGATCACTGTTTGCGGGCGAGGCATTTTCAAATCCTGTCGTCAGTACCTGGGCAGGCTCGGGTCGATGGTGCGGGACCATTCATCGATCCCGCCACTGAGATTAAAGACCCGTTCCCGGCCGTTTTGTTCAAGCCATTGGGTCACCATGGCACTTCGAACGCCATGATGACAGAGGACAACGATATCTCTGTCGTCGGGCAGATCATCAACGATCTCGGTGCCAAGGGTGCTCAAGGGCGCAAAGACGCTCCCTTCGAGCCGAGCAATTCGAGTCTCCCATGGCTCCCTTACATCGAGGACTGTGATTCGTGCCTGTCCCGATCTGATCTTTTGATGGAGTTCCCGTGGCGTCAAGCTCTGCATGTGCAGCATGCGGCCCTGGCTGTCCTAGAGAGAGAATTCCCGAGTGACCGGCGAGCCTAAAAGTGGTGGCGCGGTGGTGTCGAACAGGCTCTCGCTCGACCACTGATCCTCGCCAACTCGAGTGATGAGCACCGCCTCCATGATCGGTGGCTGTCCCAGAATGAGGAACAGTCGCCCGCCTTCGGCGAGGCTGCGATGGAACCCCTGGTGGAGCTGGGGCAGAGAGCCGGTGACGGCGATGACGTCATAGCGTCGACCGTCATCCCAGCCCAGTGCTGCATCGCCCACTTCCAGGCGGGTGTTCCGTATCCCCGCATGGCGAATGGAATCCTCGGCACGCGCTGTGAAGTCGGGGTAGATGTCGACACTCGTGACATGGGATGCGAGGCGGGCAAGGCAACACGTGAGATAGCCAGAGCCGGTGCCGACCTCGAGGACACGCTCGTTGGGCTGCGGGTCCAGCGCCTGCAGTAGCCGACCCTCAACCTTTGGTTCGAGCATTACCTCCCCATGCCCCAGCGGAACCTGCATGTCTGCGTACGCAAGGTTGGCGTACTGGGGCGGCGTGAAGGCTTCCCGTGGCAGCTTCTCCAGTGCATCGAGGACGCGGTCGTTCAAGACCTCCCAGGTCCTCAACTGCTGCTCGATCATGTTTTCCCTTGCGTCAGCCAGATTCACGTCAGTCATGGAGGTCCGCTCTATGTTGGCCATCTCAATGGCCGGTTTGGCCTACGGGCGGCACGCACTCTCGTGTACCGAACGCATCCCCGCACGAGTGCCTGTCCCTTAATCTCGCCCGAGATGAGAGGTTAAGGCGTTTGCCGCAGAGCGACAAGCATCATCCATACCCCACATATGGGGGATAGTTTTCGTCGCCACGGTTGTAGATACTTTGTCCCAGACCAGTCGCTGGCCCGTCGGATACGGCAGCAGGGACGCTGAAAAATCGCTTGGGCTGGCGGCTGGTCGCCTCTTTCGCCCGACGGGTCCCCTTTGGCTTTTGATCGGCCCGATATTCGAATCGAGTCAATGGGGTGGTCGAGCCAGCAGAACCCCCTGGTGAGCAGCCGTTCGTCCTGAGACGCCCACCGCCCATCGGTTGCGGCCCGTGGATACTGGAAATCCGGGAGCACTTTTCCGAGACTGAGCTCGTGGCCAGCCGCCGGCAAGCCGGCAAAGGAATGGATGCCACGCCGGGATGCCGGCGGCTGTCACCTCAATGCCGAAATTGTTTCCACTGTTTGGACTGAAGTCAGAAGGTTATCCAGGGATGGGGCAACCTCGTCGCAATCAGATCTCGCTCAAGGCAACGCCCTACTACCACCTCGTATCGCGATGCGTAAGACGCGAGTTCTTATGTGGTCATGATCCGCTGACGGGCAAGGATTACTCGCACAGGCGCCGGTGGATATGTCAGAGGTTGGAACGACTCGTTCAGATCTTTGCCGTCGACGTCTGTGCCTATGCGGTGATGTCCAATCACTATCACTTGGTCGTGCGGATCGATGAACAGGCCGCGAGATCGTGGACGCCGCATGAAGTCTTGAGGCGCTGGCTCATGCTTTTCAAAGGGCCGGCTTGGATGCATGAGGTTGTGCAGTCCGGCCATCGGATGGCGTCGCATCCGTCGATGTCGCTCGTCGTAGCGATGTACCGTTCCCGTCTCATGAGCCTCTCCTGGTTCATGCGCTGTATCAACGAACCGATCGCCCGTCGGGCGAACCGGGAGGACGGGGTGAATGGCCATTTCTGGCAGGGCCGCTACCGCTGTCAGGCGTTGCTGGACGAAGGGGCTTTGATGACTGCCATGACCTACGTGGATCTGAACCCTCTAAGAGCCGGCATCGTCGAACGTCCTGAAGATGCGGAGTACGCCTCTGTAGCCCAGCGATTTGCCCATGCGGCCGGTCGACCGTTTCCTGGAACAGGCCCCAAATTAATGGCGCTCCCCGCAGGTGGAGCGGAAGAGAGCGACGGCTCTGGAGCATCGCCTCCATTGACGTTGCTCGAATACCTTGAGCTCATCGATTGGAGCGCTCGGGCCGTCGCCGCCGGCAAAGGCGCAGCGATGCCGGATGGTATCCCGCCGGTTCTGAGCCGATTGGGGCTTAGCTCTGAGATGTTCGGAGATTTCGTCGCCGCTGGCGGAGGGCATGGCCTGGCCGTACTGGGTGACCCCGATAGTCTACGATCATGGGCGGTCTCTCTCGGCCGCCACTACTTTAGGGGTCGTCGGCTTGCCGCCGCGCTTTTCAGACGCGCCGGCGAACGCCTTCGTTTCAGTTCTTCGAAGCACGTGGATCGAAGTCAAAGGCCTCTGCCATCGACTTGAAGAAGTCTTCCGACTGCTGGCTGTCGAGCGGCGGGTTGACGATCTTCAGAGAAACATATTGATTTCCCCTGTTTCGACCGGGAAGCCCTCGTCCTTTCAAACGCAGCCGTGTGCCAGTCTGGCTGCCTCGCGGGATTTTAAGCTCGACCGTCCCGCCCAGCGTTGGGGCCGGGATCGTTCCTCCCAGCGCGGCCTCCCACGGCGCAACCGGCACATCGACGTGGATATCCTTGCCACGAAGATGGAAGCGGTCATGGGGGCGGATATGAATCTCGAGGAGGAGGTCACCCGGCTCGCCACTCATGGGTGAGCGCGTACCCTGACCCTTGAGTCGAATCTGTTGTCCGTTCGTGACGCCCTCGGGGATCTTCACGCGAAGGCGCTTGGGAGACTCTCCGCCAGCACTGATATCCACTGACCTGGTGGCGCCGGCATAAGCGTCTTCGAGGTCGATCTGCAGCTTCGCGGTGGTATCCGGAGCGCGGAAGTCCCTTGGATGACCGGCTGTGTGCCTGTCCCCGTCAGGGCCTTTTCCAAAACCACTCGAGCCGAACCCGCCTCCCAGGCCTCCGCCAAACAGGTTCTCGAAGAAGTCGCTGAAATCACCAAAGCCGGCGCTGTAGCTTGCACCACCGCGTGTGCCGGTCTGTTGTTCCCAACCCGGCGGTGGCCGGAAGTCCTGGCCCGATTGCCAGTTCTCACCGAGCTCGTCATACATCTTGCGCTTATCCGGGTCCTTGAGGACCTCATACGCTTCGGCGACCTGCTTGAACTTTGTCTCGGCGTCTGGCTCCTGGCTTACGTCCGGATGATATTTGCGCGCAAGGCGACGATACGCCTTTTTGATCTCGTCTTTGGACGCCTCGCGATTTACTCCGAGCGTCTTGTAGTAGTCCTGGAACTCCATATCCCCTCGGTGCCTGTCCCAATCCGCCACAGAGAAGATATGGAGGCTACCGGCAGTGAATTCAATGAGCAGCTGTAGGGGAGGATTGCAGCCTCTGAGCGGGGCTGGTATAAAGTTCGGCTAACCGAGCGCGGTTGGGCGCGCACGTTCGGACAAGGATTTCGGGAGGCCCCAATGGCCAAGGTATGTCAGGTCACCGGCAAGCGTCCGATGACCGGAAACAATGTGTCTCACGCCAACAACAAGACTCGCCGGCGTTTTCTGCCGAACCTGCGCTACCATCGCTTCTGGCTGGACAGCGAAAGCCGCTGGGTGCGGTTGCGTGTTTCCAGCAAGGGGATGCGGATTATTGACAAGGTCGGTATCGAACAGGTGATTGCGGACCTGCGCAACCGCGGCGAGAAAGTCTGAGGTAAATGATGCGCGATAAGATTAAACTCGTCTCCTCGGCTGGTACCGGGCACTTCTATACGACCGATAAGAACCGGCGTAACACCCCGCACAAGCTCGAGTTTCGCAAGTATGACCCAGTGGTGCGCAAGCACGTGATCTACAAGGAAGCCAAGATCAAGTAGGTCTGCCTCACGAGTTCAACACGAAAGCCCGCTCTCCAGCGGGCTTTTTTGCAAGTGATAGCCGGATATCCGATTGCATGCCTGAACTACCTGAGGTGGAGACGACGCGCCGGGGCCTCGAGCCCCATTGCGTGGGCCATCGACTATTGTGCTTGAGGGTGCGAGAACCCAGGCTGCGTTGGCATGTCCCGGTGACTGACCCCCCTCGCGTCGCCGGTGCCCGCATCCACTCCCTCGATCGGCGGGGTAAGTATCTGTTGTTTCGGCTCGAAGCAGGTACCACGATCCTCATGCATCTGGGCATGTCCGGACATATGCGTGTGGTCAGACCGGGACAGGCACTAAAATCCCATGACCATGTCGACTTCGAGCTCGACAGTGGCGAGCTACTCCGCTTTAACGATCCGCGCCGCTTTGGGAGTCTCCATATCACCGAAGATCCGCCGGAGCAGCATCCGCTGCTATCCCGGCTTGGCCCGGAACCGCTTGGTGGCGAATTCAGGGGTGAGTATCTCCACCGCATAGCCGCGGGGCGCCGTGTTGCGATAAAAAACCTGGTAATGGACAGCCACGTGGTCGTTGGTGTCGGGAATATCTATGCGACTGAGGCGCTCTATCGTGCCGGTATCCATCCTACGCGCCCCGCAGGGCGCATCGCCCGCCAGCGCTATGACCACCTGGTCGGCTGCATTCGTGCAGTTCTGGAGGAGGCGATCGAGGCGGGCGGCACGACTTTGCGAGATTTCAGCGGTGCCGATGGTGTCCCCGGATACTTCCAGCAAACCCTCCACGCCTATGGACGAGGAGGCCAGCCGTGCGGTTGCTGCGGGCGCCGCTTGAAAGAAATCCGCCTCGCCCAGCGCTCGACCGTCTATTGTCCGCGTTGCCAGCGATGACTGTGCCTCAGCTCGCGGCCACGGCTCCATCACTACGCGGGTCGCTGGCACCTTCGAGCAATCCGTCGGGGTGACGCACGATCGCGCCGGCATGTCCCATCATGCTGTCGAAATCCCCAACCATCTCAACGGCATGCCCTGCCTCATGGAGTTGCTCCGAAAGACTTGAAGGGAATCGAGACTCGAGCTTCAGGTTTGTACTCGAATCTCCCCAGGTGCGACCGAGCAACCATCGCGGGGCACTGATCGCTTTTTGAAGAGGCATCATATCATTGGCGTAACGGGTGAAGATTGCAGCTTGTGTCTGTGGCTGTCCCTCACCGCCCATAGTCCCGTAAACCATATCGCGCCCGTCATCGAAGCGGGCCATCGCCGGATTCAGAGTGTGGAAGGGGCGCCGACCGGGCTCAAGGGCCTGAAGATTCCGTGCATCCAGACCGAAGCTGATCCCGCGGTTCTGCATTAGTACTCCGGTCGCCGGTAGTACGACCCCCGCTCCGTATTCCCAGTAGATCGACTGAATAAAGCTCACCGCTTGGCCTTGCGAGTCGACGGCGCCCATCCAGACCGTATCGCCGGCAGCTCCTGGGTAGGGCCAGGGCGCTGCCCGGGTCATATCGATCTCACTGGCAGCTGTTTCCAGCCACTCATCGCAAAGGAAATCCCGCGGGTTTACGGTCATCCAGCGTGGATCCGCAACGTGCCTGTCCCGAACCCGGAAGGCCTTTTTGGTCGACTCGACGAGCGCGTGGATATGTCCAAATGGGCCCATGTTTGGGACAGGCACTCTTTGATGAATCCCAAGTATCAGCAGCGAGGCGAGTCCCTGAGTGGGCGGAGGCATGTTGTAGAGGCGGGTTCCGCTGAGGCGGAGGCTGAGTGGTTCGACTCTGAGTGGTCTGTATTCGAGGAGATCGTTCAGCCGTAGCGGACTGTCCAGTGCGCCGAGATCGGCTGCCATGCTGCGCGCAATATCGCCACGGTAGAAGTCATCCAGCCCCGAGCGACCTAAGTGCTCAAGCGTATCGGCAAGCGCCGGCTGACGAAGCCGGACTCCACATTCGAGCGGGCGATTTGAGGCATCGAGGAAGGTTGTCGAGAATCCCGGCAAATCACACAGCTCGTCGAGTTTTTGTCTGGTCACCAGCGCTTGACCGGCGGTAACCGGAACGCCCTCACGTGCCAGTGTTATCGCCGGTTCTAGCAGGCGCGAGAGCGGTAATCTCCCCTCTGCGAGGACGCCCTGCGATAATGCTGCCTCCCAACCTCCGATGGTCCCTGGCACCGTGAGTGCCGCCATTGGTCCCCGGGTCGGAATCGTCGCCAGGCCATGCTCGTAGTAGAGGTCCCGGGTAGCCAGTGCGGCTGCTGGCCCACAGGCATCGATACCGATCGGCGCTTCTCCCGGCCGACTGATCAGCCAGAAACCATCGCCGCCAATCGCATTCATATGCGGATAGACGACGGCGATGACCGCTGCTGCCGCTACCATCGCTTCAGTGGCTGTCCCGTTCTCGCGGAGCACATCACGGCCGGCCTCGGCGGCCATGTGATGGGGAGCGGTCATCATGCCCCGGGTGCCCATTGTGGTATTAAGCATCCGGTTCAGTTCAGCGTATCGCCTAGAAAGGTCCGCAGCGCCTGCCAGGACTTCAGATCGGCCTGCGGGTCATACCGGTCCTCCGCTTCCCAGTCGGTAAAGGCATGTCGTGCCCCGCCGTAGATCTCGATCTGATAATCCACTCCATCGGCATCAAGACGGTCGGCAAGTGACGATATGTCCTCCATGGGCGCAACAGCGTCATTGCTTCCATGCAGAATCAATAATTCGCCCTGGACGTCGGTATAGTCCTGACCCTCTGGCGTGCCGAGCCCCCCATGAAAGGACACAAAGCCCTCGAGGGGTAGACCCGCGCGCGCCATCTCAAGAACCACTGCGCCACCAAAGCAATAGCCGATCGCCACCATCTTGGCGATATCCGTGGCGCGCTGATCGAACGCGGCATCCATCCCTGAATCAATGAGCGCACGCATGCGATCGCGATCGGCATAGAGCGCGCCCGTGAGTTCGCGACGACGCTCAATGCTCTCCGGCCGGACCCCCTCTCCGAACAGATCAATGGCGAAGGCCGCATAGCCCTCGTGGGCCAGCATCCTTGCCCGCATGCGCTCATATTCGCCGAGACCATCCCAGTCATGCACGATCACGACGGTGGGCTGGTCATCGCCCAACGCTCTGTTGTATGCGATATAACCCTCGAAAGCGGCATCGCCATGCGTGTAACTGACTGGTTTAGAGACAATTTCTGCATGCAGAGCCTGGCTGGATGCCAGTAGCCCGAACACCGTGATGGCAGTGATCAACCTCGACATTTCGGAGATCCTCCCGAGGGTCGCTGAAGTGCCTGTCCCGAAATTTCCGCGAAATTTCGGCCTCCATCAAATCGTGCCTGTCCCGATCAGATCACCCCGATCAGGTCACCCTCTCAGCTCGGCGAGCACACGGTCTGCAAATTCGCGAGTGCCCGCCTGGCCGCCCAGGTCTCGGGTGAGGACGCGGCCTTCGCCGGTCACCGTCTCGAGCGCACCCATGAGGTCATCCGCGGCCTCCTGCTCGCCGAGGTCTTCCAGCATCATTACCACTGTCCAGATCATGGCGATCGGGTTGGCGATGTCCTGGCCGGCGATGTCTGGGGCTGAACCGTGTACCGGCTCGAACATCGAAGGCATGTCCGGGGACGGGTTGATATTCGCCGACGGCGCGACACCGATCCCGCCGGCCGTTGCCGGCCCGAGATCCGACAGGATGTCTCCGAACAGGTTCGTTCCCACCACGACATCGAACCAGTCCGGATGGGTGACGAAGTTCGCGGCAAGAATGTCGACGTGATACCCATCCACCTGCACGTCAGGCCAATTCGGGGCCATGGCCGCTACCTGCTCGTCCCAGAACGGCATCGTATGCTTGATACCGTTGGACTTGGTCGCGTAGGCCAGCCGCTTGCGTGACCGCGACTGTGCCAGCCGGAAGGCATAATCAAGGATGCGCTCACTACCCTTGCGGGTGATGACAGTGGCCTGCACCGCCATGGCTTCGGGCAGTCCATCGTAGAGTCTTCCCCCAATCTCGGAATACTCGCCCTCATTGTTCTCGCGAACCACCAGGTAATTGATGTCCTCGGGGCCCCGGTTTCGAAGCGCTGAGGTGAGGCCGCGGAGCAGACGCACCGGACGCAGGTTGACGTATTGCTGGAACTCGCGCCTGATCGGCAGTAGCAGGCCCCAGAGCGAGACATGATCCGGGACACCGGGGTAACCGACGGCCCCCAGGAGGATCGCGTCGTGCGGCCGCAGGTGCTCGATACCATCCTCCGGCATCATGGCGCCGTGTTCAGCATAGTACTCGCAGGAGTAGGGGAACTCGGTGAACGCAAAATCAAGGCCCGGACGTTTGCCGAGCGCCTCCAGGCAGCGCACGCCGATGGGTGTAACCTCCTGGCCGATACCGTCACCGGGTATGAGGGCGATTCGATGGGTCATGCTGAACCTTTCACGCTGGTCAATGATGGAGGTGCAATGCTAGCGGATAAGCATGTCCGGGCACAGCGGGCGGTGCCGGATCCCGGCCGACAGGGTCTCGGGCCGGACAGGCGATTTTCAGATCCGTGCCAGTCGACCCGTGCGCAGTTGCAGCAGCCGGTCGACGGATGGGATCGCGGAGGGCTCATGTCCAAGTACGATGGCCGTTCGGCCCGTGAGCCATCGCTCGATGGCAGAGCTGACTTGCGCGGCGGTGGCCTCATCCAGCCCACTGAGAGGTTCGTCGAGTACGACGATGGGCGCGTCGCGCAACATCACCCTGCCAAGTGCAAGCCGCCTTGCCTGCCCGCCGGAGACTTCCAGTCCGGATTCCCCGATCCACGTGTTGATTCCGTCGGGGCAACTCGCGACGAATTCGTCCAGCGCCAGTGCCTCAATTAGTGACCACAGGCGTGCGTCGCTTGCCTCCGCGCAGGCGACTCGCAGATTGCCCGCGATTGTTCCACTGAACAGATCGGTCTGCTGCGTGAGGTAACCCAGCCGGGCCAGATGACTGGCGAAGTCCTGCTTTTTGACAGGTTTTCCCTCCACTAATACCTGACCGCTGTCAGGCACGAGCCATCCTGCGAGGAGATTGGCCAGACTCGACTTTCCGCAGCCCGAGGCACCGATTATCCCGACATGTTCGCCTTCGCCCACGGTAAGACTCAGCTCATCGAGGACCTTCGCACCCGCACCGCGACGGACCGTCACCGACTCGAACCGGATATCCCCCGCCTGTCCCGGCGTCACCTCGGTCGATTGACTGCCATCGCCATCGCCATCGCCATCGCCCGGGTGCGTCTCTTGACTGGAATACGTACCGTCGGTGCTGCGCGTGTCCAGGCGCTTTGCTGACGCCCGGGCCCGGGCAAGGTGCAGTCCGGATCCTGGCAGCACGCCCAGTGGCTCGAGGAGGGCCAGAATTGCCAGAGGCATCATCACTGCGACGGCACCACTGATCCGATCGGCCGCGAACAGACTCAGGGCAGTGAGCAGGACGCCCACTGCGACCAGCTGCAGGGTGCCGTGAAGGATTGCCTCGCCCGTCGCGATCTCGATAGCAAGGCGCTCCTCGCCCGCGCGTTCCTCCTCATCTAGACCATCCACGCGTTTGCGGTGGTACCCGACACTGCCGAAGGCCTTCAATTCCGTCAGACCCCGGAGGTGATCAACCAACTGAGCACGCAGGTTTGCATTGGCGCTCGCCAGGCGTCTGGTGAGTGCCTGTCCCGAAAACCAGGCGCGAACTCCGATCAGCGCGCCCGCCGTCATCACGATCAGGCCGGCGGTTAAAGCCACGGCGATCGAGCCGATTGCCAGAAGCGCGACGGTAATCAGTATCGCGAGGCCGGCCACCAGAGGTGGCGCCAGTCCCCGTAGATACAGCCCATCGAGGCGATCAATGTCGGTGGTCAGCCGGTTGAGCAGTTCGCCGCTGCGCAGCTGGCCCAGTACCCCGGGCGATAGGTTCGCCAGCCGTGAGAAGGTCTGTCCACGCAGGTCGCGGAGCAGCCTCAGCACCACATCGTGGTTGAATACCCGCTCAAAGTAACGCGCCACAGTACGCGTCACGGCAAACGTGCGAATGCCACCACCCGGCACATAGATATCAAGCCGCGCCGCAACCCCAGCGGCGAGCAGTGCGCCGGTGACGGCAGTGGCGGTAATGAACCAGCCCGAGAGCGCCAGTAGCCCAATCCCGGATGCTGCGGTCACCAGCATCAGTGCGGCGCCGATGAGGAGGCGGCCGCGATAGGGACGCATCATGCTCAGATATGGGCGCAGCTCATTCATCGACGACAGGCTCCAGTCGCGCATGGCGGATCTGGTAGCGGCGCTCTGCGCTGTCTCGTAGCACCCGGTCATGGCTGGCAATGACGGTGATGCGCCCCTCTGTGGCCAGTGCACTCAACCCGTCGAGCACATAGCGCTCTGTCTCAGCGTCGAGGGCTGCCGTCGGCTCATCGAGCAGGATCACGGGTGCCGGCGAGACAAATGCCCGGGCCAGCGCCACGCGTTGTGCCTGTCCCCCCGACAGACCGACGCCTCGTTCACCGACGCCGGTATCAAGCCCGGCCGGGAGTCGCTCGGCGAATTCGATGACTCCGGCGCGGTTCGCTGCCGCTTCCAGCGCGTCGTCGCTCGCGTCCGGATAACCCAGACGGATGTTTTCGCGGAGGGTGGCACTGGCGATGAAAGGGGGCGCACCAAGCCAAGCCGTCCGCTGATCAAGTGGCGGGCGCCGGATGTCACCGGTGGATGGTGAGAGCAATCCGGCCAGCGCGAGCAGCAATGTCGTCTTGCCGGTACCCGAGGGTCCCTCGATCAGCACCCGCTCCCCCGGTTCGGCTACCAGTTCAGGGACTTCCAGCACGATCCCTCGGCCAGGACGCTCGAGTTTCAGATCAGTTGCCCGCAGACCCCCATGGCCGTCCGGTGTCCGGGCGCCAGCGGCGGGCGCTGCTCGCATAAGCGATTCCCCGCATGCGGTTGGACCGCCTGCCTCCGTCTCACTCCGATCCTGAGCCGCCGTCTCACCCTCGGCTTCGAATCCCATCAGCAGCTCCGCCGCCCCCAGCGCTGTGGCTCGGTCGTGGTAATGCTGGGCCAGCGTGCGTAGTGGCTGGAAAAACTCCGGGGCGAGCAATAGCACGAACAGGCCGCTGAACAGCGTCAGCTCCGGCGCTGGGCCAAACTCGATATAACCCAGCAGGCCGAAACCGATATAGATGGCGATCACCGCGATCGCCACCGAGGCGAAGAACTCAAGCACCGCCGAGGACAGGAAGGCGACCCGCAGCACACGCATGCTGCGCTGTCTGTACTCGTCGGAACCGGCGAGAATACCGTCCGTGGCGTCGTCCACCCGACCGAACAGGCGCAGGGTCGTCAGGCCGCGGACGCGATCCAGGAACTGCCCCGACAGCCGGGCGACCGACTCGAACTGATCACGGTTGAGGCGTTCTGCCCCCATGCCGACCAACGCCATGAAAAGCGGGATGAGTGGTGCCGACACGACGAGGAAAAGGGCCGCGATCCAGTCCTGCGTGAAGGCCGTGATCGCAATGGCGAGGGGAATCACCACGGCCACCGTCATTTGCGGGCGATAACGTGAGTAGTAGCCATCCAACGCACTGATCTGCTCGGTCAGCTGGCTGGCCGTCTCTCCGGTGTCCCGGCTCGCAAGGCCAGCGGGCCCCAATGTCTCGGCATGATCGATCAGTCGTGAACGCACGCGCTGTCTCACGGTGCTCGAGGCCGCGATGGACACCCGGGCGCGCAGGATCTGCGCGACCGGGCGAAGCAGGACGACCAGGATCAGCATGATGGCAGGTGTCAGCACGGCATTCAGGCTGGCACCTGCCATCACGACCTGATGGACGAGCCACGCGATCAGGCCCGCCTGGGCGATGATCAACAGGCCCTCAATAACCCCATACAGAGCGGCGAGCCGCAACCTGGGGGTGACCGACCGGCCTTCCCGGGCCAGCCATTCGGAGGGTTTCATCTCGCTAGTGATACCCCTCGCCGGGGCGGACCTTGCCGCGGAAGACCCAGTAGGTCCAGGCGGTATAGGCAAGCACCACCGGTATGACGAAAAGCACGCCCAGCAGAAGGAACATCTGCGACTCGCGCGCCGATGCAGCGTCATAGAGGGTGTAGTCCGGGGGAACCACATAAGGCCACTTGCTGGCCAGCAGTCCCAGGTAGGTAAAGATGAAAAGCCCCATGGTCGCCACGAATGGCAGGCCCTCTGCTCGACTGCGCACTGAGCGCAGTATCAGCCAGGCGCAGGCCAGAGCGCCGGCGGGCAGGAGCCAGATGGAGAACAGGTTGCTGAACCAGCGATCGCGTACGAACTCATCGACCAATGGCGTCCAGAAGCTGATGATCAGAAATACGCCCAACACCCCGCCCAGCAGCCTGGGCGTCAGCCGGTAGGCCCAGTCCTGCACCGGGCCTTCGGTCTTCATGATCAGCCAGGTGCTGCCGAGCAGCGCATAGCCGAGCACGAGCCCGATGCCAGTCAGCACCGAGAACGGAGTCAGCCAGTCGAAAGCCCCACCGACATAGGCAAAATTCTCTGTCTCAAAGCCCTGGATATAGGCGCCGACGACGATACCCTGCGCCAGTGCGGCAACCGTGGATCCGCCGGCGAAGGCCGCACTCCACCAGCCCTTTTTCGCCGGACTTGCCTTGAACCGGAATTCGAAAGCAACGCCGCGGAAGATCAGCCCGGCCAGAAGCAGGAAAACACCAAGGTAGAGAGCCGGCAGAAGCACGGAGTAAACCAGCGGAAACGCGCCAAGCAATCCGGCACCGCCCAGCACCAGCCAGGTTTCGTTGCCATCCCAGACCGGTGCCACGGAGTTCATCATGACGTCACGAGACTCCTCGTCCGGAGCGAAGGGATAGAGGATCCCGACGCCCAGGTCGAAGCCATCCATGAGCACATACATGATCACACCGAAGGCGATGATGACCGCCCAGATCATGGTGAAGTCGATCATGTCCACTCCCCCTTGATCGGTGCCGCCGGGGCCGTGTTACCAATCGGGCCCCCGGCCGATAGCGGCCGCTTGGGATGGGCGCCGGATTCGGTGCTGCCCGGCTCGACATCCGCCATGCCGCCCTTGACCAGTCGCCAGAGGTAGTACCCGCCCGAGGCATAAACCACCGCATAAACGGACATGTACCCGATCAGACTGACGATGGCCATCCAGCCGGTGAGCGAGGGTGTCACGCCCTCCGAGAAGTTGATCATGCCGTAGACCAGCCACGGCGCACGGCCCGACTCGGTGGTGAACCACCCCGCCAGCACGGCAATGAACGGCGCGGCGATCATCAGCGGTAACAGGCGATGGAAGCGCCCGGGCTCGTAGAGTCGCCCACGAAGGCGCAGCACCAGACCCCAGATGCCGAAGGCGATCATCAGGAAGCCGATGCCGACCATGATCCGGAACGACCAGAACACGATGGAGACGGGTGGCTGATCCTCGGGTGCGACCTCGGTGAGCCCCGGCACCACGCCATCGGCCTCATGCGTGAGGATGATGCTGGCGAGCTTGGGAATGCCAAATTCGAAGCGGTTCTCCTGCGCTGCCTTGTCCGGCAGTGCAAAAAGGAGGAGCGGCGCACCGGCCTGCGTCTCCCAGTTGCCCTCCATGGCCGCCACCTTGGTCGGCTGATACTCCAGCGTGTTGAGCCCGTGGAAGTCGCCGATGACCGCCTGGGCCGGCGCGAGGAACAGAATCATCCACAGGCACATGGAGAGCGCCTTGCGATTGGCTTCGACCTTATGCCCCTTGAGGAGGTACCAGGCGCTCACACCGGCGACCACGAAGCTGCCGGTGAGGAAGCTGGCCACCGCCATGTGAGTGAACCGGTAGGGGAAAGACGGGTTGAAGATCGCCTCCGCCCAGCTACGGACGTGCAGCATCCCGTCCTGGAACTCGACTCCGGCAGGGGTATGCATCCAGCTGTTGGCCACGAGAATCCAGAACGAGGAGATGAAGGTGCCAAGGGCGACCATGATGGCGGCGAACAGGTGCGTGCCCCGGGGCACCTTGTCGCGGCCGAAGAGCAGCACACCCAGGAAGGCGGCCTCCAGGAAGAACGCGGTGACGACCTCATAACTGAGGATCGGTCCAAGGAAGTTCGCCGACATCTGGGCGAAGTTGCTCCAGTTGGTGCCGAACTGGAAGGACATCACGATGCCTGAGACGACGCCCATTCCGAAGGCGACGGCGAACACCTTGGTCCAGAAGCGGGAGAGTTGAGCCCACGCCGGATTGCCGGTCTTGAAGTGAAGGCCCTCAAGCAACGCGATATAGGATGCCAGGCCGATGGTGAACACCGGGAATATCGCGTGGAAGGACACGACAAACGCGAACTGGATTCGCGAAATCAGCAGTGGATCAAACTCCATGGCACCTGCCCCTGTATTGCATGTCTGTGGCGCGTCTTTCGCGCCCGATTCGCTTCTCTCTGTCTCTCCGCAGGCCGACGCCGGGTGGCCTCAGGCGCTCGCTTTGTCAGCCTGCGCGACGCCTACGTCACTCAGGGCCGTCGCATTGATAATGGTAATCAGCCCGCGCTCCAGGTTGACCAGTCCGCGCCGCTCAAACTCCTTGAGCAGGCGACTGACGACCTCCCTCGCTGTCCCCAGTTCCACTGCCAGATCCTGATGCGTGATCGCCAGTCGCCCGTCGCGCTGGCGCTCAAGCAGTCGCTCCGCCAGGCGCTGATCAAGCCGCCGGAAGGCGACCTCCTCAATCACCAGCATCAGTGACTGCAGGCGCTGGCCGTAGCTCTCGAGCACGGCCTGCCGGAACCCGGCTGCTTCGTTCATCAACCGCTCCGTCAGGACAGTCGGGATGAGCAGCACCTCGCTGTCTTCCTCGACAACCGCCTCCGACTGGTGACTGCCTTGCGTGAGCAGACATGCCACGGAGAGCGGGCACAATTCACCTCCTTTGATCCGATAGAGGACGATTTCGTTCCCCGATGCGCCCACCATCTGGACACGGATTTCACCGTTGAGTACCAGCGGCAGCCCCTGGCATTCATCGCCCGGTCCGAAGACCGTCGTGCCCGCCGGTAGAGTCAGCCGCTGGGCGGCCCGTCTCAGCTCGTCCCACGAGCGTCGGTCCAGGTTTGCGAACGCAGGTGGGGGTATGTCCTGGGCATGATGCGGATCATGTTTACTCATGGTCTGTCCGAAGTTATGTGACTTCATCACTGATCGTCTGATGAGCAGACGCGCTTACTGGGGCCAATGTCCAGAGACATCCACCGCATTGGGTCAAAGGAGTGCGCTTCATGTTCAAACAAAACGTCGGTTCCGCCGATCGCATCGTTCGCGCCATTGTGGGGCTCGCCCTCATTGCCATGGCGATCTTCGGCCAGGGTATGGCCTGGGGCTGGATCGGCCTGGTGCCACTTGCCACATCCGTCGTCAGCTATTGTCCGGCCTACAGCATTTTCGGTCTCAACACTTGCGGGCGCAAAGCCCAACACTAAAACGCCCACCCTATGAGGAGTCCAATCATGAAATCGATCAAATCCCTGGCCGCCACCCTGCTGCTGGCGCTCTTCTCCAGTGCCGCGATGGCGCAGAGCGATGCCGACATGCTCACCATCATCACCAGTGACGAGGATGAGACGCAGGCGATGGCCCTGATCCTGACCATGCAGGCCCAGCAGAAAGGGGCATCCCCCCAGGTCCTGCTATGTGATGATGCCGGTGACCTGGCGGTGCGCTCGGAGGTCGCCGAGTCCGAGACGCTGCGCGGCCCCGATGCGAGCCCCGCACAGATGATCCAGGGCCTGGTCAATAAGGGTGTGACCGTGGATGTCTGTGCCATTTATCTGCCCAATCGCGAGTACACCGAGGCCGACCTCATTGACGGTGTCGGCGTCGCTCAGCCACCGGCCATTGGTGAGCTCGTCGCCGATCCGGCCATTCGTCTTTTCACATTCTGATTCCCGCGGAGGACGATTCCATGCGAACCGGAGCACTCACACGGTACCTGATGCTCGCCCTCGCCCTCGCCATCGCCGTCCCCGGCTTGGCCGGTGCCCAGTCCGGCACATCGATGGCCGATATCGGTCCGGTGGTGGACGCCGGATGGGCGCTTGACCATCAGGATGACGTCACCCTGATCAATGTGTCCCGTCGCCCGTCGAACTATGAGGAGACCGGCTTTATCGCCGGCGCACCTTTCGTGGGGATGGGGGAGTTCCTCACCGAGCGCCCGGGGCTGAAGGGCACGATCCGCTATCTCGCACCCACCGCCGGGCAATTCGAGACCGTCATGCAGGGACTCGGTGTGGATGCCGGCGACATGGTGGTCATCGCGCCGGCGGGCACTACCGTCTACGGTGATGCCACGGTCGCCTCGCGACTCTACTGGCAGCTCAAGTACTTCGGCCATGACAACGTTGCCATTCTGGATGGCGGTGTCGCCGCCTGGGATGCCGCTGGTGGTGAGGTCTCCGACTCGCCGGCGGCGTCGCCCGGGGGCGGCAGTTACACAGCCGGCGAACCGCGCGGCGAGCTCCTCGCCACGACGGCCGAGGTGGAAGCGGTGATCGCCGGGGATGAGGCTGCCCAGCTGGTGGACAATCGGCCCCTGCCGCAGTTTACCGGCGTGATGAGCAAAGACTACGTGGATGGCAGTGGCCATCTGCCGGCGGCGAGGCCCGTACCATTCAACCTCTTCGTCGCACCCCGTGAGGGTGTCGTGTACTGGCGCACCCCGGACGAGGTTCGGGGAATCGTCTCGGCGATGCTGCCGGGCGTCGAGGGCCGGATCATTGACTATTGCAACTCCGGCCACGTCTCGTCGCTCGCCTGGTTTGCCATGTCGGAGATTGGCGGGATGGCCGATGTTGCCCTCTACGATGGTTCGCTTCATGAGTGGACCCTCGACGGGGAGCGTTCACTGGTCATCGGCCAATAGACGCTGGTCCCCGGATACCGGGGCAGGCATCAAGCCTGTCCCGGATTTTCCCTTTCCTGAATGACGCAGCCGCTCAATAGTCGCAGCCCATGGCCTTGGCCCGCTCCCGGGTCGCCTTGGGATCCCGTCGGTTTCGCAGGACCTCCGGGCTCGCTTCCGGCCAGCCCTGTAGATGATCAATCGCCAGGTTGGTCAGCATGTCGAGGTGGTCTGGTCGGGCGTTGAGCGCCCGGATATAACGCAGCTCGCCGCCGCCGTTTTCTTCGAAGATCTCCGCGTTCTCGCCCTCAATCTCCTCGAGTGTCTCGAGGCAATCCGCCGAGAAGCCGGGGCAGATCACATCGAGTTTCTGCATTCCCGACTCGGCCAGGCTCTTGACGGTCTCATCGGTGTACGGCTGTAGCCAGACTTCGCGTCCAAACAGAGACTGGAAGGTGACCTGCCATTCCCCGTCTGCCATGCCCAGTCGCTCGGCTACCAGGCGGGCGGTTTTCTGGCACTGACAGTGATAGAAGTCGCCATTCAGCAGGTAGCGCCGGGGCATGCCATGAAAGGAGAAAAGCATCTTCTCCGCCTTGCCATGGGCTTCCCAGTGCTCGCGAATGGTGTTGGCCAGAGACTCGATGTACTGCGGGTCGTCGTGATACTGCCCGATCAGTCGCAGCTCGGGAATGACCCGCCATTTCTTGAGCTCGTCGAAGACCGCATCGTAGGTTGACCCCACAGTGGTTGCCGAGTACTGAGGGTAGAGCGGCATCACCAGAATACGCTCCGCACCTTCCTCGCGGAGCTTGCGCAGACCGTCCCGGATGGACGGGTTGCCATAGCGCATGGCCAGTTCGACGCTGACCGGCCCGTCCAGCCGTTCCTTCAGACGCTTGGCGATCCCCTCGGTCTGTTCCTTGCCAATGGTGAGGAGTGGCGAGCCGCCTTCCTCCCATACCTCGGCATATGCCGCAGCGGATTTCTTAGGCCGCGTGCGCAGGATGACGCCATGCAGGAGCAGCCACCAGAGTGGGCGATTGATCTCGACCACACGGGGGTCGCCCAGGAACTCGGCCAGATAGCGGCGCAGTGCCGGCGTCGTGGGCGCATCGGGCGTCCCCAGGTTGGTGACTAGCACGCCCAGGCGAGGGATATCGTCATGATGGGCATTCGGCTTGGCGCTGTACATTGGCATGTCGATCGATCCTGCATACGACAGAAACCGCCAATGATAGGCCGGAACCGGTGTCGGGGAAAATGCAAGGGCCTACGGTCGGTGATAGGCCCGGCCTATCGATGCCGCGTTTCCTGTAGACTGAAAGTGACCGGCAAGACAATGCTAGGCACTCCGAAGAGGGAGTCATGATCCAGCGCGTGAGCGGTTTGATCGGATGACCACGGCAGATGTGACGATAGGCCGCTATTCTCTTCGACTGCGCCTGGCGCTGGTGGTTATCGTCATTCTGTGCATCGCCTTTGCCGGCATGAGTGCGTCCGTGTATGTCGCCCAGTCAGCCCGCGATGATGCCGCCGCAATCAATCTGGCGGGTTCTCTGCGCATGCATTCCTACCGGATTGCACTGCTGCTGCAGGAAGACGCGAGCGAGGCACGTCTGGGTCTGGCTTTGGCCGATTTTGACGCAATCCTCAACAAACCCGCGCTTGAGCGGGCATTGCGGCGCAGCAAAGGGCGATCGGCAACGCGTTATCGCGAAATCATGGAACGTTGGAATGCTCGATTGCGTCCATTGGCTGCAGGCGCAACCGCGGCGGATTCAATAGCCTATCTGGATGAGGTTGATGCCTTCGCGGGCGAAATTAACTCCATGGTCGCAGCCCTCCAGTCAGAGGCCGAAGCCCGGGTCAGGTTGCTGCGGATCAGCCAGGCCGTCGGCATTCTGCTGACCTTGTTGCTGGCAGCGTTTGCCCTTTTGCAGCTGCGTAACGGTCTGATCCGGCCGCTGGAGCGGCTGCTCCAGACAATGGAGCGAATGTCGCATGGGGATCGCAGGGCGCGAGTGGATCGGGTGCCCAACAATGAAATCGGTGTGGTGGCCCAGCATTTCAACAGCATGGCGGCCACGGTGGAACGTCTTCAGTTCAACCTTGAGGCGGAGGTGGATGTCAAGACGGCGGCGCTTCGGCACAGCAATCAGTCTCTGGAGCTGCTTTACGATCTGAGCTGCAGACTGGTACCGCTGGAGCTGGATCGTGCCCATCTTCAACCCTTGCTTACCCGTGCCTGCGACGTGATGAGGCTGCGATCCGCTCAGCTCACTATGGACAATCCGCGAGCTGCCGGGAACCGCTTCACCGTGGACGCCGCTTATCCCCTCGATGCAAACAATCGATCATTGCCCGAAGACCGAGCGGTGACCCTGCGGTTTGTCCTGGGTGACAGCGACCCGCCATGCGGGGAGCTGGTCGTGGTGAGCGACGGGGGCAAGAGACTTTCCAGTGGAGACAGGAAGCTGCTCGAGGCCATCGCGGAGCGTTTCAGTCGGGCCCATGCAATTGCCAGGGCAGCAAACGAGCAGCAGATGCTGGCCCTGATGGAGGAGCGCACGATGATCGCCCGTGAGTTGCATGACTCGCTGGCACAATCACTGTCCTACATGAACATCCAGGTGGTGCGTCTGCGGAGCCAGGTGAGCGATCGCGGGTGGACGTCGCCGACTGTGGACGCCACGCTTGATGAACTGCGCGACGGCCTGAACACCGCCTACCAGCATCTGCGCGAGTTGCTTTCCACGTTTCGGCTTCGGGTTGATGAGCCCGACCTGGGATTGGCCCTGCGAAACACTGTCAGCGAATTCTCCCGGCGTGCCCCCGGGCTCGACATTCATCTCGATATCCGCGAAGGGGTAAGCGGTCTGCGGGCGAATGCAGGTGTTCACCTGTTGCATATCGTGCGCGAGGCGCTTGCGAACGTTGTTCGTCATGCCAGAGCAGAGCGGGCAACGGTCAGTATTGCGCGGGACTTGGCCCAGAATCGGCTACTGCTGAAAATCGAGGATGACGGAGTGGGAATCGATACCACAACCGTCAGTGATAATGGCGATCATTATGGGCTGAACATCATGCGTGAGCGCGCATTGCAGTTAGGCGGCACCTGGAAAGTAGAGCCGATTGGGAGTGGCGGTACGCGGGTCGAGGTCGGAGTGCCGTTTTAATGTCCCATCGTGTCCTGGTTATTGATGACCATCCGCTGCTCCGCCGCGGGCTGGGGCAGCTCCTGGCGCTGGAGCCGGGCCGCGGGCTCGAGCTCGCCGGAGAGGCAGGAAGCGGTTCGGAGGGCCTGCGCCTGGCAGAGTCGCTGGACCCGGATCTGATCCTGCTGGATCTGGAGATGCCCGGCATGAGTGGTGTCGAGACGCTCAAAGCGCTGCGCGAGGCCGGCTATACAACACCTGTGGTTGTGCTCACCGTCTCCGACCGGGACGAAGATGTTGCCGAGACACTGCGTGCCGGTGCCAGTGGCTATCTGCTCAAGGATATGGAGCCGGAGCGCCTGATTGACTCGCTATCGCGCGCGGTCGAGGGCGAGGTGGTGATCAGCCCCGCCCTCACCCCCACCCTCGCGAGGGCGATGAATGCCGACTCGGACAGTGATTCAGTCGGGATCGAGGCATTGACTGCCCGGGAGCGGGAAATCCTCGGCCGGTTGGCGCGTGGCCAGAGCAACAAGATGATCGCCCGCGAGCTGGATATTACCGCGGGTACAGCCAAGATCCATATCCGAAACCTGCTTCGAAAAATGAAGCTCCGCTCCCGCGTGGAAGCCGCTGTCTGGGCGGTGCGGAAAGGGCTCGGTTGAAGCTCCGACGGGTCAGCCCGATTCATTGGACTATTGCTAGTCCTCTTCCTCCTCCTCGTCTTCATCTTCATCTTCCTCGGAGAGGACATCCTCTATCCAGGTGAGGCCGGCGACTGCCGCCGGAAATCCCGCTGTGGGAATGGCCAGCAGCGCAACCTGGCGCAGGGCCTCGGCACTGAATCCCTCGTCAAGGGCACGACGCGTATGTGAGTGGGTGGCGCCCTCGCTGCCGATCCCGATCGACAGAGCCAGCTTCACCAGCCGACGCTCGCTGCCATCCAGCGGGCCCGAGTCGGCCACCGCCAGCCCCAATTCGCTGTAGGCATCCCAGACATCCGGATTGTTGGTGGCGACATCATTGGCGCCATGCGGGAGATCGTTGCTCATTGCTTGACTCCAGTGATCGTGCAGGCCGAGATGACCGACACGGTATCACGGCCTGATGATGGGCAAGGCGTTCATTCCCGCCTCTGCGCTCAGCGCATGGGCAGACTCTGCGTGAGCTGGTCGATGAGAATGGCCGTCTGCTCCTGACGCTGTTTGGATAGCGCATCCGCGGCGATGCCACCACCAACGGCACCCCCCACACCACCAACAATGGCGCCTGTATCATCACCCACTTCGGCACCAATGATGCCGCCACCGATGGCACCAAGCAGCTGCCCGGCGCGACGGGTCATGTTGGCACCGGTCCGGGCGCTGCCGGAGGCGGACCACAGGATGGTACCGTCCTCCACGTCCACCATCTGGGCGCTCATGCTCATGTCATCGCCGAACTCCGGGATATTGACCAGGACGACACTATCCACGTTCAGCACCTGGCCAGCCCGAGCGGCGCCGGAGGCCGTGGTGATCTGCGATCGTGAAAAGTCCTGCTCCTCGAGCACCGCGTTGATCTGGCTGCGCTCAATCGGGCTGTAGCCATGGCGCAGCAGGGCCTGATTGAACATGCTGGCGATCTGGTCTCGGGCGGCCTGTCCACCGACGCCTTCAACGGAAATCACCGCCGTGCGCTGGATGCTGGAGAAATCAAAACTGCGGTTGTACTCCCCGCTCCCGCTGACCGACGCGCAGGCGCTGACCACCAGCGCCATCGCCATCGCGAGCCACGGACCCTTCCATTCCCGGATCATCTGCATCGAACGTCTCCTTGCCATGTCCTGATCTCTCAGACCCCACAGCCCAGGAATGATTTCCCTCCTGGGGACCATTACTAGCGGGTCTATAGTCTCTAGCTTTGGCGGCGGGTCTGATGCCCAGCCGGAGCACTGGATAATGACCGAGGTGTGTTCATGAGTCACGTTTTTCATCACACCGATATGCCCGTCTGGGCCTGCTATATGACCGACGATTGCCATTCTCCGAATTCCGCCGGATACTCAAACCACAATCATTCCCGAGGAGCGAGAGTATGCTGGACAAGACCAAGAATCCTGCGCGGCGCAGCCTGGTGGTCAACGAGTTCACTAATTCCGTCCTGGATCCCGACGGGCCCATGCTGGGGCCGGTGGAGGATGGCGGCACGATCATCGCCAACACCGCGCCGGGCTGCTGGGGGCCGATGATCACGCCCAGCCTCCGTGGTGGACACGAAGTCACCCGCCCGGTGGAGGTGGCCGGCGCGGACGTCGGTGACGGTCTGGCCATCCGCATCCGTGACATCACCGTGACGGCCATCGCCACCGCGTCAGGCCATGACTCGTCCCCCGAGGGTTTCTGCGTGGGCGACCCCTATGTCGCCGCGCGCTGCCCGACCTGCGACACGGTCTGGCCGGAGACCCATGTCGAGGGGATCGGTCAGGACTCAGTACGCTGCGATGTCTGCGGAAACCCCGTCAAACCCTTCGAGATCGTTCATGGCTACACGGTGGCCTTCGACGACACGCGCAGTGTTGGTGTAACGCTGCCCAAGGACGCCGCCGAGAGGGTCGGCCACGAGGCGGATCATTATGCCGCCCTGCCGGATGGCAGCCATCAGCATTCGATCCTCAACTACGCGCCATCCGATATGCCGGGAGCGCTGGTTCGGATGCGCCCGTTCCTGGGCCAGCTTGGCAGCTGCCCGTCGCGCGCCATGCCGGATAGCCATAATGCCGGTGATTTCGGCGCCTTTCTCGTAGGGGCCCCGCATGACTACGCCATCACTGCGGAGGAGTTGGCCCGGCACAAAACGGATGGCCATATGGATATCGATGCGGTGCGCGCCGGTGCGATCCTGGTGGCACCGGCCAAGGTGAAGGGCGGTGGGCTCTACCTTGGTGATATGCATGCGGGTCAGGGCGATGGCGAGATCGCAGGCCACACCATGGATGTCTCCGGCAGCGTGACGCTGCAGGTGGAAGTCGTGAAGGACTATCCCATCGATGGACCGGTGCTCTTCCCCCTGGTGGAGGATCTCCCGCCCATGGCACGACCTTTCTCCCCCGAGGAGCAGGCGAAGGGCGAGCGGCTGGCCCGTCGCTGGGGGATGGAGACGCTCGAGTCCATGGCGCCGATCTCCGTGATCGGGACCGCTGCCAATCTTAATGAAGCCATCGACAACGGATTGGAGCGGGCAGGGCGTCTGCTGGATATGTCCGTGGCCGAGGTCCGGAATCGGGCCACGGTGAATGGCGCGATCGAGATTGGCCGTGCGCCGGGCGTCATCCAGGTGACTTTCCTTGCGCCGCTGGCAAAACTGGATGCCGTTGGTCTCGGGGACTACGCCCGGGAACAGTACGGCGTATAGCCCCACGAGGCGGCTGCATCGCGCGGCCGCTCATTGATCGTTTTGTATCTGGGGTTTCGCCATGTCGTTCTGTAAGATCGAACGACATGGCGTTACTCAACTTCCATCATCTCCGCTATTTCCATGTGGTCGCCCACGAGGGGCATCTGACCCGCGCGGCGGAACGGCTGAATGTCTCCCAGTCCACGCTCTCCGCGCAGATCCGGCAGCTGGAGGATCGCCTGGGACAGAAGCTCTTCGAGCGCCGCGCGCGGGCGTTGCATCTTACCGAGGCCGGGAGGATCGCACTGGATCATGCCGATACCATCTTCGCGACCGGCGAAGAGCTGGTGGCGACGCTGCAGCAGACCGGGCAGCCCCGCCAGGCGCTCAGAGTCGGCGCGCTCGCGACCCTCTCCCGGAATTTCCAGCTCGCATTCCTGCGGCCGGTTCTGGACCGGCCCGATGTGGAGGTCATCCTGCGCGCCGGCAGCGCGGGTGAGCTGTTCGAGGCGCTGCTGGCGCTGCAGCTCGATGTGGTCCTCACCAACGAGCCACCCCGTACCGATGCACTGCATCCCTTCATCACGCACCGGCTTGCCGAGCAGCCGGTCAGCCTGATCGGGACGCCGGCGCTGGTGGCATTGGGCGATTCGCTCGAGAAATGGCTGTCCGCCGCGCCACTGCTTCTCCCCAGCCGCTCCAGCGGCCTGCGCACGGCGTTCCGGGCCGTGCTCTCCAGTCTCGACGTGCGGCCCCGGATTGCAGCGGAAATTGACGATATGGCCATGCTCAGACTGCTGACGCGGGAGGGTGTCGGTCTCGCCGTCATTCCGCCGATCGTCGTGCAGGACGAACTCGATAGCGGTGACCTGGTCGAGGCTGATCGCCTTCCGGCGATGAGTGAGGCGTTTTATGCCGTGACCAGTGAGCGTCGCTTCCCCAATCCGCTGCTAAGCGACATGCTCCCCTGAGCATGGCGCTCTGGATCCTGGCCGCCGTTGGCCTGGCCGCCCTCCTGCTATGGGGCGGGGGCAGATGGCTGCATCGGAGCCTGGCGCCGCCGCGCCGGCCCGTGACCGGGATGCCTGCCGATCACGGCATCGACGGTCATGAAGTCTTTATTCCCACCGCACGCGGGCGGCGGCTCTCAGGATGGCTGCTGGATGGTGACCCGAAGGTGGGCCGCGTTGTGATCTGCCATGGCTGGGGCGTCAATCGCCTTTTCATGCTGGCATTGGCGAGACCGCTGCAGAACGCCGGCTGGCAGGTGCTGGTTTTTGACGTGCGCAATCACGGCCGCAGTGATTCCGACAACTTCTCATCCATGCCGCGCTTTGCAGAGGATATCAGTGCCGCGGCCACCTGGATGCGGCGCGAGGATGATGGCAGCGAGGGCCCCCTGGTTCTGGTCGGGCACTCCGTCGGCGCGGCGGCGACGCTACTGGCGGCTTCCTGGCGGACTGACATCGACGGTGTCATCAGCCTCTCCGGCTTTGTCCATCCCGAGCGCATGATGAGACGCTGGCTTGCGGACCGACGGATTCCATTCATACCCATCGGGTGGCTTGTGCTCCGTTATGTGGAGTGGGTGATCGGGTTTCGTCTCGATGCCATCGCCCCCGTTAACGTCATTCGGCATATCCATGTGCCGGTGCTCATTGCGCATGGCCGCCGCGACCGGGTCATCCCGCCGGAGGATGCCGAGGCCCTTGCCCGGGCCGGTGATCCGGCGACCACCAGATTGGTCTGGCTCGAAGGGGGACACGACCTGAGTCAGGAGCTGACGGATCAGTGGCCGAAACTCGCGGATTTCCTTGCCCGCCTCTGATCGACGGGCATTGCATGCCAATACCACCTTCCGCATGATGCCCCATCCACGCAGCCACCACTCGGCGCCGAACATCAGCATGGACACCGTCACTGATCAGGTCTGCCTGGCCATCCGGCAACGTATCCTCCACGGCGAATTCGCGGGCGGGGAGTTCCTGCACGAGCAGTCGCTGGCGGATGAGCTGAACACCTCGGTGGGCCCGGTGCACGAGGCGCTGGATCGGCTGGCCGCCGACGGCTGGATCGAACTCATTCCGTACCGTGGGGCCCGCGTCATCGAGTGGACCCATGAGGACACCCAGGAGGTGTTCGAGCTGCGCGCGCTGCTCGAGGCCTATGGCGCGCGGCGCGCCGCCGCCCGTATTCGCCCGCCTCAACTGGCTCGCCTTCGCGCGATCGTGGAAGAGGAGAAAGCGCTCGTGCAGCAGGCGGAGCCGCCTCATGACCGCCTCAGCGAGCTTAATCTTGAATTCCACGAGACAATCCTGGTGGGCGCGGGTAGCCGACGTCTGCAGCGCTCGCTGGAGACGGTCCTGCACGGGGCGATATCGGTCCGTAGCACCTATGGACTGAGTCGCATCGCCATGGATAAGGCGCTCGATGAGCACGAGGCCATCGTCGATGCGCTGGCCAACGCTGACGGCGAGCGGGCGGCCGATCTCATGCACATCCACATTCTCTCCGTGGCCCGTGGTCAGCCCGACGGACGGAGCTAGCGCCGGCGGAAACCGGTCACGGAATCCACGCCCAGCCAGATACTAAATTAGTAGCCGAAATTCGTTGCGACCCGTCCGTGGCGTGGATAGCGTCCACAGCTTTGCGGACATAGAGGGGATTGCCATGGAGCGGCAGGAGGCGCTGGCGGATGCACGTCTGACCGAGCGGCTGCGGGAGGCGCTGTCGCCCGCCTTGCCCTATGGCGCATCCCTGATCCCGCTGGATATCCTCGTCGTCGTTTCCATCGCCCATCACCTCAACCAGCCGCTCAGCGTCAAGCAGCTCCTCGCCGTCCTGCCGTATTCCGTGACCGGTATCCGCTATAACCTCGCCCAGCTGGTGGCCGATGGCTGGGTGATCAAGTCGCGTAAGGGTGACGACCGGCGTCAAGTCCACCTTCTGCCCACGGAGCAGGTGGCCGATGCCTTTGCGAAGGTCAGGGCCGAATTGCTGAAGACGATGGAGCCACCATTGCGTTGAGACACGCCGAAGATTCCATTCCCGATGCTTGCATTGCCGTTTCGCGCTCCTCAGCATGAGTGCTGAATAAAAAGCTGAGCACTACTCGAGGAGATCGGCATGGGTAATCGTGTACTGAGACTCGCCCCCGGCGGTGGCTTTGACCAGGTCAGTATTGAGGAGGCTGAGGAGCCTTCTGCTCCCGGACCGGGGGAGATCACGGTCCGGCTGCGCGCCAGTTCCCTCAACTTTCACGACTACGGCGTGGTCAAGGGTCCCATGGCGCCGAAGGATGAGGCTCGCATCCCCTTGTCCGACGGCGCCGGCGAGGTGGTCACCGTGGGCAAGGGCGTGACCGAGTTCGTCGAGGGTGACGCCGTGGTCAGTACCTTCTTTCCTCACTGGCTGGATGGCGATCCCGAGATCGAAGGATTCGGCGGGACGCCGGGTGACGGCATCGATGGCTACGCCCGGGAAAAGGTCACCCGCCCGGCCACCGCATTCACCCGTATCCCGACCGGCTGGAGCCATGCGGAGGCGGCCACGTTGACCACCGCCGGCGTGACGGCATGGCGGTCGCTGTTCGTCCACGGCAATCTGCAGCCCGGGCATACGGTGCTCACCCTGGGTACCGGGGGCGTGTCGATCTTCGCGCTACAGCTTGCCGTGGCGGCGGGCGCACGCGTGATCTCCACTTCGTCAAGCGATGAAAAACTCGAGCGTCTGAAGGCGATGGGGGCCGAAGCGGTTATCAACTACCGCGAGACGCCGGAATGGGGCAAGGCAGTGCGTGAACTGACCGGGGGGCGTGGCGTGGATCATGTCGTTGAGGTCGGTGGTCCGGGGACGCTTCAGCAGTCCATGGTGGCCGCGGCAGTGGGCGGTCATATCTCGCTCATCGGTGTGCTCACCGGTGTAAAGGGCGACTTCCCCCTGATTCAGGCCCTGTTGCGCCAGCAGCGGCTGCAGGCTGTGCTGGTGGGAAGCCGCCGGGATCAGCAGGACATGGTCGCCGCGATGGAGGCCACCGGTATCCGGCCGATCATCGACCGCCACTTCCCATTGGATCAGCTGGTGGACGCTTTCCGGCATGAGGAGAGCGGCGCTCACTTTGGCAAGATCTGCATCGATATCTGACGGGGCGGATGCCGGTCCGGCCTCATGTGTGGACGCTTCGACCTGCATGCCTGGCCCGAAACGGTGGCTCGGGCGCTCGGCGTCAGTGCTCCGTTCACCGGCTGGGATGCGCACTACAACATAACGCCGGACCGGCCGATCGCGGCCGCCCTGCCGGCCTCGTTGGTGGACGGTCGGACAGGCTCCGGGTCCCCGGGAAAGCCGGTGCTCGATTACGCCTGGTGGGGGTTCCGGCCGGACTGGGCGAGCGATGATGCACCGGCACCCATCAATGCCCGTGCCGAGACCGTGGCTCGATCGCGCTATTTCCGTTCCGCTTTCCGGCATCAGCGTTGCCTGATTCCGGCCAACGGCTGGTTTGAATGGGAAAAGACATCAACCGGCAAGCGGCCCTGGTACGTGACGGCGCCGGATGATGCCGTGCTCTTCTATGCCGGTATCTGGGCCGGGTCGGAGCATGAATCGGGACGCTGCTGCGCGATCATCACCGAGCCGGCCCGGGGCGTCGCCGCGGATATCCATCCACGCATGCCGCTGGTGCTGGATCGGGCCTGTTGGCACGCCTGGCTCGACACCAGTCTGACAGAGCGGGATGCGGTCCGGCAGGCCGTCCACCGGCTCGACCCAGATAATCTGCGGGCGTGGCCGGTATCGACGCGGGTCAATCGACCCAGCGAAGACGATGAGTCATTGATTGAGCCGGCGGATGGATAAGGCTCAGGCACTGAATCCGGGGCAGGGCCTTGTCACCGCACCAGTCCCTGGCGGCGCGCCATTGCATAGGCGGCCTTCGGCCCGGTCCACAGCGATGGCAACAGGATCAGCGAGACCGGGATGGCCGTGACGACGATGAACTGCTGGAGTGCCGAGATCTGCCCCGCGCCCATATAGAGGAGGATGCCCGCCATCACGGCCAGGGCAATGCCCCAGAAAGCTCTGACGATGGTGCTCGGCCGGTCATGCCCGGTGGCTACCATCGAGATGGTATAGCTCATCGAGTCGCCCGTGGTGGCGACGAAAATCGTCGTCAGTATGAGGATGGCGACCGCCATCAGGCCTCCGAGGGGGAGGGCTTCCGCCACGGTTAGCGTTGCGACGTCAAAACGAAAGCTCTGCAGTGCTTCAGCGAGATCAATGGTGCTGTTGAGTTGGTAGTAGATCCCCGAGCCTCCAAGCAGTGTGAACCAGATCGTGGTGGCGACGGGTGCGGCCACGCAGATGGCAAGGATCATCTGGCGAACGGTGCGGCCACGGGATATCCGCGCGACAAATAGAGCCATTAGCGGTCCATAGCCGATGAACCAGGCGAAGAAGAACACCGTCCACCATTTCATCCACCAGTCGGGGGCGGTCTGCGTGGTCATGGTGGCCATGGACAGGAAGTTGCCCAGGTAGGCACCGAGTGCCTGGGTATAGGCATCCACAAGGAAGAGTGTGGGACCGAAGATCAGAATGACCGCGCCGATGACGAGGGCCAGATAGATATTGAACCGGCTCAGCAGCTGGATCCCGCGATGGATCCCGCTGACCGCCGAGCTGACGTAAATGGTGCCGAGAATGACGAGCACGGAAAGCTGTGTGCCGTATCCATCGGACAGGCCGAACAGGACGTTACCGCCATAGGCCACCTGCGTCGCAAGGAAGCCGATCGGTCCGACCGTACCGGCAACGACGGCGATGACGCAGACCGCATCGACGATCCCGCCGGGTAAGCCATGCATCACGCGATCACCGAACACCGGGTAGAGCAGGGTCCGCGGTTGCAGTGGCTGTCCCTTGACGTAGTGAGCATGGGCCAGTACGAGGCTCGTCAGTCCGCCGAGCACGGCCCATGCCAGGAAACCCCAGTGCATGAAGGACTGGGCGAGGGCACCCTGGATCGCTTCGGTGGTACCGAGCTCCGCATCGAACGCCGGTGGACTCTGGGCGACGAAGTGGTAAACCGGCTCACCGGCGGCGAAGAACACGCCACCCCCGGCGAGCAGGGTGCACATGATGATGGCCACCCAGCGGAACGTGCTCATCTCGGGTTCTTCGAGGTCGCCCATCATCGCCCCGCCGGCTGGCGAGATGGCGACCGCGATCGCGATCACGAAGGTCAGAAGCAGGAGCAGCTGGAAGTAAGCGCCGAGATATTTGGCCGTCCAGCTGAACCCGGCACCGACCAGCTGCGACAGCAAATCGACGTCGTATACGGAAAGTCCGATGAACAAGAGGATGAATCCGACGCTGATGCCCAGCACCCAAGGATCACCCAGCTCATTTCCGTCTCGAGCCGCTGCTGTTCGATGCGGGTATCCCGCCATGTCATCTCCCCGGTGAAAAAAGAGCGCCATCGTGGGGAGGAAGAGGCGGGAAGTAAAGTTGATGGCGCCAATCGCTACACTTACTGAACCTTCGCCAGCAGCTGTGCATTGCCTCCGGAGGCAGTGACATCCACGCAGACATGACGCTCGTGGTTGACATGCGCCCGGTCTGGGCAAGCGGTGATGACCGGCAGTATGGCGCCGCTTCGCCGGGAAAGTGCCAGTGCGTACGGTCGTGCGCCCGCCTCGTCACCCCACCAGATCACACCCGAGAAGTCCTCTAGGGTCTCCAGTGCCTCGGGGGAGAGTTGGCCGGCTACTTCAATGGCCGTCCCGCCGAGTGCCTCTACCTGGCGTCGCTGCTCGGCCGCTGCCTCGGGGCCCGGGCCAAGGCACAGGATCGGTGGCCGTGGGATATGGTACAGGCGGTTGGACTCGCCGGTGGGGCCGGGCATGTCCACACTCTCGGCGGGCATCGCCGGGGCCGGCACGGCATTGATCCTGGACTGAATGTCCGACGGGTCCGCCGCGTCTTCCGCGACTCCGGTCGCTGCCGTGGGGACGTCAGGCGCCGCAAAGCGCGGCACATAATCGGGTCCACCCGCTTTTGGACCGGTGCCCGAGAGTCCTTCGCCACCGAAGGGCTGGCTCGCCACGATCGCGCCGATCTGGTTCCGGTTGACGTAGATATTGCCGGCATGCACCCGATCGACGATGTGCTGGACCCGATCCTCGATGCGGGTGTGCAGACCGAAGGTCAGGCCATAGCCACGGGCATTGATGCGCTCGATCACGGCGTCCAGATCCTGTGCCCGATAGCTGGCGACATGGAGAACCGGACCGAAAATCTCGCGCTCCAGATCCTCGATGCCATCAACCTCAATCACCGCGGGGCCGATGAAATGTCCGCCGTCCGGCGCGTCTACCTGCTTGATCAACCGTCCATCGCGGCGGGCCGAGTCGATGTAAGCACCGATTTCGGCGGCGGCGTCGGTGTCGATCACCGGGCCGATATCAGTGGACAGACGCCAGGGATCGCCCAGCCGCAGCTCGTCCATGGCGCCGAGCAGCATTTCCATGAAGTCGCTGCGGACATCCTCCTGGACATACAGGCAACGCAGGGCCGAGCAGCGTTGGCCGGCCGACTGGAATGCGCTTGCCACCACATCCCGGACCGCCTGCTCATGCAATGCAGTCGAATCGACGATCATGGCGTTCAGCCCGCCCGTCTCGGCAATGAGCGGAGTGCCTGGCGCAAGATGCTCACTCATATTGCGCCGAATGGCCCGGGCCGTATCAGTGCCGCCGGTGAAGGCGACACCATTGATCCGCCGATCGCCGGTCAGCGCGGTGCCCACGATGGCGCCGTCGCCGGGCAGGAATTGCAGAGCGGACTGCGGGACCCCCGCCTCGTGCATGAGTGCCACACCCTTGGCGGCCGTTAACGGTGACTGTTCGGCCGGCTTGGCCAGTACGGCATTACCGGCTGCCAGCGCCCCGGCGATCTGGCCGGTGAATATGGCGAGCGGAAAGTTCCACGGCGAGATGCAGGCGAAGCGCCCCCGGGGAGTCGGCTCCAGGCATTTCGCCTGGCGGGCGTAATAAAAGAGGAAATCGATGGCCTCGCGGAGCTCACCCACCGCATCCAGCAGGTTCTTGCCAGCCTCCCGGGCGACGATCGCCAGGATTTCGCCGAAGTCGCGCTCATAGAGCTCGGCGACGCGCACCAGCACGGCGGCGCGCTCACGCGGACTGGCACCCCACGGCGTTGCTGCCGTGATGGCCTGTTCAACCTCTGCCGCCGTGGCGTCACGAACCAGGCCCACTGTATCGCCGGGATCGGCCGGGTTGACCATGGAATGCCATTCGGCCCCCTCCGGGTCCACCGGGATGACCGTGATGGGCATCGCTCTGAAATCGCGGTCCCGGAACGGGCGCCGGGCGCCCTCGATGCAGTCCAGATCGGCGATATCCCCCAGATCAAAACCCCGCGCGTTGCGCCGCGTGGGCAGGAATATCTCCGGCCCACAGGCAAGGCCCGGATTGACCGGCTGCACGACGTCATCGAGCGCCTCAAACGGGCAGGCGACGACTTCTTCCGGCGCGACAGCCTCATCGACGATCTGATTGACGAACGACGAGTTGGCCCCGTTCTCGAGCAGTCGCCGGACCAGGTAGGCGAGCAGGTCACGGTGTTCTCCCACCGGTGCGTAAATACGACAGCGCGTGCCGTTGCGTTCCATGACGATGTCGTGCAGCCGCTCGCCCATGCCATGCAACCGCTGGAACTCGAACGCATCGCGCGGTATCGCCATCTCGTCGGCCATCGCCAGTACCGCCGCCACCGAGTGGGCATTGTGGGTGGCGAACTGCGGATAGAGCCGGTCGGTCATGCCCAGCAGCTTGCGCGATACCGCCAGATAGCTCACATCACTGCCGGCCTTGCGCGTGAACACCGGGAATCCGTCGACGCCCAGCACCTGGGCGCGTTTGATCTCGGTATCCCAGTAGGCCCCCTTGACCAGTCGCAGTGTCATGCGTCGGTCGAGGCGTTCGGCCAGCTGATACAGCCAGTCCACGGTATCGGCGGCCCTCTGGCCATAGGCCTGTACGACCATGCCGAAGCCGTTCCAGCCGGCAAGGGCCGGGTCGACCAGCGTTGCCTCGGCAACCTCCAGCGAGAGGGCGAGTCGGTCCGACTCTTCGGCATCGATGTTGAAGCCGAGTCCCTTCTCCGCGGCCAGCCGGGCCAGTGCAGCCACCCGCGGCACCAGCTCGGTCAGCACCCGGTCGCGCTGGGCCAGCTCGTAGCGGGGATGGAGCGCCGAGAGCTTGACGGAAATGCCTGGGTTCTCACGGCTGTCGTCATGATCAGCCGCGTCACTGATGGCGAGAATCGCCGCGCGGTAGGCGTCGAAATACTGGTCTGCATCGGCGGCGGTTCGGGCCGCCTCCCCGAGCATGTCATAGGAGTACGTGAAGCCCTTTTTCTCGAGGCCTCTGGCGCGTTTCATCGCCGCCTGGATGGATTCACCAAGGACGAACTGGCGTCCCATCTCCCGCATGGCGCGTCCGACCGCGGTACGGATGACCGGCTCCCCAAGTCTCTTGAACGCGCTGCGCAGGTTGCGGGTTACTCCCCGGCCCTCGTCGTCGAGTATGCGTCCGGTGAGCATGAGGGCCCAGGTGGAGGCGTTCACCAGACTGGAGCTGGAATGGCCCATATGCTGGCCCCAGTCGGATGGTCGGATCTTGTCCTCGATCAGGGCGTCGATGCTGGGTGCATCCGGCACCCGGAGCAGCGCCTCGGCCAGGCACATGAGCGCAATTCCCTCATCGGTGGAAAGCCCATATTCGGCCAGGAAGACCTCCATCAGTCCGGGCCGTGCACTGCTGCGGATCTCGCGGACCAGCTCCGCGGCATCATCGACGATGCGCTGACGCTGTTCCCGGTCGAGTGCTGCTGTATCGACCATCTGCTGCAGCGCGGGTATCTCGGCCCGGCGCATGCCGTGGGTGAGTCCCGCCGGCAACTGGACGGGGCGGTCGGTGTCGAGTGCGCTGATTCGAATATCCATGTATCCCACGATAGCGGAGAAGTAATGGTAGATTGTCTCGAAAAAGCCTTTTTAAGAATATTTTCAGGCTGTTTTTTAAGGAAAATACATGCCAAACGAACCGTCTTCTGCCGAAACCCTCGACCGATTGGATCGCGCCATCCTTCGTGTGCTTTCCGTAGACGGCCGTATCAGTGTCGCTGAGCTGGCTCGCCGGATCGGTCGGTCCAAGACGCCGACCCAGGCGCGGCTGCGCCGGCTGGAGAAGGCGCGGGTCATTCGCGGGTATCGGGCGATCCTTGATCCGATCGGCATCGGCGCGGCCCATGTGGCATTCGTCGAGGTGAAGCTGTCGGATACCCGAGAGGCGGCCCTGCGTGATTTCAATGAAGCAGCGCGGGACATACCCGAGATTGAGGAGTGTCACCTGATCGCCGGAGGCTTCGATTACCTGCTCAAGGTCCGTACCCCCGGCATCGCGACCTACCGGCGGGTACTCGCCGAGAGCATTTCGAGTCTGCCGCATGTGGCTTCAACCAGCACTTATGTCGCCATGGAGGCGGTCAAGGAGCTGGGCCCCTGAGGGCGGGATTCCGGCGGGAGCCCGCTTCAGGCGGTGATGAGGTCGAAGACGATCTTGGCGGAAAAGCCAAGGAACGCAACGCCGGCCAGGCGCTCGATCCAGTGCTGATGATCTTCCAGTCGAACCAGCAGGCCCGTCGAAGCGGTGAGCAGGCTGACGGTGGAAAACCACAGCAGTCCGCAGATACCCACGATGCCGACCACCGCAGCCAGCACCCATGCCGGTGTGCCGGGCTTGATGGCGGTGCCGAATATGCTGCCGAAAAAGACGATGGCCTTGGGATTGGTGAGGTTGACGAACAGACCGAGCAGGACCGGATTGCGTGGGCCGGCGGGCTCCCTGGGGGGTTCCCGCTCGAGGTGCCGTTCGGGCATACGGGCCATCAGTAGCCCGATGCCCAGATAGCCCAGGAACACCGCACCACCGATACGAACCACCACCTCGAACCAGTCAATACGATTGATCAGCGTCGACAGGCCCGCGGCACTGAGCGCCGCATAGGCTGTAATACCGATGCTCACCCCCAGCGCCGTGAGAATGCCGGCACGCTTTCCGCGGGCAATGGTATTTCGCACGACCGCTACAAAATCCGGTCCCGGCAGCATGAGGGCGGGGGAGAAGATGGC
The DNA here is from genome assembly GCF_040838425.1 of Spiribacter onubensis. Lineage (NCBI taxonomy): Bacteria > Pseudomonadati > Pseudomonadota > Gammaproteobacteria > Chromatiales > Ectothiorhodospiraceae > Spiribacter > Spiribacter onubensis. The sequence continues at coordinate 253,532 of NZ_JBAKFI010000002.1, read as the reverse complement.
GAAGACGCCGAGTAGTGGCAGAACGGTTTGCATAGGGAGACAGATTATTTGGTGGCCAGGGAGAGAATCGAACTCCCGACACGACGATTTTCAGTCGTCTGCTCTACCAACTGAGCTACCTGGCCGCCGGAGAGCGGTATTCAAACCGATGCGGCCGGACGGGTCAAGCTGAACCCCCTAAAATGGAATGATGCGCCGACGTATTCTTCTGCTCTCTGCCTACCAGTCCGACAGCCATGCCTGGTGGGTGCGATGGCTCCAGCAAGCCTTTCCGGGCATTGATTGGCGCCTGTTGACCCTGCCCGGGCGCCATTTCAAATGGCGGATCCGCGGCAATCCCCTGTCCTGGCTGGACGAGATCGAGTCGGCCTGCAGGGGCGCTGACCAGGTGGTGGCTACGTCAATGGTCGACCTGGCCACCCTGAGAGGGCTCTGTCCTGCGCTCGCCCGGATCCCTGCAATCTACTATTTCCACGAAAACCAGTTCGCCTATCCTGTCGGTCCCGGCCAGCGGCACACGCTAGAGCCCCGGGTGGTGCAGCTCTACGGCGCGCTCGCCGCCGAGCGTCTCGTGTTCAATTCGGACTGGAATCGCCGGAGTTTTCTCGCCGGTGTTGATGCGCTGCTCGAGCGAATGCCGGATGCCGTTCCAGCAGGCGTGGCGGCGCGACTGGGCCGCCGTTCGATGGTCCTGCCGGTGCCGATCGCCGAGCTCACCAGGCCAGCCACGGAACATCGGGACCCGCGGCTAATCGTCTGGAATCATCGCTGGGAGTATGACAAGGCACCCGAGGTCTTTGCCCGGGCGCTGGATCGCCTGGCGGCCGATGGGCATGACTTTCACCTTGCCTTGCTGGGGCCGCGTGCACCGAAAACACCGGCGGTCCTCCGCGGATTGGAAAAGCAGTGGGCGCCACGGATCGTGGCCAGTGGCTGTGTGGCGAGGTCAGCGTATGGGGCGATACTGCATCGTGCGGCCATCGCCGTCAGTACCGCCATCCATGAGTTCCAGGGGCTGGGTATGCTCGAGGCGGCGAGCGCCGGCGCAGCACCACTCGTTCCGGACGCCCTTGTCTATCCCGAGCAGTACGCCACGGCCTACCGGTATCCGGCGGGCGACGCTGACGCCCTTGCCACACGGCTTGGGCAATGGCTCGGTGAGCCACCCTCCGTGCCGGACGTCAGTGCCTGGTCTGAAGCCGCCCTGAGGCCATCCTGGGCAAAGGTCCTCAATGGCGAGTGAACTGGTGCAGCCATCGGGTGAAGCCGCGCTGTCTCATTCCTCCGGCTGGTAGTCCGGCGGCGGCGCCGAGCCCTCGCCGAAGAAAAAGTTCTCCATCTCCTGCTCAAGGAACTGCCGCGCCTTGGGGTCCATGGGGGAGAGCCGATACTCGTTGATCAGCATGGTCTGATGGCCGAGCCACATCTGCCAGCCCTCCTGGCTGACGTTCTCGAGGATGCGCTCACCCAGTTCTCCGGGATAGGGCTGGCGCTTGAGTTTCTGGCCTTCGCGGCCAAGCTTCACGCAATGGACCGTATCGGTCATTCCGTTGGCTCCTCTTGATGAATCAGGCGGTGGACCGGGGCGGGAAGTCCCGGTGTTTCGTCCGACCGTGGGTTGTACCAAAGAAGGCGATTGTCCGCCACGACGGTCTCATCCATCAATTGCGCCCGAACTGGCTGGATATCCAGGCTGAAGTGCGTGAATTCGTGGCGCACGGCCGTTGGCGTGTCCTCCAGCAGGCGGATCTCGGCACCGAGTTGCTCCCGCGCCCATGCTTCAGGGTCGCCGCTCGCTTCCGGCAGTGACCACAGGCCGGCCCAGATGCCGGTGTCGGGCCGACGCTCAAGCAGGATTCCGCCATGCCCTTGAATGATGAGCATGGTCGTCTGGCGGAGTGGCTTTTGACGTCGGGGTCGGCGGCCCGGGTAAAGGGTCGGGTCGCCCTTGGCAAGGCCTCGGCAGCCGCTGCGCAGTGGGCAGCGCTGACATGCCGGTCGCCGGATGCAGACAGTCGCGCCCAGATCCATCATCGCTTGATTGAAATCGCGGGTGCGCCTGACCGGCGTCACGGCCTCGCTCAGTGCCCACAGGCGGCGGGTCACCGAGGCCTTGCCGGGCCAGCCGGGCACCGCATAGTAGCGCGCCAGGACACGTTTGACGTTACCGTCAAGAATGGCGTGTGGCGCGTCGCGCGACAGTGACAGGATGGCACCCGCCGTCGAGCGTCCGATGCCGGGCAGCGCGGATACGTCATCCAGTCCATTAGGAAACGTGCCGTCATGCTCGCTGACCAGCACCTGCGCGCAGCGGTGCAGGTTGCGGGCGCGGGCGTAATAGCCGAGTCCCGCCCAATGGACCAGCACTTCATCCCGACTGGCGGCAGCCAATGATTCGACATCCGGAAACCGCTTCATGAAGCGCTCGAAGTAAGGGATGACCGTACTGACCTGGGTCTGCTGCAGCATGACCTCGGAGATCCATACCCGGTAGGGCGTGGCCGGGTGCTGCCAGGGCAGATCATGACGGCCGTGGCGTTCGAACCAGTCGAGGACGACGGTCGCGAAGTCCCCTGCCGCCACAGGATCCGCGGCGGACATCAGTTGATCAGCCCCTCAAGGCGCTCACGCAGCTCGTCGACCTCTTGCTCGATCCGTTCACGAATGCGCGTCCCCTGGCTTTCCTGGAGCACCCGGGCAACGTCGACAGAAATGCGGGGCTGATTCCAGCTGCCCTGGATCTGCAGGGGGATCGTCACGCCCCGCAATGATTCGAGGGGATCTCCGCCCTGTCCCTCGATGCTGCCCACGATATTCACATCCAGTGTCAGCGCAAGGGTCTGCTCCACGAGATCGCTCCGGCCGCCGCCACGTATCCTGAGCAATGGCGAGTCAAGGCGGATGTCCTCGCTCCGGGCTACGCCATCGCGCACCGTGACACGTCCGCTGAAGCTCGTGAAGTCGGTCTCGGGCGTTTCGGTGTCGGGCGGCGGGGTGCGCCCCTCAAGACGCGCCACCGCCTGACGGATAACCCTTGCGATATTGATGCCGCGCAGGGCTCCGTCACGGATGCTGAACTCGGCTTCCGCATTCAGGCTCGCGAGGGGGGGATCGCCACTGGACAGTGCCAGAGCACCATTGGCGGTGATACCCGCTTCGCCGGTCACCCGCTCAACGCCGGTGAGTGCGGCGAGCAACGGTCCCATCGCGACGCCATTGAGGCTTTCGTCAAAGGTCAGGGGCATCTCCGGCGCATCGCTCTCGAGGCGGATGTCGCCGTTGTAATCACCCTGGTAGAAGAGGGCGGAGAGGGGGTGGATCCGCCAGCCCGACGCCGTCGGGTTGATGTCGGTGCTGATCTCGCGGATTTCCAACGCGTTGGCTGTGAGCGTTGTCTCCCTGAGAGACAACGTACCATCGCGGCGGATGATGACATCGCCCGCCAGTCGGCTGTTCCATCGCCTCTCGCCGCGCCTGATCACTGCCTGCAGTGTCAGCGGCGTCGCCTGGCCGATGGTCACCGCGCCGAGGTCGAGATTGATCAGGTCGACGGTCAATACATCGCCCGTGGTCTGATCCTCGTAACGGATTCGACCATCCGAGAGGTCGATGCCACCGAGGCTGAGTCCGGCGAGCCATTCCGATGATGGCGCCATGCCGCCCGAGCCGGCGGTGGGTTGCCCGCTGCCGCCAGGGAATCGCCAGTTGGCCAGACCGTCGGCATTGCGGATGAGGTTGATGGTGGGCTGTCGCAGCTCCAGTGTCTCCAGCTCGATACGGCCTGTGAAAAGCGGCATCACCGCCAACCCCGCGCTCAGGCCCTCGGCGCGCATCAGGGGCCTGTCGGGAAAGCCGGTGCCGCTGCCCAGTCGAACCGTGCCCAGTTCGACGCCGAGGCGCGGGAACAGGCTCCAACCGATATCGCCGCTCAGGGTGAATGTGCGTCCGGTCTCGCGCTCCACCGCGGCCGCCAGTTGGTCGCGGTAGTCATTCGGATCGAACAGCAGCGCCACGGCCGCAACCGCGGCGAGGACCAGGCCAGCCATCCCGCCGATCGCGATGAACAACCACCTCATGATGTTTGTCTCCCCAGTAAGGGCAATGATGAAAAACGCCGGACGACAGGAAGGAGAACACGAATGATGGAAGTCTGCATCGTCGTAGCGGATGGATCCCGCGCCCGCGTCTTTGAATTGACTCACCCACAACAGCCGGAGTTCGAGAGCGGCCCCGATCTGCGGGAGATTGTCTCGCTGGCGGCGCCTGAACACGCCGGGCGGGATCAGGCCATCTACAGCGAGGGGATTACCGGCCGCAATCGGACCGTCGCCGGCGGTGGACATGATTACGATGAGCATCGCGATGCCCACGATGACGAGGTGGAGCGACAGTTTGCCCGCGATATCCTCACCGACCTGGCATCACATGGCGCGGATCGCAACATCCTCTGCGCAAATCCCCGCATGCTGGGTTATCTGCGCGATGCCAGGACTCACTTTGCCGGTCTGGAAGTCACGGAGGTGCAGAAGGATCTGACCGCACTGGCGCCGCGTCGCATTCATGAGCAGCTGGCCAACGAGGGACTGCTGCCCGCCCGAAAGCCGCCGGGTGCCTGATGCGAGTCGATTGACGCCCGTCACCACCCGGTAGAGCATATCGCCTGACCGTCCGGGAGTCGGGTGAGATGACACGCTGGATTATTGGCTGGATGCTTGCGCTGTCGGTGACGCCGGCAATCGCTGAACCGGTGCGCGTTGCGGTGGCATCCAATTTCCTCGCACCGCTTGAGCAGATCGCGGATGCGTATGCGGCGCAGGGTGGCCCGACCTTGAAGATCAGTGTCGGGGCGACCGGACAGCACTATGCACAGATCATCAACGGCGCGCCCTACGATGTCTTCCTGGCAGCGGATCAGGCCCGCCCCGAAAGGCTGGTGGCAGAGGGTTATGCCCGGCCCGAAAGTCGGTTTTCGTATGCGTTGGGGCGCCTGGTGCTCTGGGCCGGGGCGAGGGCCTCGCTGCCCGATAACGGTCTGACGGGCCTTGCCGGGCATCCATTGCGGCGCCTCGCCATCGCCAATCCTGAGTTGGCGCCATACGGGCGGGCGGCCCGTCAGACGCTGGAAGCCACGGGGCAGTGGTCGGCACTGGCCGAAGACATCATCCAGGCGCAGAACGTCGGTCAGGCCTTTCAGTATCTGGCCACGGGCAATGTCAGTCATGCCCTGGTTGCCGCCTCCTACACCGGTCTCGGCGACGCACCGGAGGGAGACTGGATCACGGTGGATGCACGCCTGCACGACCCCATAAGGCAGGATGCGGTGATCCTGGAGCAGGCGCCGAATCCCGAGGGGGCAGAGCGGTTCATGGAATTCCTCAAGGGGCCGGTCGCCGGCGAGATTCTCAAGGGGTTTGGATATCAGGCGGCGGTCCCGCGTCCATGAATCTGACACCGGTCTGGATCAGTCTTCAGCTGGCGAGTGTTACCGTTATCGTGCTGCTGACCCTGGGTACACCGCTTGCCTGGTGGCTCGCCGTCGGACGCAGCCGGTGGCGCGTTCCGGTCGACGCACTGGTGGCGCTGCCACTGGTGCTGCCGCCCACAGTGCTCGGTTTCTACATGCTCATCCTGCTCGGCCCGCAGGGTCCGATCGGCGGACCCTGGCTCGCGGTGACCGGTGATACGCTGACTTTCAGCTTCACAGGCCTGGTGATCACATCGGTGCTCTATTCGCTGCCTTTCGTCGTGCAGCCGCTGCGCGATGCCTTCCGCGGGGTAGGGGCGGGTCCGCTGGAGGCGGCTGCCATGCTGGGGGCGCGTCCGCTTGATGCTTTCTTCAGCGTGGCTTGTCCGCTTGCCGGGCGGGGGTTTCTCACGGCTGCCGTGCTCGGCTTCGCGCATACGCTGGGAGAATTCGGGGCGATCCTGATGGTGGGCGGGAGCATCCCGGGCGAGACACGGGTGGTGGCGATCGCCATCTACGAGCATGTTGAAACGCTGGACTATGCATCGGCACACGTGCTCTCGGCCGGTCTGCTGGCCTTCTCCTTCCTTGTCCTGCTCGCGATCTACACGCTGAACCGCCGGAGCCGCTCCGGAGGGATGGTGTGAGCGAGCCGTTGCTGACGTTCGATCTGCAATTGCGGCGCCAGGGGTTCCGGCTCGAGGCCGAAGGGCGCCTGGAGCCGGGTATTACCGCGCTTTTCGGTCCCTCGGGTTGTGGCAAGACGACACTGCTGCGCTGCCTGGCTGGTCTGGAGAAGGCCAGTGAAGGCGTGATCCGTCATGACGGCAGCACCTGGCAGACCCGGTCGTTCCGACTGCCGGCGCACCGCAGACCCGTCGGTCTGGTGTTTCAGGATATGCGTCTGTTCGAGCATATGAGCGTGGCACAGAACTTTGAGTTCGCGCGGCGGCGCCGGCGGGCGGAGGGACCCCGTCAGCAGGAGGTCGTCGAGGTGCTCGGCGTGGCGGGTCTCCTCGACCGGATGCCGGCCGCATTATCCGGCGGGGAAGCGCAGCGGGTTGCCCTTGGGCGGGCGCTTCTCGCCGGTCCCCGCGTCCTGTTGATGGACGAACCACTGGCCGGGCTGGATCACGAGCGTCGGGCCCGCATCATGCCGCTCGTCCGGGCCATCCCGGAGCGCTTCGGCGTGCCGCTGCTCTATGTGACCCATACCCGGCAGGAGGTGCTGACACTGGCCGACCGGGTCATGCTCATGGACCGGGGCGGGATCATTGCGGATGACAGGGTGGCCGATATGTTCTCGGCGCCGGCCTGCTGGCCGGCGCTCGGCGGCATCGAACCAACGGTGGTCTGGGACGCACGCGTCGTCGCCCGTGATAATGACTGGGGTCTCACGGCATTGGCATCGGATGCCGGGCGTCTGCGTCTGGCAGGTATCAGTTGCGACGCTGGAACTCGGCTTCGATTGCTGGTTGCTGCCCGTGACGTGGTGTTGACGCTGGAGCCACCCGTGGCGAGCAGCGCGCTCAATGGTCTGCCGGTGCAGGTCGAGTCGCTCGAGGACCGTGGTAATGGGCTGGTTCTGGTGCGCCTGACCGCCGGTCGTCGGGCCCCTCTGTGGGCCGAGGTCAGTCGACAGTCGGCAGCGGCCCTGCGGCTGGCCCCGGGGCGCCGTGTCCATGCATTGATCCGGCCACAACTGCTTGGCGTTCCTCATTGACAGGAATCAACGTCGGGGCCTTTACTCTCCCCGCCCCCCGCTTCACAATCCGCGCTTTCGCAGTGCACCAAACTCGCTGGGGGTCAGGGTATGGCAGCCACTCTTTGCCAGAACTGTCGGGTGGAGTACAGGGACCGGGAGATCGTGATCAGCGGCCCGGCCCGCGAGGCTCGCGAGGAGGCTCAACGCATCATCCAGCGGTTCGCCTGTAGCGCCATGCCCTATCGACTGGCCAGCGTCGGTGTCGATCAGGTGGTGCTCCGTCCGGCCTGATCCGTCAGACGTGGCGGGACCTCGAAGCCTGCCCGCAAAGGATCGTCGGGCTCCACCCGGATGCTGCCCTCTCCGCTGTAGTAACCCTGGCCAGTGACGGTGACGATCACCTCGTCATCCGACAGGGCCCGGCGGATTTTTCCCGAGAATGGCACGCCGCTCAGGCCGGCAAACTCGCAGGCGATACCCGGCGCCAGATGCCGCTGGGCATGGGCAAGGGCAAGCCGGGCGGTGATTCCGGATCCCGTCGCACTGCGGTCCACCTGGCCGTCGCCGAATATGCACAGGTTGCGGGTCATCGCGGAATCGGGCGGCCCTTTCCCGTCGGTAATGATGCAGCCATAGAGGAACCCGAGATCGGATTCGCCGGGGTGGTGTATATCCAGCTGCCCGCGACCCGCCGCGATAATCGACCGGCCGGCCGCGACGAGTTCGTCAAGGCGGTTGGCATACAAATCAAGGCCCAGGCGACTGGCGGGCAGGATGGCATAGTAGGCGCCGCCATAGGCGATATCGACCTCGACCGAATCCCCGCCGCCAACCTCAAGCGACTGATGCAGCGGGCCTGCGAAGGCGGGCACGCTGTCAAAGCTGACATTCCCGGTCCGGCCCGAGGCATCGGTCTCAACCCTGACGTCCACCGGTCCACAGGGGCACTGCAGTCGAAAGGTCGTCAGTGGTGTCGTCGCCTGGACGATGCCCTGGTCGATGATCCAGCGGCCCAGCGCTACCGTGGCGTGGCCGCACATGGTGCTCCACCCGCCGTTATGCATGAAAAGGACGGCCAGGGCGCAGTCCGACCGGTCGGGTTCCGTGGGCCAGACGCCATACATGTCCGCATGTCCGCGGGGCTCGAGCATCAGGTGACGCCGCACCGCATCATGTCTCCGCATGGCATCGCGGCGCTTGTCCAGCAGGTTGGTGCCGGATAGCGCGGGCGCGCCGCCGGTGATGATCCGCACGGGCTCGCCGGCGGCATGCAGATCGGTGTAGGCGTAGCATCGCTCCTCGCGGGTCAAGGAGTGGCTCCTGGCTCGGGCTCGCCATCCACCAGACGGGGCAGACCGAGCGGGTTGGCCTCCTGAAGGGCAGGCGGCAGCGCCGAGTCCGGCATATCCTGGAGCGCGACGGGACGCAGAAACCGGTCGATGGCAAGGGTGCCGACCGACGTGCTGCGGCTGTCCGTGGTCGCCGGGTAGGGGCCGCCATGCACCATGGCCTCACCGACTTCAACCCCGGTCGGGTAACCATTGAAGAGTATGCGGCCGGCGCGTCGCTGCAGCAGCCGCAGCAGCGTTCCATTGGCGGCCGCTTCGGCCTCGGTGGCATGGACTGTGGCGGTGAGCTGACCCTGAAGGTTGTCCGCCGCCGCCTGCAGCTCGGCCATGCTCTCGACGGTCACCACCAGCGTGACTGGGCCGAACACCTCCTCGGCAAGTGCCGGGTCGGACTGGAAATGCTCGAGGTCAGTCCGGTAGGCGCGGGCCTGGGCACGATGGTCGGCGGTAGCGCCGACAGCCAGCCGCTCGACGCCGGCGGCGGTATCGAGGCGGGCACAGCCCGCCTCGTAGGCCGACAGTATACCGCCATGCAGCATCGGCGTTGCGGCCATGCCCTCCACCGCGCCGGCCAGCGTGTCACGGAATGCATCCAGGCCGGCGCCACGGATTGCGAACACGAGCCCCGGCTTCGTACAGAACTGACCGCAGCCCAGCGTGAAGGAGCCGGCAAGGCCGCTGGCGATGGATTCCGGGTGCGCCTCCAGGGCACCGGGCAGGATGAAAAGTGGATTGACGCTGCCCATTTCGGCATAGACCGGTATGGGTCTGGGGCGCGTCGCCGCCAATTGCTGCAAGGCCAGCCCGCCACGCTGCGAACCGGTGAATCCCACGGCCTGGATATCCGGATTGCGCACCAGCGTGGCCCCCACGTCATGGCCTGCTCCCTGCAGCATCGAGAAAACGCCTCCCGGCAGCCCCAGCTCGGACACGGCGTTTTCCACGGCCCTGGCCGCGATCGCCGAAGTGCCTGGATGGGCGGGATGCGCCTTGACTACGACCGGGCAGCCGCTCGCCAGCGCGGAGGCGGTGTCTCCGCCGCAGACGGAAAAAGCCAGCGGAAAGTTGCTCGCGCCGAAGACCGCCACCGGCCCGAGAGGAATCCGGTACTGGCGAAGGTCCGGTTTCGGGGCCGGTTGCCGTTGAGGATCGCCATGATCGATACGAACGCCTAGAAAGTCGCCACGGCGAACCACCATGGCAAAGAGCCGTAACTGACCGGTGGTGCGGGCCAGCTCGCCCCGGATCCGCGCCTCCGGCAGCGCGGTTTCGGCCCCTGCCCGCTCCACGAAGTCATCGGCGCTTGCCTCAAGCATGTCGGCAATCCGCTCCAGCAGCCCGGCGCGCAACTCAAGCGATACGCCCGCATAGGCCTCGGCGGCCTGCGCGGCGGCGCTGCACGCCTGCTCTATCTCTCCGGAGGTGGCTTCATGGAAAGCCGGCTCGAGTGCGTCGCCGGTGACGGCGTTTTCCGCCTGAAAGGATGTGTTCCCCTCGGCACTGTGTCGCCCGGCGATGAATTGATCGGTTGCGATGTCCATAGTCGCCTTCTGTGCTGTTGATCCGATTTAAGGGTCGATTGACTGGACCAGTACCCGGCCCGCGGCCAGGTCCCAGAGAGACTGACCGACGCTTTTGAATAACACCGGACCTTCGCCGTTTGGTGGCTGTCCGTCGACGATGACCGATTCCAGCGTGACCGCGTCCGACCACTGGAAGGCGCCCGTCTCATGGGCCCGTATCAGGTCACCGGCTTCCTCACGCGCACCGTCCGCGGTGTCGATAATGACGGTCCCTTGTTGGAGGAGGGCCGCGGGGATCTCCGCCATATGAGGCCGGAATGCCCCCACTGCGGCGACGAAAGTATCCTGCGGCAGTGATGCCGGCAGGAAGGGCTGAGTCGCGGTGGTGGCAGTGACCACCAGTCGCGCGTCCTCCAGCGCGGCTCGCGGGTCATCGGTCACCGTGACATGCATACCCTGTCCGTTCATCTCCGCCGCCAGCGCCTCGGCACGGCGGCGCGTCCGCGAGTGAAGGAATGCCCGTCGTATCCCCAGGCCGTCCCGGAATGCCTCCAGGTGGGTCCGTGCCTGGGTGCCGGCGCCATAGACCAGAAGCGGTGTATCGGTCCGGGGCGCCAGCCGCTGAGCAGCCAGTAGCGAGACAGCCGCGGTCCGGCGGGCCGAGACGGCGCCGCCATCCACCATCAGCTTACGCGTGCCGGTGGCGGCATCGAGGATGATCATCTCGCCCTGGATGGTCGGGCGCCCCTGTTCGCTGTTGCGGGGATGCACGGTGACCAGTTTGGTAATGGCGAGCTCACCATCAGTAGCGGGCATCAGCAGCAGGGTGCCGTCCTCTGCCAGGGGCATAAACCCCCGTGGTGGGCAGGCCGTCCGGCCTGCACGGTCCAGCCGCAGGACCTCCGCGCAGGCATCCGCCACTGACTGATAGTCGAGGTGCGCAAGTGTCTGTTCCCGATCCAGCTGGCGCATGCCTAAGTCACCGAAAAACCGCTGGCCAGGGGATCCCGGTCGTCAATGAAAATGGTGTTGTAGCCGGTCACCCGGGCCCAGCCGGTGATCCCGGGGCGGATCCCCTGCCTGGGGCCGATGGTCTCCGGGCCCAGCACTTCGCCGGTGAACAGTGTGCCGATGATGCTCTCATGCACGAACCGATCACCCACCGAGAGCCGGCCACGGCCATGCAGCTGTGCCATGCGGGCGGAGGTCCCGGTTCCGCAGGGCGACCGGTCGATGGCACGGTCGCCGTAGAAGACGGCGTTGCGCGCATCGGCGGCCGGATCGCGGGCGGGTCCGGTCCACATGACATGCGAGACGCCGTGGATGGTGTCGTCGTCCGGATGGACCGGCTCGATCAGGGCATTCAGCCTGCGTCTGACCTCTGGTGACAGGCGCAGGATATCGTCCACGCCGAGGGCGTCCAGTCCTTCGAAACCCGGTTGGGGATCGAATATGGCGTAGAAATTACCCCCGTATGCGATATCACAGCGCAGCGGCCCGAGCCCGGGTACCTCGACCTCGAGGTCCGTCGCCTCCAGCCATGCCGGGACGTTGCGCAGGCTCACCGAATCAACGAAGCGGCCGTCGCGCTCATAGCTCACCTCGACGACGCCTGCGGGGGTGTCCAGCCGGAGCTTCCCGGGCTCTCGGGGGGTGACGAAACCCTCCTCGAGCGCCGTGGTGACCGTCCCGATGGTGCCATGCCCGCACATCGGCAGACATCCAGAGGTCTCGATGAACAGCACGCCGATGTCGCAGTCACTGCGCGTTGGCGCATAGAGGATCGACCCCGACATCATGTCATGGCCCCGCGGCTCGAACATCAGGCCCCGCCGGATCCAGTCGTGGTTGGCAAGGAAATCCTGCCGGTATTCGCTGAGGCTGGCGCCGGTCAGCCGCGGGCCGCCCCCTGCGACAACCCGGACCGGATTGCCGCAGGTGTGGCCGTCAACGCAGAGAAAGGTGTGTCGCGCCATTGCCTAGATCGCGGGCCGGGTGGCCAGGGCCTTTTCGATGATGGCGGTGGCCTGTTCACGTTCCTCGCCAACAAGCGGCAGACGCGGCGGGCGTACCGTCTCACTGCCGCGGCCGGCGATCTGCTCGGCGAGCTTGATCATCTGGACCAGTTTGGGATGGGTGTCCATATGCAGTGAGTCCATCATCCAGCGGTAGATGGCCACGGCCTGCGCGATGCGGCCGTCCTGCAGGCAATCGTAAATCGCCACACTCTCCCGGGGATAGACATTGGCGAAGCCGGATACCCAGCCGATTGCGCCGACCACCATGCACTCCAGGGCGACGTCATCAACGCCGGACATGATCGCCAGTGCGTCGGCGTCGAGGTTGATGAGGTCGTTGATGCGCCGCGGATCCTCGGACGATTCCTTCACCGCCACGATGTTCGATGTCCGGGACAGTTCAACCAGGGTCTCGGGGTCGATGTCGATGCCGTAGGAGGCGGGGTTGTTGTAGATCATCGCCGGCAGGCCGCAGGCCCGGGCGACCGTATCGATATGGGCAATGGTCTCCCGGCGGTCGGCCTTGTAGACCATCGCGGGGAGAATCATGACGCCATCGGCGCCGATGGCCTCGACGTCGCGCACATAACCGGACGCCGTTTCGGTGGTGTACTCCGCAACGCCGGTGATGACCGGGACGCGTCCATTACTGACCTCGCAGGCCGCCCGCATGACATCGAGCTTCTCCTCTGCGGTGAGGGACGTGTTCTCGCCGCAGGTTCCCAGCATGACCAGTCCGTGGACGCCGTCGTTGATGAGGTTGTCCACCACGCGACGTGTCGCCTCGAGGTCGAGGCTGAAGTCGGGACGGAACTGCGTGGTGACAGCGGGATAGATACCGCGCCAGTCAGGGGTCATGGAGGTTCTCCTTGTTGTGGCGAGGGGTTTCCCCTCGCGTTTCGTATATTGTATAAAAAGTATCGTTCGGGATAGGGATGGTCAACGACAATGCGTCTGGAGGGGAACGGGGAAAGGCAGACGGTCGCCGGTATGCTGGTGGACGCGCTGCGTGAGCGGATACTCAACCTGGAGTTTCCAGAGGGTGTCCCGCTTCGCCAGGACAGTCTCGCCGCGGAGTTCGGCGTGAGCCGGATACCCCTGCGCGAAGCGCTCCTGCAGCTCGAGGGTGAGGGGCTCGTCACGCAGACCGCGCACAAGGGGTATGCCGTCAGCGTGCTCTCCCTCGAGGAGATTCGCGAGATATTCGATCTCCGTGCCCTGATTGAGGTGGATCTGCTCCAGCGTGCCCTGCCGCATATCACCTCCGAGGTCATTGCCTCGGCCCGGGAGGTGCTCCGTCAGTTCGACGAGAGTCTGTCCCAGTCCGCATCGGACGGCCGCTGGGGGCATTTCAACTGGCGTCTGCACAGCACGCTTTATGCGCCGGCCGGCCGCCATCGCAGCATGGATATCCTGCGCAAGCTGCATCGCAACGCCGATCGTTATCTGCGCCTGCAGCTCAATCTCTCCGATCACAACAATGCACGGGCGCGTGAGGAGCATGACCGGCTGGTCATGCTCTGCGATCACCGTGACAACGCCGAGGCCACAAGACTGTTGGCCGAGCATATTCTGGCCGCCCGCGACGATCTGCTCGAGTTTCTCTCGGCTCGGCGTGGCAAGGGCTGAACGAGGGGGATTCCGTGAAAATCACCGCCATTAACGTCTATCAGCTCGATCTGCCCCTGCATGAGGGGCGCTATGCCTGGTCGGGCGGCAACAGTGTTGACGTGTTCGACAGCACCATCGTTGAGCTGGAGACCGATGCCGGAATCACCGGGGCCGGCGAGGTCTGCCCTCTGGGGCCGGCCTACCTGCCCGCCTACGCCGAGGGGGCCAGGACCGGTCTGCGCGAACTCGCGCCGCAGCTGCTGGGAATGGATCCATGCCGCCCCATGCAGATCAGTCATTTCATGGATCAGGCAATGCGCGGGCACAACTATGCCAAGTCACCGCTGGACATCGCCTGTTGGGACATTCTCGGCAAGGTGGCCGGGCAGCCGGTCTGCAATCTGCTCGGCGGCCGCTACGGCAATGATATCGCCCTGTACCGGGCCATCTCCCAGCAGGATCCGGCGCAGATGGCCGAGCGCTGCCGTCAGTATCAGGCGGAAGGCTACCGCAAGTTCCAGCTCAAGGTCGGCGGAGATCCGGACACCGACATCGAGCGCATTCATGCCTGCGCGGCGGTGATGCGTGCCGGCGACACGCTGGTCGCGGATGCCAATACCGGCTGGACCCAGCACGATGCCATGCGTGTTGCCGCGGCGGTTGCAGGTCTTGATGTGTATATCGAGCAGCCCTGTCCCGCGTACGAGTCCTGCCTGCAGGTCCGCCGCGCCACCGTCCGGCCTTTCGTTCTCGATGAGAGCATCGATGGGTTCGCGCCCCTCCTGCGTGCGTTAACCGATGGCGCGATGGATGTGGTGAACATCAAGATCGCCAAGGTCGGCGGGCTGACACGTGCCCACCGACTGCGTGATCTCTGCGTCGAATCAGGCGTCGCCATGACCCTGGAGGACACCTGGGGGGGCGATGTCGCAACGGCGGCGATCGCCCACCTCGCGCACTCCACGCCGGAAGCGCTGCGCTTCTCGGTCACCGACTTCAACAGCTACGTCACGCGGGATTTCGCCCCGGGCGCGCCGCGCCGTCGCGGTGGCCGCCTGGCCGCGCCGGATGCACCGGGACTGGGGCTGGAACTGGATTACGGGGTACTGGGCGACCCTGTATGGCGCACTGCAGCATAGTGCGTGCTTGCGCCCGGCGGCAGGATCGTCTACACCTGTCAAAGTGTATAAAATTTGTATCTGGAGGTTGAGCAGATGAAAAACGGAATGACTGCACTGGCCTCGGCCGTCGCGCTGGGTCTTGGTCTCAGCGGGGCTGTACAGGCCCAGAACGATAGTATTCTGATCGGTGTCCAGGTGCCCACGACGGGCTCCGAGGCCACCTACGGCCAGGACATGTACAACGCCGCGGAGCTGGCCGCCGAAGAGCTCAACGCTGATGGCGGCGTCCTCGGTATGGACATCGAACTCATCAACGGCGATTCCGCCTGCGATCCCCAGCAGTCGGTCAACGCCGCGGGTAACCTGGTCTCGCGCGGGGTGCAGGGCATTGTCGGTGGCTATTGCTCCGGCGCCACCATGCCGACGCTCAAGGTCTACGGCGATGAGGGCCTGCCCTTCGTCATCACGGCGTCCAACTCCACCCAGCTCATCCCGGCCAACCCGGGTAATGCCTTCATGATCAACTCCACCGGAGCGGATCAGTCGAAAAAGGCGGTGGATTTCTTCGAGAGCCAGGGTGTCGAGCGGCTGGCGATCATCGACCAGGGCGATTCCTACTCGCAGGATCTGGCGGACCTGACGGCCGAGCGTTGGGAGTCCATGGGCCACGAGGTGGTGCGGGAGACTGTCAACAAGGGTGAGCAGGACTTCTCCGCCGTGGTCAGCAATGTGCGCTCCAACGACGTGGATGCGGTCTTCTGGACGGCCTACTATGCCGACGGCGGTCTGCTCATCCGCCAGCTCCGTCAGGGTGGCTATCGCGACATCATTGCCGTGGGTGACGGGTCCAACTCCCCGCAGCTGTTCGAAATCGCCGGCGGTGCCGCCGAGGGCGTCTATGCCTTCTCGAACCCCACGGCCGAGTTCCTGCCCGCCGCGGCCGACTTCATCGCGGACTACCGCGCCGAGTACGGCCAGGACCCGGGCCCCTATGCACCACTCAACTATGATGGCCTGAAGCTGCTGGCCTGGGCCATGGAGAAAGCCGGCACCACGGATCCGGCTGCAGTGGTTGAGGCGCTCGGTACGGCCGATGGCGAGTCCTGGCTCACCGGCCCGATCTCCTTCACCGACGAGAACACGCTGGCGCGCAGCAACTTCATCATCCTCGAGGGTGAAGACGGCGCCTGGACTTACTTCGAGAACTGATAATGCCGAGAGCCGGTGCCGGTGGGGTCGACCCTGCCGGCACCGGCCAGGTTCAACGCCGGTTACGGGGGGCTCGGCATGCCAGCCTTGGAAACCTTCCTCCAGGCTATCGTCAACGGCCTGGTGCTGGGGTCTTTTTACGCGCTCATTGCGCTCGGTTACACCATGATCTTTGGTGTGATCAAACTGCTCAACTTCGCCCATGGCGATGTGTACATGGTCGGCGCCTTCGTGGGATTCGGTGCGCTATCCCTGGTGTCCGGCGTTGTGGGGGCGGGCTGGACCGGACTGTTCATCGCCATCCTCATCTCGATGGTGGCCGTGGGCTTTCTGGGCGTGATCATCCAGCGGGTGGCCTATCAGCCGATGCTCTCTGCACCCCGGTTATCCATCCTGATTACCGCGCTGGCCGTTTCCCTGGTGCTGCAGAACGGTGCATTGAGCCTGACACACGGGAAGTACACGGCGTTCCGGACCGATCTTGGCTTCGGCGGGTTCGAATTCGGGCGCCTGTTCATCAGCCATCAGGCCATGGTGCTGGTGGCCACCGCCGCCGTGCTGATGATCGCACTGGAATTCTTCGTCAGCCGCACGATGTACGGCAGGGCAATGCGGGCGGTCTCAATCGACAAGGACATGTGCCGCCTGATGGGTATCAACGTCAACCGCGTGGTGGCGATTACCTTCCTCATCGGCTCAGCCCTCGCCGCTGCGGCCGGCACCATGGCCGGTGCCTATTACGGCAGCATCTGGTATTTCATGGGCTTTCTGATCGGCCTCAAGGCCTTCACCGCCGCGGTGATAGGCGGAATAGGCAGTATCACGGGGGCCATGCTGGGCGGGTTGATCCTCGGGATGCTCGAATCCTTCGGCACGCAGATCCCCTGGATTGGCAGTGAGTGGAAGGACGTCTTCACCTTCGCGATCCTGATCCTCGTGCTGGTGTTCAAGCCGACCGGTCTGCTCGGCAAGTCAGAAGTGGAGCGGATGTGATCATGATTGACCGGCTCTATGCATATTTCGACAGTCCGCGTCGGCAGGCCATCCTGCTCATCGCGATTGTCGTCCTCATGGCACTGGCACCGCTCGTGATGGGGCGTTACACGACGACCATCATGACCAACGCGCTGCTCTACGTCGTCCTCGCGCTGGGGCTGAACGTCGTGGTGGGTTACGCCGGGCTACTGGATCTCGGCTATGCGGCCTTTTTCGCGGTGGGGGCCTACAGTATTGGCATTCTCACCGTCCAGTTCGACTGGAACTTCTGGCTCGCGATCCCACCGGCGCTCGTGGCGGCCTGTATAGCCGGCGTCATCATCGGCGGGCCAACGCTTCGGTTGCGGAGCGATTATCTGGCCATCGTGACCCTTGGATTCGGCGAGATCGTGCGTTTCGGGGCCCGCAACCTCGAAATCACCGGACGTGCCACGGGGCTGTCGAACATCCCGGAGCCGAATTTCTTCGGCTACGTCATCAGCAGCTATGTCGACTTCTACTACATATTCCTGGTGCTGGCGATCGTGGCGGTCATTGCCAGTCATCGCCTCTACCACTCCCGGCTCGGCCGCGCATGGCTCTATGTGCGGCACGATGAAGACGCCGCCGAGGCGATGGGCATCAACCGTGTGCGCGTCAAGCTCGCCGCCTACGTGACCGGATCCGTGTTCGGCGCTTTCGGCGGGATCTTCTTCGCGGCCAACCTCGGTGCGATTTCCCCCGAGAGCTTCAGCTTCGAGCAGTCGGTTCTGGTCCTGATGGCCGTGATTCTGGGGGGAATGGGCAAGATACCCGGCGTCATTCTCGGGGCGTTCATCATCATCCTCGGTCCAGAGCTGTTGCGTAATCTCGGTGAGCTGCGTCTGCTGCTGTTCGCGGTGGTCATGCTGCTCATCATGCTGCTCAGGCCGAGCGGCATCTGGCCGGAACGACGTCACTAGCGCAGGGGGAGGGAAGAGATGCTGCTCGATCTGGAACAGGTCACCCTGCGCTTTGCGGGCAACACGGTGCTCGACAAGGTGGATTTCGGTGTCGAGGCGGGCTCGCTGGCCAGCCTCATCGGTCCCAACGGCGCGGGGAAGACCTCGCTTTTCAACTCCATCACGGGTTTCTACCGCCCGCAGGAAGGGCGTATCGAATTCAACGGCGAGCGGATCCTGCGCCGCAAGCCGCACAAGGTCACCCAGTTCGGTATCGCCCGGACCTTCCAGAACGTCCGGCTGTTCCGCGAGATGTCGGTCATGGAAAACGTCATGGCCGGCATGCACTGCCGGACCCGAGCGGGGGCCTTCGGAGCGGTTTTCCGCACCCCCGGACAGCGCGCGGAAGAGCGGTATATCGCGGAGGTGGCGCATGACTGCATGAAGTTCGTGGGCGTCGATGAATACGCTGATCGCCTCGCCACCAACCTCGCCTACGGTTATCAGCGGCTGGTGGAAATCGCCCGGGCTCTCGCGACTCAGCCGCAGCTGATCCTGCTCGATGAGCCGGCGGCGGGTCTGAACGGGACGGAGAAGGCGGCGCTGGTCGAGCTGATCCGCCGTATCCGCGATGAGCGGAACGTGGCCGTGCTGCTCATCGAGCATGATATGGGCCTGGTGATGCAGGTCTCCGAGCATATCCATGTGCTGGACTACGGGCGCATCATCGCCAAGGGCACAGCGGAGCAGGTCAAGAACGATCCAAAGGTGATCGAGGCCTACCTGGGACAGGAAGACGAGGAGATGGCCCTGTGACTGAGCCAGTGCTTCGGGTCGAACAGGTCGAGTCGTATTATGGAAAGATCCAGGCGTTGCGCGGGATCGATATCGAGGTGACCCCCGGGCAGATCATCGCGGTGCTGGGCAGCAACGGCGCGGGCAAGACGACGACGCTGAAGACCATCTCAGGCATTGTCCGTGCGCAGACCGGCCGCGTAGTCCTGGATGGCGAGGACATCACCCGCCTGCCGGCCCATGAGATTGCCCGGCAGGGCGTTGTGCACGTGCCCGAGGGGCGGCATATCCTCAAGGGGCTGAGCGTGCAGGAGAATCTCGAGCTGGGCAGCTTTACGGTGCGGGACCATGCCCTGCGTCGCGAGCGTCTGGCCGATGTCTTCGAACGCTTCCCTATCCTCGCCGAGCGGCGTCATCAGGATGGCTCGCTGCTCTCCGGGGGCGAGCAGCAGATGCTGGCGCTGGGCCGGGCACTCATGCATGGACCGCGGGTTCTGCTCCTCGATGAGCCATCCATGGGGCTGGCGCCTAAACTGGTGACTCAGACCATGCGTATCGTCAAGCAATTGAACGAGGCCGGGACCACCATCCTGCTCGTCGAACAGAATGCCCGGCTGGCGCTGAAGATCGCCCATTACGCCTATGTGCTCGAGAACGGCGAAATCTGGAACAAGGGCGAGGCATCCGCACTCGCCGCTGACGAGAGCATCGTCCAGGCCTACCTGGGCGCATAAAAGGCCTTGATGTCGACGGGTGCCCGACAGCCTGCCCCCTCGGTTTCGGTCATAGGCACCGGGCCGGCCGGAGAGGCGGCCGTCCGTGGACTGCTCGCGCGCGGTGCCCGCGTGACGGTATTCGATGAACAGCCCCGCACCGGCGGAAACATCAGCCGCATTCGGGCAACCGCGCCACCCACTCCGCTGGAGGCCCTGGCCGCGGAATCCTCCGGGCTGAGCCTGCGCTCGGGGACCCGGGTCCTGTCGGTGGAGTCCGATGGCCGGGTCTGGTTTGAAGGCGGAGATGGCGCGGATCAGGCGAAATTCGATGCCGTTGTCCTCGCCTGTGGCGCCTATGATCTGCACGATCCCGTGCCCGGTCTGCCGGCCCGCAGCGTCAGCAGTGCCGGCGCCCTGCAGGCCCTGGGCAAGGGGCACGGCATTCTGCCTCGCGGGCGGGTTGTCATCGCGGGAAGCGGCCCTTTCCTCACCGTCGTGGCGGCCGGCGTCGTGCGGGCCGGCGGCACGGTCACGCATGTCATTGATCGTCTGCGGCGCAGTGATTACGCACGCCTCGCGCCCTGGGGGCTCGGTATTCCCAGCAACAGTCTCGAGTTCATGCGCAAGCGTCGCTGGCTCGCCCGGGCCGACGTGCCCATCCGCTACGGCACAGCGGTGGCCGCCGTGGGCGATGGTGAACTGCTCACCGACGGCGATGAGCGGATTGCGTTCGATCACCTGGGGCTGACCGAGCGTTTCGTGCCGCAGACACAGCTGGCCCGGACGGCAGGCTGCCGGATCAATTACGATCCGGTCGGTGGTTATTGGGTGGTGGCGACGGATTCGCTTGGGCGCACCAGCCAATCCGGGATTTATGTGATCGGTGAAGGCCAGGGCATTCGAGGCTGGCGGCATGCCCGGCTTTCCGGCGAGCGTGTGGTGTCTGCCGTGCTGAGCGATCTGGCGGGGCGGACGGCCGCGCGGCCGACGGGGGAATGGCGGCGACGCGTTCTGATCGGCTTCGCCCGTGGTCTGGAGCGGGCCCAGGCGCGGCGCGCCCGCCAGACACCGGATCCGGACGCTGTCATCTGCGCCTGTGAAGGCGCCCGGGTGCGGGCGGTTGATCAGGCGGTCGCCCTGGGTCTCGCCGACCTGTCCTCGATCAAGGTCGTCACCCGTTGTGGCATGGGGCCCTGCCAGGGCCGCTACTGCGAGGCCCAGGTCAGTGAGCGCATCCGCGCAGCCGGGCTCGAACCGCGCGGAGCGTTGAACCAACGGGCATTTTCCCGCCCGCTGTCCGTGGCGGAGGTATTGAATGGCCCACGTTGATGCCGTCGTGGTCGGCAGTGGGATCATCGGCAGCTTTGTCGCGCTTGCCCTGCACGAGCGCGGCCTTCGAGTGATGGTCGTCGATCGCGCCGGTCTGGCGCCGGGAACGTCGCGCAGCAGTGACGGCAACCTGCTTTGCTCGGATAAGTCTCCCGGGCTCATGCTCGAGCTCTCTCATCGCAGTCTGCAGGCCTGGCACCGGTTTGCCGAGCGATACGGCAATCATTGCGAGTTCGACCCGAAGGGCTCGACCGTCGTGGCACGGTCGCATACCGAGGCGGAAGGCCTGGCGGCATTGGTCCGCGCCCAGCAGTCAGCGGGGGTCGACTGCCGTTTCCTGGAATCCGGCTGGGAGGCACTC
Source organism: Spiribacter onubensis (assembly GCF_040838425.1). Taxonomy (NCBI): domain Bacteria; kingdom Pseudomonadati; phylum Pseudomonadota; class Gammaproteobacteria; order Chromatiales; family Ectothiorhodospiraceae; genus Spiribacter; species Spiribacter onubensis. Next base: position 232,415 of record NZ_JBAKFI010000002.1, on the reverse strand, counting down.
GAGCCGCATCTGGGTCCGGATACGGTGGCCGTGGGGTACTGGCCCGGTGATGCCCAGGTGCAGCCCATGCTCGCCTGTTATCAGATCGCCCGGCACCTGCGTGAGGCGGGCGTGGAATACCGTTTCTATCAGGCCATCGAGCAGCTTGAGCCGACTGATGATCGGGTGGTGGTGACGCTGGCCGGAGGGGAGCCGGTGACCGCCGGCCACGTCTGCCTGTGCACGGGCATCTGGACGAATGAGGTACTGAAGCCACTCGGGCTCTCCGTGCCGATCGAACCGCGCAAGGGCCATATCGCCGTGCTGGAGCGAGGGGATGTCGTCGTCAACTCCAAGATCGCCGACTTCGGCTATCAGGCGGCGGCGGAGAGCACCGAGATCGACGAGACGGCGGTACAGACGGCGGCCATCATCGAGGCCACGCGCAGCGGCACCATCCTCTGCGGCAGCTCGCGCGAGTTCGCCGGGTTCGACATGACCATCAACATGGAAACGGTGCAGCGGCTGCTGGCCGACTGTATTGGCATTGTGCCGGATCTGGCACGACTGCGGGTGATCCGCGCCTATGCCGGGCTGCGACCGTTCTCGCGCGATGGGCTACCCATTATCGGGGCATTGCCGGGCGCGGAGCGTATTGTCGTGGCGACCGGGCATGAGGGGGCGGGCCACGGTTTGGCCGCGGTGACCGGCGAAATCGTGGCGGCGACACTGGCCGAGGGGGTCACACATCCCTCTGCTGGTCAGTTGCATCCGGAGCGGTTCGTATGAGCGGGCAGGGTTTCCGGCCGGTGCGTGATGCCGGCGAGCGGATCATGGTGGCTATCGACGGGGTGCGGCATGAACTGCCGGCCGGCATGAGTGTTCTTGCGGCGCTGCTCTGCGCCGACGCGGTGGCCGATGGCCGGGTGACTCCGCCCGACTGGTTCTGCGGCATTGGCCAGTGTCAGCGTTGTCGGGTATGCGTCAATGGCCAGGAAGTCATCGCCTGTCAGGTGCCTGCCAGGCCCGGGGATGTCATTGACACCCGGGGAGACTGGAGCGGCTGACCGGGATCGAACCGGCATCACTGCCTTGGGAGGGCAGCGCTCTACCATTGAGCTACAGCCGCGTCGGAGTCTCTAGTATCCGGTTTTGATCAATTTCGGCAAGCCCTGTGATGAATTGGATAAGCCCGTCTGCGTTATAATGTCGACATGAATTCCCCTGCACCGGACATCACCATTCGCGTCAACGGCGAGCCCTTTACCGTGCCAGCCCGCTGCACGCTCGAAGAGCTGCTCGAGCGCATGGACATGGGCAGTCAGCGCGTCGCCGTTGAACACAACGAGGACGTGGTGCCACGCAGTGAATACGCGGCCACCGGACTTCAGGATGGAGACCGGGTCGAGATCATCCGCGCCATCGGCGGCGGCTGAAGCAGAAAGAGGCAACATGACCGACCAGGATATCCTCACCATTGCAGGCCGTCAGTTCCGCTCGCGGCTGCTTGTGGGTACCGGCAAGTACCGGAATATGGCCGAGACCGGCGAGGCGATCCGCGCCAGTGGCGCCGAAATCGTTACTGTCGCCATCCGCCGGACCAACATCGGCCAGGATGCCGACGAGGAAAACCTTCTCGACGTCATTCCCCCGAGCGAATTCACCATTCTGCCGAACACGGCGGGCTGCTATACGGCCGATGACGCGGTGCGCGTCTGCCGGCTCGCCCGTGAGCTGCTGGATGGTCACAACCTCGTCAAGCTCGAGGTGCTGGGTGACCAGAAAACACTCTATCCGGACGTGCCCGCCACGCTGGAGGCGGCGGAGAAGCTGGTGGCCGATGGCTTTGAGGTCATGGTCTACACCAGCGATGATCCGATTGCCGCGAAGCGACTCGAGGAGATGGGGTGTGTGGCCGTCATGCCTCTGGCGTCACCCATCGGCTCCGGGCTGGGTATCCAGAACCGTTACAACCTGATGACGATCATCGAGAACGCGGAGGTGCCGATCATCGTCGATGCCGGCGTCGGCACGGCGTCGGACGCCGCGGTGGCCATGGAACTCGGCTGCGACGGCGTGCTGATGAATACGGCGATCGCCGCCGCGAAGAACCCCCTGCTCATGGCATCGGCGATGCGCAAGGGTATCGAAGCCGGACGCGAGGCCTTCCTGGCTGGCCGCATGCCCATGCGTCGGTTCGCTTCGGCCAGCTCCCCCCTGGAGGGCACCTTCTGGCACGGCGGCGCGTGAGCGACAATACGTACCGCCCCATCCGCAGCTTCGTCCGTCGCGAGGGCCGGCTCACCACCGGTCAGCAGCGCGCCCTCGACGAGCTGTATTCGCTGTACGGCATTGACTGGACGGCGGCTGCAGGTCCGCTCGACCTCGACGTTCTGTTCAATCGCCAGGCGCCGGTGGTGCTCGACATCGGCTATGGCGATGGCGAGGCGCTGGCGGAGATCGCCAGTGCCCATCCGGAGCGCAACTATCTGGGCGTTGAGGTATACCGTGCCGGCACGGGTCGGCTGCTTCGGCGCATCGAGGCCGACGGCATCACCAACCTCAAAGTCCTTCTGGCCGATGCCAGCGAGCTGCTGCGTCAGGGGATTCCCTCGGCTTCGCTGGCCGGTCTGCAGCTCTTCTTCCCCGATCCCTGGCCAAAGAAGCGGCATCACAAGCGCCGCATGGTCCAGGCGCCGTGGCTGACCATGGTGGCTGACCGGCTTCAGCCCGGCGGTTTTCTGCACATGGCCACCGACTGGGCGGAGTACGCCGAGTGGATGCTCGCGCTCAGCGAGACCGAGCCCCGCCTGGATAACCCGCATGGTGGCTATGCCCCCGATCCCGGCGACCGGCCCGGCACCCGATTCGAGCGACGGGGCGTGCGCAAGGGCCATGATGTCTTTGATCTGATCCTGCAGCGGTACGCCCCCTCAACTTGAACCCCCGTCCGATCCATTGCACACTTTCAGTGACTTCGGTTCCGGTGCCATGGCATCGGATTAAAAGGGAACGCAGTGCAAAGCTGCGGCTGCCCCCGCAACTGTAAGCGGCGAGCGAAGCCCTGGAATGCCACTGTCGCGGATGCGATGGGAAGGCGGGGCCAAGCGATGACCCGTGAGCCAGGAGACCTGCCGAGGCGATCACCCATTTCCGGTGCGGGGCGCGCCAGGGAAGCGGCACTACCGCAGAGGTGACAGTCGCCGGTCTGCGGTGGGCTGTCCGATGAGGGCCTTCGCAGACCTCGTGTGTCTGTCGGCGGGAGCCATCCCGCCATGGAAAGAAAGGCCTCAACAACATGAAAAAGGCATTTGCCACCACCGCGCTGGCCATCGCCGCCGGCGTGCCGACCTACGTGTACGCCCAGTCCAGCAACACCACCGAGCTCGAACCCATCATTGTTTCCGGCGGTATCTCGCCAGTCGCCGCCGACGAGTTCGGGCGGTCCAACACCGTGATTACCAGACAGGAGATTGAGGACCGTGGTTTCGTCACGGTTCAGCAGGCGCTTGAGGCGCAACCCGGTGTATCGGTTAGTGGAACCGGCCCCAGCGATCGCCAGGTCCGTATCCGGGGCGGTGAGGCAAACCATGTACTGGTCCTCGTTAATGGCGTTCGTGTCGCCGCGGGCGACAGCGGCTATGATCTGCGGGGTTTTGATGTCGCGAACGTCGACAGAATCGAAGTGCTGCGAGGACCCCAGTCCGTGCCGTATGGCACCGATGCGGCTTCCGGCGTGATCAACATCATCACGCGCCGGGCGACGGCAGGCGTATCGCGGGGCGCGAGTTTCGAATTCGGTGAAGGTGACCGCCAGAGTGCATTCCTTACCTATGGCGCACCTCGCGGCGATCTGTCAGTCACGATCGATAACCTCTACGACAAGGGATTCGATCTCAGCGGCGATGGCGGTGAAGAAGATTCGACAAGTTGGGAGACTGTGACTTCGAAAGGTCGGCTTAGTCTGACGGATCAGATCGAGGCCGGATTCTCGTTCCGATTAGCGGATGCTCGGTATCACTTTGATTCGGAGACATTTCTGAGTGGTGATAGAGAGACGACGGTGAGTAAGTACGTTTTTGATGATAAAACAAAAACTGCGAAGCTACTTGAGCGCTCAATCTCAGCATTTATAGGTTTTAGTTCACCAGGTAATGTTCTTACCAGCCGGATAAGCACTGATTATATTGGCAATCAGACTGCGAACAGTGCGATTGGTGATCAAACGACGCGCATTTATAAGTATCGTGGGCAGTACGCCCTAGACGGTGCCTCAACGGATTCGAGTGACCAACTGCTAAGTTTGTTGTTTGAGTCTAAAAACGACTCTGCAAATAACTCAACAGATGAGCGAGAGAACCGATCCTATGCCCTTGAGTATCAGGGGTTCATGTCGAATGATCTGTCAACGCAGGCGGGTGTTCGACTGGATACAAGCGATCAGTTTTCGGATGCAGTTACATGGAATCTGGCCGCGTCATATCATTTGCAGCGCTCAGTCCGGCTGCATTCCTCTATCGGGCGCGCTGTTGTATATCCCTCTTATTTCGACATATACGGCGGTACCTTTCCTGCGTTTCAGCCCGACTCGAAAACACAGATTTATGAAGCGACTGACTCCGTAAAGCCAGAGAAAAATTTTGCGTTTGACCTCGGCCTGGAGTGGACGTTGCCGGGCGATTTAGGTATTGCTGCGCTGACTTACTATAATGAGGAGCTTGAGGATGAAATTTATTCGAAGAAAATCAGTGAGTCATCGGATACAGAAACTTATCGTGCGGAAAACCGTGAGGCAGATAGCAAACGCGAGGGCGTAGAGATCTCGACCGAATTTCGCCCCGCAGAATCGGTGGATTTCGGTCTGAGCTATACCTATACCCGCTCGACCAATGACGAAGGGTCGGTTGAGGGCCGGCGTCCAATGCATGAGTTTGGCCTTAACACGACCTGGCGGGCGTCCAGTGTACCCCTGACACTTTCCGGGGACCTTCGCTACGTCCGCGATCTCTACGACCAGCAGTTCTACAAGGATGGCGACCCTTTCGCCAAGATCCCGGCATTCACCGTTGTTAACTTCGCGGCGCGGTATGCACTTACGGATCATATCGACCTGACTGGCCGCATAACGAACGCCTTTGATGAGGACTACACCGAGGTATGGGGATATGCTACCCGGGGGCGTGCAGGCTACATCGGCATGGCGGCTTCATGGTGAGCGTCGCCATCGCTGTCCCGCTCTGGCTGCATAGGCCAGGCGGGGCTCTTGCTGGTCTTTTGCTCGTGCTTGTGGCGCTGAATAACGCGGCATTCGCGGGGGAGCCCTCTGCGCCCCAGCGTGTCGTCTCCATGAACCTCTGCACTGATCAGCTGGCCATGCTGGTGGCGGGCGAGAGTCAGCTCGCGTCCGTCTCTGCACTGTCGCGTGACCCGATCAGCTCGGCGATGGCCGATGAGGCGCAGGCCTATCCGGTCAACCACGGCCGGGCCGAGGAGATCCATCTGCTTGATCCGGACCTGGTGATTGCCGGGCGTTTCAGTGCCGGTGCCACCGTCGCCATGTTGAAGCGGCTCGGCATCCCTGTGGCCGTGTTCGAACCGGCCACCTCGCTGGACGATGTCCGCCGCAACCTCCTTCGAATGGGTGAACTGCTGGGACGAACCGAGCGGGCCCGCGAGCTGGTCGAGGCATTCGACCGGCGTGTGGCCATGCTCTCCGGCGAGCCGCTGGATCCGCCGGAGGCGGCCTTATACTTCCCCAACGGCTACACCCGGGGAGAGGACACCCTGGTGGGAGATATCGTCCGCGCGGCCGGATTCAATAACATTGCCTCGGGACTGGGTGTTGCCGGCGGCGGGCATCTGCCTCTGGAGCAACTGGTGGTGGCGGAGCCGGAGCTGGTCATTACCGGCAGTCGCAATCGGGGCTATTCCCGCTCGCAGGCCATCATGCAGCATCCTGTGCTGGATGAGGTGGCCCGGTTTGGCGCCCGTCGCGGCCTGGTCAATCGGGAGTGGGTATGCGGAACGCCGCGGGTACTGGCCGCCATCGAGCGGATCGGCGCGCTCCGCGGTGAGCTGGTCGGCTCGCGATGAGCCGGCTGCTGGCGGTTCTGCTGGCCTTGGCAGCGGCGCTGTTCACTGTCTCACTGATCGTCGGACCCGCGGCAATTGGTCCGCTGGCAAGCCTGCAGGCGTTGTTTGCGGCCGGTGATACGCCCCTGTCGCTGGTCATGCAGGAAATCCGTCTGCCCCGGGCCATACTGGCCACGCTGGTCGGTGCGAGTCTCGGGCTGTCCGGGGCGGCGCTGCAGGGCTATCTGCGTAATCCGCTGGCCGAGCCCGGGTTGCTGGGCATCTCCGGCAGTGCCGCGCTGGGTGCGGTAATCGCCATCCAGACCGGTCTGGCGGCGACATTTCCCCTCGGGTTGCCGTTATCGGCCCTGACCGGGGCTTTTGCCGGCGTTCTGCTGATCACGTTGCTGGCCGGCCGCCGCGGTGGGACGCTGAGCCTGATTCTGGCGGGGATCGCAATATCGGCCCTGGCAAGCGCGATGGTCTCGCTGGCCCTGAACCTTTCACCCAATCCGTTCGCTACCAGCGAGATCGTTTTCTGGATGATGGGGTCGCTGGCCGACCGCTCCATGCAGCATGTCTGGCTGGCGCTGCCCTTCGTGATGGTGGGTGCCGCGTTGCTGCTCACGCTGGGGCGTCCACTGAACGCCATCACGCTGGGGGAAGACGCCGCCGAGACACTCGGAATGCGCCTGGCGCGCGTGCGCTGGCAGCTCATTGTCGGATCAGCCCTGGTGGTGGGGGCGAGTACGGCCGTGGCCGGGACCATCGGTTTCGTGGGGCTGGTGGTGCCTCATCTGCTTCGCCCCTGGGTGGGTGCGATGCCGGGCCGGCTGCTCGGCGCCAGCGCTCTGGGCGGTGCCGTCATGGTGCTGGCCGCCGATATCCTTGTCCGTAGCGTCCTGCCCGAGGCGGATCTCAAGCTGGGTGTGATCACGGCCCTGATCGGAGCGCCGCTGTTCCTGCATCTGATCTACCAGACCCGGCAGGAGCTGGCATGAGTCTTCTCGCCCTTCAGGACTTCTCGGTGTCCCTCGCCGGCCAGCCGGTTCTGCGCGATATCCGCCTCGAGGTCCAGCCGGGAGAGCTGGTCGGCATCATCGGCCCCAATGGCGCCGGCAAGACGACGCTGATGCGGGCCGCTCTGGGCCTGATCCCCTCGGAGGGGCACTGCTCGCTGGCCGAGCTCGATGATGGGTCGCGTGCCCGGGCGGTGGCCTGGATGCCCCAGGATCGCACCGTCGCCTGGCCCATCAGTGTCGAGGCCCTCGTCATGCTGGGGCGCATGCCCCATCGTGGCCCGGGTCTGCGGCCGAGCCCGGAGGACCGGACGCACGTTGCCGAGGCGATCCGGCGGGTGGGGCTTCAGGGATTCGAACATCGTGCCGTCACGAAGCTCTCCTCCGGTGAGCGGACCCGAGCGCTCATTGCCCGGGCCCTGGCGCAGCAGACCTCGCTCATCCTCGCCGACGAGCCGATTGCCGGGCTTGATCCCGCCCATCAGATCAGCACGATGGAGACGTTCGCCGCACTGGCCGATGATGGCCGCACGGTGATCCTATCCATCCATGATCTGGGACTGGCCGCGCGACACTGCACACGGCTCGTTCTCCTCGGCGAGCAGCGGGTGATCGCCGATGGGCCTCCTGCCCGCGTGCTGAGCCGGGACAACCTGGCCCGCATATTCAACATCGAGGCCTATCTGAGCGAGACCGAGTACGGGCCGGTCTATCAGTCGCTTCGCGTCCTCGGCCCGTAACTCTTCGAGACGAAAGCCACCTCGGTGGTATTCCGGCGCTGGTTGATCACCAGGATCATCGCGAAGAAAAGATTGCAGAGGATGTTGCAGAAACGCGGCAGGACATCAGGCACCTCATGGCCGGACTCCTCAATGCGCACCATCTGCCGAATGGCCTTTTTGGCGCCGGAGCGCGAGAGGTTCAGGAAGGGCACGGGCATCTCGCCGCGCGGGAGAACAAACCCCGCCGCGCGGCCCGCCGCTTCATCGCGATAATCGGCGAGACGCTGTTTTGCCCAGTCGAGGTCTTCTTCGGTGACGGCAAGCCGGCCGCGAAGGGACCCGTTTAAATGGAACGCGAGCGGCTGCAGCACGGCCAGGTCCTCCCGAATATCCTTGCAGTCCGCCGGAGCGCCGGAGATCGCCGCGCCGATATTGCCGCAGAGCTCGTCGGTGATCACCTCGAAGTCACACAATGGGCCGCTTTCGTGAATGAAGGGGTAGCAGACCTCATCCAGGTCCGAGCTTCGCCGCATGCCGATTCTCCTTTCAATTCCTTTATCCTTGGCAACCATGACGCTATCGATCATGACTGCCAACCTGAACGGGATCCGCTCGGCCCAGCGCAAGGGTTTCTTCGAGTGGCTCGAGTCGCAGCGCCCGGACGTCCTGTGCATCCAGGAGACCAAGGCACAGCGGGATCAGCTGGAAGGCGGGCCGTATTTTCCGCCCGGTTATCATGCCGAGTTCGTCGACGCCGAGCGCAAGGGCTACAGCGGCGTTGCCGTCTATAGCCGGCGCGAGCCCGATGCTTACGTTCGCGGCCTCGGCATGCCCGAAATCGACCGCGAAGGCCGCTGGCTGGAGGCCCGCTTCGGGCGTCTCAGCGTGATCTCTTTCTATATGCCATCGGGCAGCTCGGGGGAGCATCGCCAGGAGGTCAAGGATGCCTTCATGGAGCCTCTGCTCGAGCGCCTCCAGTCGATGGCTGTTGATGGTCGCGAGTATGTGATCTGCGGCGACTGGAATATCGCCCACACCTGGCGTGATTTGAAGAACTGGCGCTCCAATCAGAAGAACTCGGGCTTTTTGCCCCACGAGCGGGAATGGATGGACCGGCTCTTCGGTGAGGCGGGTTTCGTCGACGCCTTCCGCGAGGTTAACGATAGTGCCGATGAATACACCTGGTGGTCATTCCGTGGCCAGGCCTGGGCTAACAACACCGGTTGGCGGATCGACTACCACGTCGCCACGCCAGGCATTGCGTCGCGGGCTCAGGACGCAGATATCCATCGAGCCGACCGGTTCTCCGATCACGCGCCGCTGACCATACGCTACGACTGGCCCGGGTGATTTCGAGCGGCTGTCCTCAGTCCTGGGCGTCGAGCCGCTTCAGGTAGTCGATGATGTCCGCCGACTCGTAGAGCCACTCGACCCGGCCATCCGGGTACTCAATGCGCAGGCAGGGCACCATCCCCTTGCCGCCACCCTCGATCAGCTCCTCGCGCCGGCCGGGTTCGCGAAGGATGTTGCGCGACTCCACCGTCAGGCCGATGTCCCGGGTCGAGCGCCGGACCATCTGGCAGAAACCACAGAGTTCATGCTCATAGAGGGCGAGATGGGCGGGCTGTTCCATGCTTAGGCTCACTTCTGGTCCATGTCGAGGGCGTCAAGGTATTTCTCGGCATCCAGTGCCGCCATGCAGCCGCTCCCGGCGGAAGTGATCGCCTGGCGGTAGACGTGATCCATGACATCCCCCGCGGCAAAGACGCCGGGGATGCTGGTGGCGGTGGCGTTGCCATCCAGCCCGCTCTGCACGCGGATGTAGCCGCCAGCCATGTCCAGCTGGCCCTGGAAGAGCTCGGTATTGGGCCGATGACCAATGGCGATGAAGACACCGGCCAATTCAAGATCGTCAGTGGTGTCGTCCACCGTACTGCGCAGGCGGGCGCCGGTGACGCCGGTCTCATCGCCGAGCACCTCGTCGAGGGTGCTGTTCCAGCGGATGGTGATATTGCCCGACTCGGCGCGTTGAAGGACCTGGTCCTGCAGTATCTTCTCGCCACGGAACCGGTCCCGGCGATGGACGACGGTGACGTGACGGGCGATGTTGGAAAGGTAGAGGGCTTCCTCAAGAGCGGTGTTCCCGCCTCCAACCACCGCGACATCCTGGTTGCGGTAGAAGAAACCATCGCAGGTCGCGCAGGCCGAGACACCCTTGCCCATGAAGCGCGTCTCCGACTCCAGGCCCAGGTACATGGCCGACGCGCCGGTGGCGATGATGAGGGCGTCGGCGGTGTACTCGCCGCTGTCACCCACCAGCCGCAGTGGGCGGGAGCCAAGCTCTGCGGTGTGGATATGATCGAAGACGATGTCGGTGCCGAAGCGCTCGGCATGCTGGCGCATGCGCTCCATGAGCGCCGGGCCCTGCAGCCCGGAGACATCCCCCGGCCAGTTATCGACATCGGTGGTGGTGGTCAATTGACCACCCATCTCGAGTCCGGTCACCAGCACAGGCTCAAGGTTGGCCCGAGCGGCATACACGGCGGCCGTGTATCCGGCAGGACCCGAGCCGAGGATCAATAAACGACAGTGACGCGCTTCCGACATGACGGACTCCGTGGGATCGATGCCATCATTGTCCATCGCGGAGCGGTCCAGCGTCCACCGTCTCCCGTCGGGCCGCATGGCGCATGATGACCATGATCAGGCATATCGCCGGCAAGCCCATGGCCGCCGAGATGACGAAGAAGACGGGGTAATTGAGCGTGTCCACCGCCAGGCCGCCAAACCCGCTCAGGAACTTGCCAGGTAGCGTCATCAGCGAACTGAACAGTGCGTACTGCGTAGCGGTGTAGGTGGTGCTGGTCAGGCTGGACAGCCACGCGATGAACACGGATCCGGCGATTCCGCCGGAAAGGTTGTCGGCACTGATGGTCAGTACCAGCGCCCAGGTGGCGCCACCCTGGCCGGCCATCCAGGCGAACAGCAGATTGGTGCCTGCCGCGAGGATGGCGCCGGCGAGCAGCGGCCGAAGGAGCCCGAAACGAGCCGTCAGGGCCCCGCCCAGAAGGGCGCCGATGATGGTCATGGCAAGGCCGTAGGCGCCGCTGATGTTGGCAATGACGGCCTTGCTGTAGCCCAGGTCGATGTACAGCGGGTTGGCCATGCTGGCCATGGCGATGTCGGTGATCCGGAAGCTCGCTACCAGACCCAGCATGACCAGTGCAAAACGTCCGAAGCGGCCGAAGAAATCGGTTACCGGGCAGGCCACCGCGCCGATCAGCCACGCGCCGGTGTGCCGCATCCAGCCCGGCATCTCAGGGTGCCGTCGGGCGAAAGCCACCGCGCGGGGTTCCCGGCGCGCGCTGGTCCGATCGATCTCGGGTACCGGCTCCGGCCGCAGCATGACCGTCGTCACGCCAACGCCGACCAGCGCCGCCATGGTCAGATAGGCCAGTTGCCAGTTCAGTAATTCGGCCAGATACAGCGCACCCGTGTAGGACACCAGAATGGCCAGGCGGTAGCCCATCTGATAAGCGGCGGCCAGCGCACCCTGGTACCGGTCGATGTCCGATTCGATACGAAAGGCGTCGATGGCGACATCCTGAGTGGCCGAGGAGAAGGCCACCAGCAGCGCGCACAACGCCACCGGCCAGAGGGCGGCCTGCGGGTCGGTGAACGCCATGCCCGTGAGGCCGGCCGCAATGCCGATCTGGCCCAGGAGGATCCAGGCGCGCCGGCGCCCGAGCCAGCGGGTCAGTCCCGGTAGCGGCAGGCGATCCACGACGGGTGACCAGATGAATTTGATGGAGTAGGTGATTCCCACCCAACTGAAAAAGCCGATCGCCGTTCGGCTTACATCGAACTCACGCAGCCATGCAGTCAGGGTGGCGAACACCAGCATGAAGGGCAGCCCGGCCGAGAACCCCAGGAACAGCATCGCCATGACACTCGGTCGACGATAGACCGTGAGTGCCGCTTTCCACCGCCCGAGTTCTGTCGCAAGTCTCATTCCCGCATCGTCGGGTATGGCGAACGGCCGGGCAAGCGTTATCGGTTCGAGGCGAATCGATCGGCGGCGCGGATCGGTTCAGGTAGCCGGTACCGGGATAGGCAGCGCATGGTCCAGTTGACGGCATCATCATGGTCGCAGCAGTGGCCGGGTGAGACGAACACCGGTTTGACGCCCTGACGGGTGCGAAGCACCGTGCCGATGCGCTCGATCCCATCCATCAGGGGCTGCCAGTCGCCGCGCTCGGCTCCCACCTCATCGTAGGTCCCGATCAGGCGGCTTTTCGCGACACCGATACTCGGAGTGTCCAGCAGGACACCCAGATGCGTGGCGATTCCGACGCGGCGGGGGTGCGCGATACCCTGGCCATCGCAGAGGAACAGATCCGGCTCGGCCGTTAATTGCGCCAGGGCCTCGAGTATCGCTGGCAACTCCCGGAATGACAACAGACCGGGGATATAGGGCATGGTGGTGGGCACTTTGGCGACGGCCCGCTCCGCGACCGCCAGATCCGGATAGGTCATCGCGACGACGGCCGCCCGCGTAACGGAACGATGACGCGGGAACCCGGCATCAATGCCGGCGACAAGTCGGACCTCGGCCATCATCGGGGCATGTCGGACACTGGCGGCGAGGCGCCGCTGTTCCGCCACCGCAGTCGCCGGATCGGCCGTGAGTGCACGTCCTGCGGGTGTTGTGCGTTTCTTGATCAGTCCACCCCGTTTGGTCAGAATGCCTGATATTACAGGGGAGAGTCCGGGCGGTGGTGGCGCCGTTCGGATTTTTTTTGTCCGCCGGGAGGGATCGCGGGAATGAGTGAAAATCGCAGTGATGCGCCCTTGCGCGAGGATATCCGCCAGTTGGGCGGGCTCCTCGGCAGCACCATCCATGAACAGTCCGGCGAGCATGTCTACCAGACGGTGGAGGAAATCCGGGGGCTCGCCAAGGAGGCCCGTGCCGGTGACGCCGAGGCCGCCCGGGCGCTGGAGGAGCGGCTCGGCGAATTGCCCGACGAGCTGATCGTGCCCGTGGTGCGTGCCTTCTCGCAATTCCTCAACCTCGCCAATATCGCCGAGCAGCATCACCGGGTGCGCCGCAGTCGGGCCTGGGTGCGCGATACCGAGACGGGGCCGCTGCGTGGATCGCTGGAGGAATTCTTCAAGCGCATGCAGCCGACCGGGAACAGCGATGATCTGCATGCCGCCATTGCCAATCTCGACATCGAACTGGTGCTCACGGCCCACCCGACTGAGGTGATGCGCCGGTCCCTGCTGCAGAAGTACAACCGCATCGCCGAACTCCTGGATCAGGGTGATCGCCTCGACCCCACCCCGGAAGAGATCGAGGAGGTCCATCAGTCGTTGAAGCGGGAGATCACCGCGGCCTGGGAAACGGACGAGATCCGGCGCCGCCGTCCCGCGCCGCAGGACGAGGCGCGCTGGGGGCTGGCGGTCATCGAGCAGACCCTCTGGGACGTCGTCCCGCATTTCCTCCGCCGCCTCGACCGGATCCTGCAGCGTCAGACCGGCAAACCGCTGTCACTGGATGCCGCGCCCATCCATTTCGGCTCCTGGATGGGTGGGGACCGCGATGGCAACCCGCGCGTCACGGCAACGGTGACCCGGGAGGTCTGTCTGCTCAATCGCTGGAAGGCGGTAGAGCTGTATGAAAAAGAGCTCGACGAGCTTATCGAGGAACTCTCCCTGCAATGCGCAAGCGACGAGCTGCGAGCCTGGGTGGGCGATGCCTGGGAGCCCTACCGGACCGCGCTCAAGGCGGTCCGCGATCGCCTGCTGGCAACGCGTCACTGGCTGGAGTCCCGGCTCGCTGGCCGGCGACCCGCCGAAGGCCTCATCTACTGGCGGACCGAGGACCTGCGCGAGCCGCTCATGATCTGCTACCGCTCCCTGCATGAAAGCGGTGCCGGTGTGGTGGCCGAGGGGCGCCTGAAGGATCTGCTGCGCCGGCTTTCGGTATTCGGTCTGACGCTTATGCGGGTGGATATCCGCCAGGAGTCCACCCGGCACACGGATGCGCTTGATGCTGTCACCCAGGCGCTCGGCATCGGCAGCTACGCCGCCTGGGACGAAGCCGAGCGTCAGCGGTTCCTGATCCGTGAGCTGGATAACCGACGTCCGCTCATCCCGCATGATTTCGAGGCCGATGACGAAGTCACCGAAGTGCTCGATACCTGTCGTGTCGTCGCTGAGATGGGATCGGACTCCCTGGGTGCCTATGTGATCTCCATGGCCTCCAAGCCGTCGGATATCCTCGCCGTCAAGCTGCTTCAGAAGGAGGCCGGCGTGACCTCGTCACTTCGGGTCGTGCCGCTTTTCGAGACTCTGGCCGACCTGCAGGGGGCGCAGGCCTGCCTCGAGCAGCTGATCGAGATCGACTGGTACCGCGAGCACATCGACGGGATCCAGGAAGTGATGATCGGCTACTCCGACTCAGGCAAGGACGCCAGCCACCTGACGGCCGCCTGGGCGCTCTACCAGACGCAGGAGCAGCTGGTCGAGACCGCCCGTCGGCATGGCATCCGGCTCACGCTTTTCCATGGACGTGGCGGATCCATTGGGCGGGGCGGCGGCCCGACACACGCCGCCATCCTGTCCCAGCCGCCGGGTTCGGTGGATGGGCGGCTTCGCGTCACCGAACAGGGGGAGGTGATTCAGGCCAAGTTCGGGCTGCCCGGCATCGCCGAACGGAATCTGGAGCTCTACATCACCGCGGTAGCCGAGGCGACCCTCGTGCCGCCGAAGCCACCGGAGAGCGACTGGCGCGAGATCATGGACCGTCTCGCGGAGACCTCCTGCGATGTCTACCGCGACATGGTCAGGGAAACACCGGAGTTCATCGAATACTTCCGGCATGCCACGCCGGAGCACGAAATCAGTCATCTGGCCATCGGCAGCCGGCCGGCCCGGCGCAAGCCGACCCAGGGTGTCGAGAGCCTGCGTGCCATTCCGTGGATCTTCGCATGGACGCAGACGCGGCTGTTGCTGCCGGCCTGGCTGGGAGCGGGGAGTGCACTCGCCGAGGGACTGGCCTCCGGTGAGCGGGAATCGCTGCACCACATGTACGAGGCCTGGCCCTTCTTTCGCGCCTTTATCGACATGATGGAAATGGTGCTGGCGAAGAGCGACCCCGCTGTGGCGGCCTGGTATGACGCCCGCCTGGTGCCGGCGTCATTGCGAGGGCTTGGTGAAGGCCTGCGCGCGCGCCATGAGGAAACCCGTCAGGCCGTGCTCGCGGTGAGCCAGCATGAAAACCCCCTGGACGAGGCCCCGGTCGTGCAGCGCTCGGTGGGTGTGCGCAACCCCTATGTCGACCCGCTCAACCTCCTGCAGGTGGAGCTGCTCGACCGCGTCCGGCATGGCCACGAGGAGGATCTGCGCGAGGCGCTGATGATCTGTATCAACGGCATTGCCGCCGGCATGCGCAACACGGGTTAGTCGACATGCAGGCCTATCAGCACGCGCTCATTGATTTTGCCCTGGCTCGCGACGTCCTTCGCTTTGGCTCGTTCACCCTCAAGTCGGGGCGGCAGAGTCCGTATTTCTTCAATACCGGACTGTTCAGCACCGGCGAAGCCCTGCGTCGGCTCGGCTCGGCCTATGCCCAGCGGGCGGTGGATGCCGGCCTGGACTTCGATATGCTCTTCGGGCCTGCGTACAAGGGCATCCCGCTCGTCTCCGCGGTTTCCATCGCTCTCGCCGCGGACCATGGCATCGACTGCCCATGGGCTTTCAACCGCAAGGAGGAGAAGGACCACGGTGAGGGTGGTGTCGTGGTCGGCGCGCCGCTGGCGGGGCGGGTGCTCATCGTCGATGACGTGATCTCCGCCGGGACGTCAGTGGCAGAGAGCGTGGACCTCATCGATGCGGCCGGGGCCGAACTGGCGGGGGTTCTAGTGGCGCTGGACCGCCAGGAGCGGGGCCAGCACGAGCAGTCGGCCACCCAGGAAGTGGCCAGCCGGCATGGTGTGCCGGTTACCGCCATTCTGACCCTGGATACGCTGATGGAATATCTGGAGCGTGCCGGTAATCGACCGCAGGATCTGGCGGCCATGCGGGACTATCGGTCCCGTTATGGTGCCTGAGGTCCGCTTGATGGTATCGATACTGCCGATGCGGGTGGATCCGCTCACGAGGCGCCGGACGCTCCGTTGACGTCTTCGCCATGAATCAGCGTGCCGACCCCGCTGTCGGTGAACAGCTCGAGCAGCACCGCATGGGGCACCCGGCCGTCAATGATGGTGGCTGCGCCGACGCCGTTGCGCACGGCCTGCAGGGCACAGTCCACCTTGGGCAGCATACCGCCATGAATGGTGCCATCGTCGATGAGCTGCGCGACCCGCTCGGCATCCAGCCCGGTCAGGAGGTTCCCCGCCCCATCCAGGATCCCGGCCGTATTGGTCATCAGGATCAGTTTCTCTGCACGAAGTGTCTGTGCCAGGTGACCGGCGACCAGGTCGGCGTTGATGTTGTAGGAAATGCCTGCCTCGTCAACACCGATGGGTGCCACCACCGGGATGAAATCGGCCCCGTCCAGCAGCGACATGAGCGACGGATCGATTCCCGTCACCTCGCCCACATGGCCGATGTCGATGATCTCCGGTGCCTTCTCCGCCGGCCCGGTGCCGGTCAGGGTCAACCGTCGGGCCTGGATGAGGCCGCCATCCTTGCCGCTGAGGCCAACCGCGCGCCCGCCATGGGTGTTGATGAGGCTGACGATCTCCTTGTTGACCAGTCCGCCCAGGACCATCTCGACGACGTCCATGGTCTCGGAGTCGGTCACGCGCATGCCCTGGACGAACTCGGTCTCCTTGCCGATTCGCTCCAGCACGGTGCCGATCTGAGGGCCGCCGCCATGGACCACCACCGGGTTGATACCCACCAGTTTCATGAGCACGACGTCGCGCGCAAAGCCGCGCTTGAGCTCTTCGTCCACCATGGCATTGCCACCGTACTTAACGACCACCGTGCGGCCGTGGAACCGCCGGATGTAGGGCAGCGCCTCGGTGAGGACATGGGCGACCTGGGTGGGGGGCGTGGCGTCGTTGCTCATCGGCTGATTTTTTTCTTCTGTCCAGACAAAAAGACCGCACCCGAAGGTGCGGTCCAATGGTCGCGCCCCGGAAGCCGGGGCGCAAGCGCCGGGAGGAAGTCTAGCCTTCCGCGCCCGTCGGCCGCGGATAGTCCGGGATGTCCGGGAGCGGCGTGGCCTCCGTGCTGATCGGCAGCTCGGGGTACACGACCTCCGGCTGGCGGCCCGTCAGCGAGCGCAGGAACGCCGTCACGTTGACCACATCCTCGTCCGTCAGGAGGCTGTTGAGCTGGGAGTCGTTCATGACGGCCACCGCTTCCTGAAGGCTCCAGACGTTGCCGGAGTGGAAGTAGGGCGCCGTCAGCGCGACGTTCCGCAGCGAGGGGGAGCGGAAGACGTACTCGTCGGCCGCCGTCTCCGTCACCTGCGCCCGACCCGTGTCGCCCTCGGGCAGGATATCCGCTCCGGGCCGGTTGATGACGCCGAAGGGATAGTAGCCCTGACCACCAACGTTGACGCCGTTGTGGCAGGCGACGCAGCCCTTGTTCATGAACGCGTCCAGGCCCGCGATCTGCTGGTCGGTGAGCGCGTCCTTATCCCCCTTGAGGTACTGATCGAAGGGCGAATCCGGCGTGATCAGCGTGGCCTGGTAGACCTCGAGAGCCTTGGCGGTATTGTCGAAGCTGACCGCATTGGATGACTCGGGGAAGGCGGCCTCGAACGCGTCGACATATTCGCCGATGCTGTTGAGGGTCTCCTCGAGCTTGGCCGGCGTGTTGTTCATCTCGACGCCTGCCTGGATCGGGCCCTTGGCCTGCTCCGTCATATCCTCGGCGCGACCGTCCCAGAACTGCGCGACGTTGAACACCGCGTTGAAGATGGTCGGGGAGTTGCGCGGTCCACGCTGCCAGTTATGGCCAACCGAGCTGGGGATGTTGTCGTCGCCGCCCATGCCCACGTTATGGCAGGTATTGCAGCTGATGGTCTGGCTGGCCGAGAGGCGCGGATCGAAGAACAGCATCTTGCCGAGCTCGATCTTCTCCGGCGTCATGGGGTTGCGGTCCTCCAGATAGGAGGCGGCGCTCTCCGGAATCGGCTTGAACAGCAACTGGGCCCGCTCCAGCAGGGCGTCGTCGGCGAGGGCTCCGCCGCTGACCAGCCCGAGTGCTATGGCTGCGGTGAGTGAATGGACGGCTTTCATGGTTCACGCTCCTCGAGTGGATGTGTTTGAGTCGAGGATAGAACCGAAGTTTATGTCTGGGTAGCCGAACCGTGAGGATCCTTGATCGGGGTCAAATTGCAATGCCGACAGACTCACCGGCGTCCCGAATCAGGCCCTCGAAGCGCTCACGAATCCGCCCCAGCGCCTCCTCGTCGACCCCCTCGAACCGCATCACCAGACAGGGTTGCGTATTGGAGGCACGGACCAGGCCCCAGCCATCATCAAAGTCCATCCGCAGGCCGTCGATGGTGGTGATCCGGGCGTCATCAAACGCCTCGGCCTGTCCCATCAGTGCATTCATGAGCTGATGAGGCTGCCCCTCTTCCAGATCCAGGCGGATCTCTGGCGTGCTCACCGGTTCGGGCAGCTCGCCGAAGATCTCGCTGGCCTGCCGGCCATCACCGGCGAGGATCTCGAGCAGACGGGCGGCGGCGTAGATGGCGTCGTCGAAGCCGTACCAGCGGTCGTTGAAGAACAGATGCCCGCTCATCTCGCCGGCCAGCGGGGCCGCGGTTTCCCGGAGCTTTTCCTTGATCAGGGAATGGCCGGTCTTCCACATGACCGGTTCCCCGCCGGCCTGCCGGATGACCTCGGCCAGTTTGCCGCTGCACTTGACGTCGAAGACGATGCCCTTCCCGGGATGTCGCGCCAGGATGGCACGGGCATACAGCATCATCTGTCGGTCCGCCCAGATGATGTGGCCGTTCTCGTCCACCACGCCCAACCGGTCACCATCGCCGTCGAAGGCGAGGCCGAGATCCGCCTTGTCCGTCGCGACCGCCCGGATCAGGTCCTGGAGATTTTCCGGCACTGTTGGATCGGGATGGTGATTGGGAAAGTTGCCATCCACATCACAGAAGAGGGGAATGACGTCGGCGCCGATCGTCTCGAGTACGCCGGGTGCCACGGCGCCCGGTACGCCATTACCGCAGTCCACGACCACCTTGAGGCGGCGCTGGAGCTGGACGTCACCCGCGATCCGATCGCGGTAGGCGTCCAGTACATCCAGCGAATGCGCTGTGCCGGTACCCTCGACGAGATCGTCATCCTTGATACGGCGGCCAAGCGCCTGAATACCGGCTCCCCAGAGCGGGCGGCCACCGATGATGGTCTTCAGGCCATTGTATTCGGCGGGGTTGTGGCTGCCGGTGACGGCCACGCCAGCTTCCGTTTCCAGATGGTAGGTGGCGAAGTACATGACAGGCGTTGGTACCTGTCCGATATCGATGACTTCCCGACCCGACGCCATCAGCCCATCGCGCAGGGCGGCGGCCAGCCACGGGCTGGATTCGCGGCCGTCATAGCCCACGACGATGCGCGCCTGGCCTGCATCGGCCGCTGCCGAACCGATCGCCTGGCCCAGGGCGCGGACCGTGTCTTCAGTGAGTTGGCCATCCACGAGGCCGCGGATGTCATAGGCGCGGAGGATGGAGGGGTCGATCTGCATGGGGCGTCCTGCCTGTTTAATGTCTTCCGGTGTGGCCAAAACCGCCGGCGCCGCGTTCGCTCTCGGTGAAGGCCTCGACGGTGGTGAACGCCGGCCGGGCGACCGGCATGAAAACCAGCTGGGCGATGCGCTCGCCCGGCTCGATGGTGAAAGACGCCCGACCTCGGTTCCAGCAGGAGATGAAGATCTCACCCTGATAGTCGGAGTCGATGAGGCCCACGAGGTTGCCCAGCACGATGCCATGTTTGTGTCCGAGGCCCGAGCGTGGCAGCACGACGGCGGCATGGTTCGCGTCGCCGATATGGACGGCCATGCCCGAGGGGATCAGCGCGGTATCACCGGGGGCAAGCTCGGTGGGGTCGGCAACGCAGGCCCGGAGGTCCACGCCCGCTGAGCCGTCGGTTGCATAATCGGGCATGGGGAATTCGCTGCCCAGTCGCGGATCGAGAATGCGCACTTCAACGCGCTGCATGCCAGTGCTCTCCCAGCAGTTTGATCAGGGCGGTGGCGAGCCGGTTCTTGGGCATCGGCCCGAGTCTGGTTCCACCGCTGTTCCAGAGGACCTCGAGCTGATTGTCATCCACCTCGAAGCCGAGCCCGTCGCCCACCTGATTGGCGGCGATCATGTCCAGTCCCTTGGCGTTCAGCTTGCCCCTCGCGTGATCAATCAGGTCATCCGTCTCCGCGGCAAAGCCGAGTGTGAACGGGCCATCCGGCATCGCTGCCACGTCGCGGAGGATGTCGGGGTTGGGGGCCAGCTGCAGTGACGGGGGGGCATCGGCTTTCTTGACCTTGCCGGTTGCGGGCTCGGCGACGCGGTAGTCGGCAACCGCCGCTGCCGCCACGAAGATGTCCGCCTTGTCGGCTCGGCTCAGTGTGGCCGAGTGCATTTCCATCGCCGTCTGGACGTCAACCCGCGTCACGCCCGCGGGTGTCGGCAGGGCGCTCGGCCCGGCGATGAGCGTGACGCGGGCACCGGCCACCGCGGCGGCGGCCGCGATCGCGAATCCCATGCGGCCGCTGCTGCGGTTGGCAATGAATCTGACCGCATCAATCGGTTCCCGGGTCGGGCCCGCGGTGATCAGGATGGTTCGGTTCGCCAGCACGGACGGGCTCGACAAGGCATCGACGATATCGCGGGGCTCCATCATTCGCCCCGGCCCCGACTCTCCCTCCGCGAGGGGGCCATCCGCCGGGCCGAGCATCGTGATGCCCCGCGACTGCAGCAGGTCGGTATTGGCCCGGGTGGCCGCCGCCCGCCACATGACATGATTCATGGCCGGGCAGAGCGTGATCGGCGCCTCGGTCGCCAGGCACAGGGTGGTGAGCAGGTCATCTGCCAGTCCGTGCGCAATGCGCGCCATGGTGTCGGCCGTGGCCGGTGCGATCACCACGCGATCAGCCCAGCGCGCGAGCTCGATATGGCCCATGCCGGCTTCCGCGTCCGGATCGAGCAGGTCGGTATGAACGGGCCGGTGTGAGACGGCCTGGAAGGTGAGCGGCTTTACGAACGCCTCGGCCCCGGCGGTCAGCACAACCCGTACGTCGGCCCCTGCATCGCGCAGGCGCCGGACGAGGTCCGGCGCCTTGTAGGCGGCAATGCCGCCGGTCACCCCGAGCAGGATTCTTTTACCGGAAAGGCTCATTGAGGAACGCGTTCACAGGTCACCCTAAACCCGGAAACTTACACTGTTGCTCATTGCATGAAAACTTCACGGAGCAGGAGATGGCAATCAGTGACTGGCCGGTTCAGGAGCGTCCACGGGAGAAGCTGCTCGAGCGTGGCGCCGGGTCGCTGTCGGATGCGGAGTTGCTGGCGATCTTCCTGCGCACTGGTGTCCGCGGCCGGACGGCGGTGGACCTCGCTCGCCACCTTCTCGCCGCGTTCGGCGGCTTGCGCCCGTTGCTGGAGGCCGACGCCGAGACTTTCGCCGGCCATAATGGGCTGGGGCCGGCGAAATACGTGCAGTTGCAGGCTGTACTCGAGATGGGGCGACGCCATCTGCAGGCGGAGTTGGCACGGGGTGAGCCAATGACCGGGCCGGAGGATACCCGTCGCTATCTCGTGGCACGGCTTCGGCATCTCCCGCACGAGATCTTCGCCTGTCTTTTTCTCGATAACCGGCACCAGGTGATCGGCTTTGAGGAGATGTTTCGCGGCACCATCGATGCGGCGAGCGTTTACCCGCGCGAGGTGGTCAGGCGCGCGCTGGAGCTTAACGCCGCGGCGGTCATCCTTGCCCACAATCATCCCTCGGGCGTCACGGAGCCCAGCCACGCAGATGAGCGGATGACCGCACGCCTGGCCGATGCGCTGGCCACCGTGGACATCCGCGTACTGGATCACTTCGTGGTTGGCGAGGGGCGCCCGGTCAGTTTTGCCGAGCGCGGTCTCCTCTAACGGCGTGCGTCAGGCCTCCAGGACGCCGGCGCCAAGCCCTTCCCGGAGTTTGGCGAGGGCGCTCTTCTCGAGCTGCCGGATGCGCTCCGCCGAGACGCCGTAATCGGCGGCCAGCGTATGCAGCGTATCCTTGCGGTCGCCCAGCCAGCGACGCTTGAGGATGTCACGACTGCGCGCATCGAGCGAATCCAGGGCCTCTCGCAGCATCTGATCCTGCCAGTCGGCCCAGTCTTCGCTTTCCACCTCGCGGGCGGGGTCCATGGACTGGTCGGTGAGGTAGGCGGCCGGTGCCCACATCGACGTCTCTTCTTCCTCGGCCTCAGGCCCCGGGTCAAATCCCACGTCCTGGCCCGAAAGCCTGGATTCCATCTCCAGTACGGTTTCCGGCTTCACGCCGAGATCATCGGCCACCGCTTCAACCTCCTGCCGGTTGAGCCAGCCGAGTCTCTTTTTTGAGCCGCGGAGATTGAAGAAAAGCTTGCGCTGCGCCTTGGTGGTGGCCACCTTGACGATGCGCCAGTTGCGCAGGATGTACTCGTGAATCTCTGCCCGGATCCAGTGCACGGCGAATGACACCAGCCGTACGCCTACCTCCGGATCGAAGCGCTTCACCGCTTTCATCAAGCCGATGTTGCCTTCCTGGATGATGTCGGCCAGCTGCAGCCCATAGCCCGAGTAGCCACGGGCGATATGGACGACGAACCGCAGGTTCGAGAGTACCAGCCAGCGTGCCGCTTCCAGATCCTCATGATCACGGTAGCGGATCGCCAGTGCCTGCTCTTCTTCCGCACCCAGGGCCGGAATAGCATTCACGGCCTGGATGTAGTGTTCCTCGCTGCCGGCACGGAGCGGCAGCCGGTTATAGTCGGTGCTCACCAACGCCGTATTGGCTTCCATTGAGCCCTCCAGAGTATTCATCCGGTTGATTTTACCAATGTTTATTTGAACGCGAAGGCCCCGGTTAGTTCCCTACTGTGGTTCGATGGCGGCAAGATGGCGGCCCACCGCCAGCCATGCCCCGAACAGGCCCAGCAGCAGCCCGGCAGTCAGTAGTGTCAGGATGCCGGACACCCCCGGTCCTGTTGGCTGGAATGCGCTCTGGTAAAGGGTTGCCAGGCGCCTGGCCGGCGCCGATACCGCCAGTATCCCGATGATCAGGATGACGCCCGACAACAGTCCGCCCGCCAGGCCGTACCAGACCCCGGTATACAGGAAAGGCCGGCGGATGAAGGCATCCGTGGCGCCGATGAGCTTGGTGATCTCGATCTCACTGCGCCGATTCTCGATATCCAGTCGAATGGTATTGCCGATCACCAGGACCACGGTGAGACCGAGCAGCAGGGCGATGATGGCGATGGTCCGGTTGCCGAGGTCGAGGAGTGCATCCAGCCGTTGCATCCAGGCCTGATCAAGCCTGATCTCTTCGACATGCGGCAATGCCTGCAGCCGGTTCATCAGGCGCTCGGTATTCGCCGTGTCCAGTCGCCCCCTCAGCCGTGCCTCCACCACCGCAGGCAGCGGATTGGCGTCGAGCAGGGCCAGGGTCTCGTCCATACCGGCCGTGGCCTGAAACTCGGCAAGCGCCTCGGCCGGACTGATCAGGGTGACTTCCTGGATGCCGTCGAGCGCCGCGATGCGCTCGGCTGTGGCGGCCTGTCGGTCTGGCGGGGTTTCCAGCGCAAGGAATACTGATGCCCTCGGCGTGCCGTCCCAGCCGCTCATGGCCGATTCGATGTTGTCCATGACCAGCAGGAAGGCCGCTGGCAGGGCCAGTGCGATGCCGATGGCGGCGGTGGTCATCAGGCTGCCGCCCGGCTTGCGTCGAAGCTGGCCGAGGGCGCTGATGGCGGCGCGCGCATGCTGGCTGAGCCACATGCGCATGGCGTCTCGCGCATTCACGCCGCCCGCCCCTCGTGCAGATGGATACGACGGTGCCCGAGCGCCTCGATCAACGGCAGGTCATGGCTGGCGATCACGGTGGTGACGCCCACCTGATTGAACTGCTCGAACAGGTGCATGATTTCCCGCGAGAGGACGGGATCGAGATTGCCGGTGGGTTCGTCCGCCAGCAGGATCGGCGGGCGGGTCACGACCGCCCGCGCGATACCGACCCGTTGTTGTTCACCGCCCGAGAGGGTGACCGGGTACGCTCGTTCCCGGCGAAGCAGCCCCACCTTGTCGAGGGCGGCGCGCACGCGCCGCGCCACATCCTGGTGAGGGCGGCCGGTGATGACCAGGGGAAGCGCGACATTGTCGAAGACGGTGCGGTCATGGAGCAGGCGGTGATCCTGAAAGATCATGCCGATCCGGCGCCGGAGGAATGGAATGCGGCGCCGACGCAGCGCCGAGAGATTGACGCCATCGATCAGTACGCTGCCGCGACTCGGCCGCTCCAGGAGGGGAATCAGCCGCAGAAAGGTGCTTTTTCCCGCGCCGCTGGCTCCCGTGACGAAGACCAGCTCGCCCTGCCTGATATGGAGGTCGAGGCCACGCAGGGCCTCATTTCCGCCCGGGTAGCGCTTGCCTACCCCTTCAAAGCGGATCATTGCTCCCCGGGCTCCGCGACGGCCTGATCGAGCAATGCATCGACGAATGCCTCCGCATCGAAGGGGCGGAGGTCATCGACACCTTCGCCAACGCCGATGAAACGCACCGGAATCCCGAAGCGCTGCGCCATGGCGAAGATCACGCCGCCCTTGGCCGTTCCGTCCAGCTTGGTGAGGGCGATCCCGGTGACGTCCACTGCCTGCCGGAACTGCTCCGCCTGGGTCAGGGCATTCTGGCCCGTGCCGGCATCGAGGACGAGCAGGACTTCATGCGGTGCCTCTTCGTCCTGCTTGCCGAGGACGCGTCGGATCTTGCGGAGCTCTTCCATGAGATTGCCCTGGGTGTGGAGACGCCCAGCGGTGTCGGCGATGAGGATGTCCGCCCCCCGGGCGATGGCGGCCTGGTGGGCGTCGTAGACCACCGAGGCAGAATCCGCCCCAGTGGGCTGGCTGATGACGGGTGTGCCGGTCCGCTCGCCCCAGGTCTGCAACTGCTCCACCGCCGCGGCGCGGAAAGTATCCCCCGCGGCGAGGATGACGCGATGACCCTGGTGTCGATACTGCTCGGCCAGCTTGCCGATGGTGGTCGTCTTGCCCGCGCCATTCACGCCCACCGTCAGTATGACCACCGGCTTGTCCTGCACGGGCAGCTCAAGCGGTTGGGCCACCGGCTGCAGGATACTGAGCATGTCCTCGCGAAGGGCATGGTGGAGTGCCTCGGTGTCGGCGAGTTCGTTGCGCTTGAGGCGTGCCGTGAGGTCGTCGATGATCCGCGTGGTGGCCTCCATGCCCACATCCGCCATCAGCAATAGCGTTTCCAGCTCATCCAGCAGATCGGCATCGATTCGCTTGCGGCCGAGGAAGAGCTGGCCGATGCCCCCGCCCGTGCGCTTCAGGCCGCGACGAAGGCGCTGCAGGAGGCCGGGGCGGGATTCCTCGGGACGTGCTTGCTCGGTGGCCGATTCGCTCTGATCGGCCTGTTTCTTTCGGCGGAACGGCAGCATGGAACTCTCAGGGTTCGGCCCAAACAAAGGTAGGGGTATCCTAACACCGCGATCGCGTCCCGATGCGCCAGTCAAGAGGCCAGTGAATGACAGCCCGACATGCTATTTTCGCCCTTATTCCCGCGTTGATGGCCGCGCCGGCGGCGGCCCAGTCCGGCTCGGAGGTTACCGAGTTCATCCTCGACAACGGCATGCAGGTGCTGGTCCGGGAGGACCACCGGGCGCCGGTTGTTGTCTCCCAGATCTGGTATCGCGTGGGGTCGTCCTACGAAGGCCGCGGCAATACCGGCCTGTCTCACCTCTTCGAGCACATGATGTTCAAGGGCACGGAAGCGTACCCCGAAGGCGAGTTCTCGGAGATCATCTCACGCGAGGGGGGACGGCTGAATGCGTTCACGGGCCGGGATTTCAGCGCCTATTTCGAGATCATGGCCGCTGATCGTCTACCCATCGCCCTGGAGCTGGAGGCCGATCGGATGGCCAACCTACAGATCGACGGGGAGGCCCTGGCCACCGAGCGCGAGGTCGTTCTGGAGGAGCGGCGCCTGAGAACGGAGGACCGGCCCGAGGGGCGGTTCGGGGAGCGTTATGCCGCGATCGCCAATCCGGGGACGGGGTATGCCCATCCGATCATCGGCTGGGCCGATGACGTCGCCGGGCTTACCGTGGATGACCTGGAGGGCTGGTATCAGCAGTGGTATACGCCGTCCAATGCGACACTGGTGGTGGCCGGGGATGTCGAGCCGGAGGCCGTCCATGCACTGGCCCAGGAGTACTTTGGTGCGATCCCGGGGCGGGAAGTACCGGCGGTGCATGACTCCGATAATCTGGACCCGCCGGGCGAGCGCCGGCTCGTCTACCGCGACGAACAGGCCCGGGTGCCTCAGCTCAGGATGGGTTATGAGGTGCCCTCCTTTGCGACGGCCGATGACTCCCGCGACCCCTATGCGCTGCTGATGCTGGCCACCATCCTGGATGGCGGCGACGGCGCGCGTCTCTCTGAGACGCTGGTGCGTGGCAGTGGCGTCGCCGCCGCGGCGGGGGCCGGCTACAATCCAATGGTCCGTCTCGACGGGGAGTTTTCGCTGTTCGGCGTGCCCGCGGATGGTGATGTGGCCGAGGTTGAGCAGGCGCTCCGCGAGGAGATCGAGCGTCTGCAGCGCGAGCCGGTCACCGGCGAGGAGCTCGAGAGGGCGCGTAGCCAGCTGCTTGCCGATCATCTCTTTGAACTCGATTCCGTGTTCTACCAGGCAATGCAGCTCGGCATGCTGGAGACCACGGGAGCCGGCTGGGAAACACTTGATGCCTTCGAGCAGAATGTCCGGGCACTGACCGCCGAGGATCTGCAGGCCGCGGCAGAGCGCTATCTGCGCCCGGAAATGCTGACCGTCGGGGTCATGCAGCCGCAGGAGCAGGAGGACGAGGCATGAGGCGCCTGATTCCCGCTATCCTTCTGACCTTTTTCAGCGGCGTGGGGGGCGCAATGGAAGCCGATATCCAGGAATGGGAGACCGAGTCGGGCAGCCGGGTGCTGTTCGTCGAGCGACACGAGCTGCCCATCGTCGACATCCGCCTCGCCTTCGATGCCGGCAGCGCGCGGGACGACGGACAGTCCGGGCTCGCCCGGATGACCAGCAACCTCCTCCTTGAGGGGACCACCGATCGCAACGCCGGTGAGATCGCCCGCGAATTCGAGCGCTATGGGGCGAGAGTCAGTACCGACAGCGGTCGGGATACGGGGCAGGTGAGTGTGCGTGCGCTGAGCGAGGCGGAGCGGCTCGATCCGGTGATCGATAACATGGCCGACGTCATCGCCCATGCCGATTTCCCCGGCGACGCCGTGGATCGGGTCCGGCAGCAGATGCTGCTCGGGCTCCAGCAGGCGGAGTCCTCAGCTTCATCGCTGGCGGAGAAAGCCTTTGCCCGGGCCATCTATGGTGATCACCCCTATGCCTCACCACCCGGGGGTACGCTGGAGTCGGTTGAGGCGATCGACCGGCAGGCAGTGGTGGATTTCCATCAGCGCTACTACACCGCCAGCAATGCGACGATCGCCATTGTGGGCGATCTGGATCGCGTCCGGGCGGAAGCGATTGCCGAGCGCCTCAGTGCCGCGTTACCTGAGGGAGAAGCGCCCGCGCCCCTGCCCGAGGTGGAGCTGCCCGACGCGCGGCAGACCGTGCGCGTCCCGTTCGAGGCCGAGCAGACCCATGTCATCATTGGTCAGCCGTCGGTACGTCAGGGCAGCGACGCGTACTACCCGCTCTACCTTGGCAACCATATCCTTGGGGGTGGTGGCCTGACCTCCATCCTCGCCGAGCGCATGCGGGAAGAGCGTGGGCTGTCATACAGCAGCTCGTCGAGGATCACCTCCGGTGCGCGCCGTGGCCGGTTCCAGATGGCCACTCAGGTCCGCAACGACGCGCTGGGGGAGGCGCTGGGCGTGATGCGCGACAGTCTCGACGAGCTGCGCGACGAGGGCCCCTCCGCGGAGCGGCTGGATGCGTCGAAGCGCAACATCACCGGCAGCTTCCCATTGCAGCTCGACAGCAATCGCGATCTGCTCGGATACGTCACCAGCATCGGTTTCCATGATCTGCCGCATGACTATCTGCAGCGTTTCGTGGATCGCATCGACAGCCTGGATGGCGACGACGTGCGGTCGGCCTTGCAGGCGCATATCGATCCGGCTCGCAGCGTCACGGTGCTGGTCGGGCCCGAGGCGACGATCAACGGGGTGGAATAATCGGGCGTGGCCGGGCAACTCCGGATTATCGGAGGTGAGTGGCGTGGTCGGCGCTTTCCGGTGCCCCATGCGGTGGGGCTGAGGCCCACGGCGGACCGCAACCGCGAGACGCTGTTCAACTGGCTGCAGGGGGCCGTTGAGGGGCGTCGGATCCTGGATCTGTTCGCTGGCACCGGCGCATTGGGGCTTGAGGCCCTGTCCCGGGGCGCCGCGAGCGCCGTATTCGTTGAAAAGTCGCGACCGGTGGCGAAGTCCCTCCAGGCGCTTGTCCAGCGCCTTGAGGCCGGCAGCCGTGCCGAGATCGTGATGGCGGATGCCCGGCGTTACCTCCAGACGGTGCCCCGCCCTTTCGATGTCGTCTTCCTGGATCCTCCATTCGGGACCGGCTTGTTGCCGGAGGTGGTGGCGCCACTGCAGCGCGGGGGCTGGCTGGCACCGGAGGCCAGCGTCTATGTCGAATCCGGCCTTGAAGAGGACCTCAGGAGCCCGGGTGACGACTGGTTGTGCCGCCGTGAGAAGACCGCCGGTGGTGTGTGTTATCGCCTGTTTCAGGTAGCGGGCTGACTGGTAATTCAGGATCGGGACTGGCATCTTCCACGCGCAGGCAATAGCATGCTGCGCTGCAACGGAGGAGGGGCCATGTCCGTCACCGCGGTCTATCCGGGGACATTCGATCCAGTCACCAATGGTCACAGCGATCTGGTCGAGCGTGCCTCGAAGTTCTTTGATTGTCTGATTGTTGCCGTTGCCGGCTATCCCAGCCCCAGCAAACATCCGGCCTTCGATCTCGACGAGCGGGTGAGGCTTGCGCGGCATGTGCTGAAGCCCTATGAGAATGTCGAAGTCATGCCCTTCGAGAGCCTGCTGGTGGATTTCGTGGAGGCGCAGGGGGCACGCGTCATTCTCCGTGGCCTGCGGGCCGTATCGGATTTTGAGTATGAATTCCAGCTCGCCAGCATGAACCGCCAGCTCGTGCCGAAGGTGGAGACCGTGTTCCTGACCCCGGCCGAACAGTACTCCTACATCTCATCGAGCCTGGTACGGGAGGTTTCCGCGCTCGGAGGCGATGTCAGCCGTTTCGTGCACCCCTGCGTACAGGAAGCCCTCTCGAGGCGCTACGGCAGCGCGTCGAAGTCCGCCGACTAGCGGCTCCCGGCCTCCGGCGTCGCCTCCGGAACCGCCTCAGGCATGGCCTCCGGTGCCGCTTCTGGCACAGCCTCAGGCATGGCCTCCGGCACTGCCTCGGGGCCGGCTTCGGGCGCTGCCTCTGGGGCAGCCTCAGGCATGGCCTCCGGCGTCGCCGCGGAGGCGCCCGGCGCGGTGGCCTCGGGGACCGCGCCCGCACCCGGATCCGGGGTGTTGTCACCGGCGATATCCGAGATGAGCGCATGCACCGCCGCAGCGCCGGTGACCGCGACCAGGATGGGGGTCGTATAGGCGATTCCGCGGGCGAGTTGGCGGCGGAGCCGCTCGCGTGATGTTTCTTTGGGTGGCATCGGTATTGACTCAGACCTCGTTGCCACGCACCAGGAGATAGATCGCCAGGCAGGTCAGCGTGACCTGGAATTCGAGCCCGCCCAGCGGGTGACTGGGCGACGGCAGAAAATGCCACTGACCCCAGTGAACCGTAAAAATGGCGCCAATCAGTACCGGCAGTGCGGCGGCTGAACCCAGCCGGGTTACCCAGGCGCCGAGCCATGCACCAAGGAGCAGTGCGGCGCCGCTGAAGACCTCAAGCCCGCTCACCAGCACGGCGATGGCGACCGGCAGGCCCAGATTGCTGGCGAATACGGCCGGTCCGTCCAGCCAGTGATCGACGCCATGGTAGAGCATGACCAGCGCGAGAGGCGTTCGCAGCAGCCAGTGCAGGTATCCCGCCTGGCGGTCCAGCAGAACGTCTCCGCTTTGGAGCGGTGCGCTCATGAGTTCAATCTCCCGTCAGTCATCCGTCAAGCATAACGCCTAAAATTCCGATTGCGTGGAACAGCGACGTGCCGTATTGTCAAATCCAGGTGCCGGCATGACGTGTGCGGGCGCCCGGCAGCCCGACGATCGGGCCGTCCGAAGGAGGGCCAAAGCCCTCCGCGATGTTTGACCTGTCAAGCCGGGAAGGCTGACAGAGCTTGATGAGATTGACTGATGAAATCGATTTACGTGGGCAATCTGCCCTTCTCCGCCTCCGAGGATGAAGTCCGTGACCTGTTCGCCGAACATGGTGAAGTCAAGGAAGTCCGGATGATCTCCGATCGGGAAACCGGTCGTCCTCGCGGCTTCGGCTTCGTACGCATGGAGCCCGCCGAGGCGGATGCCGCCATCGAGGCCCTTAATGGCACGGAAATGGGCGGACGGACGCTGCGCATCAATGAAGCGCAGGATCGGAAGCCCGGCGGTGGAGGTGGCCCGCGCCGCTCCTGGTAACCGCAGGCCTTATCTGCAGGGGCCCGATGCCGTCCGCGGCATCGGGCCCTTCTTTTTTGGATTGACGCATTCCGGGATGACCACGACCGGCCCGCAAGGTCACAATGGAACGATGGATCCGATCGCTGCCGAACGTCGTCACCGCGCTTTCCTCGCCACGGCGCAGCTGCGCTACGCATGGCAGTTCCGTCAACGCGGGTGCGCCGGGGTGGATGATCCGGTGGCGGTGGATGTGCCGCCGGGCTGGTACGGGCCGCTTGAGCGGCTTTTCGAACAGGTGGAGCAGGTTCTGCCCGCCGCCGAGCGCGGCGGATTCCGCTGGCGAAGGCTGCGTTCCCGACAGGGCGTTCTTGAGGTTGCTTACGACGGCGTGAGGGAATCCGTCTCGCCGCTGGTGGCCACGGCTCGCGAGACAGCGGCGGTCACCTGCGAGCGCTGTGGTCGTCCCGGCGCCCGACGGGAGGTCGCCGGCAGCCATGCGGTCAGTTGCAGGCGGTATTACCTCGACCGGCTGCTGTCCCGACATCCCGGCGGGGAAACCGGTGTGCGTCAGTGGTGGGCTACGCCACAGCCTGGACTGGGTGGGCGCAGTCCGGCAGCCGTCGTTCAGAACGGCGCGCCGCCGGAGGTGCTCATCGAACAGGCGCTGCGTCTGGCCATGCCGGCCACACCACGGCTCAATGGCGCACATCGGCAGAGGCTGCAGGGAGTGTGGCCGGTGTTGAGCGAGGCCTTCGGTGATGGGCTGCGCAGTCTGCGGCTGGCCGAGTTCGATCCCGCTCGGGGGCCGGGCGCGACACTGATCGGTCTTATGGCGGGTGAGGCTGATTCTCCTGCCCAGGCCGCTGCCGTCAACCGGCTCGCCCGCAACGGCTTCAGTGACCTGCGCCTGCGCCTCGTCGGGCAGCGGGATCTGGCCCGTCCGGCCCGGGCCAGCGATCCGTGGTCCTGTATGCTGGCTGTTGAAGCGTCAGTCACCATCCCCCGTCATCAGCCCAGCCTCCCGCCGTTCGCCCGGTAGACGTCGAAGCGCGTGCTACGCCCGGTCAGCTGGTAATCCGGTGCAATGCCGGCGAGTGCCGGTGCGTGTCGGTGGCGTTTGACCACGACCCGTTCACGCGCTGCCTCCCTGGCCGCCTGGAACAGCTCGTCGTCGCTTTCCGGCTGGCCCAGCAGTGCCTGTAGGAGAGTGAGTTCCTTGCCAGCGGCCGCCCGCCGGCGACCCGCATACATCGGGTCGAGATAGACCGTGTGCGGCGTGTCGTCGGCCCCGCGGTCGCGCAGCCACTGAGTCGCATCGACATGGACGGGCGTCATGCGCGAGACGATATCCGCCGCGCCTCCGCTCCCGGCCCGTCGCAATCCGTCGACGAGCAACGCATACACCACCGTAGAGCGCTCCAGCAGGGTAAGTCGCGCGCCCGCTGCGGCAAGAACGAACGCGTCCCGGCCCAGTCCGGCGGTGGCATCGACGATCCGCGGGCAAGATCCGGCGCCGACCCCGCAGGCGCGGGCAATGGATTCACGCTGGTGGCCTTGTCTCGCCATGCGAAAGCCCTGTGCGCCGCGGAGGAATTCGGCCCGCATGCAGACCGGCGGGCGTCCCGCGCGGCAGAGGGCGAGGCCCTTGCTGTCCACGCTGAGATAGAGGCCGTCGCGGGGCGGCGTATCAACGGGAGCAGCCGCCAGCCGATGGTCGACGGTGCGCAGGCTCGCCGGATCGGCATCGGCGGCGGCCACCAGCGGCAGGTAAGTTTGTGGCGCTTTGTCGCAGTGCCGTATGATCTTTCCCACCCATTCGCGCCCGGAGGCGATACGCATCATGACTGACACCAAGAATACCGAAGTGCCGGACGTCGATCCCAACGAGCTCACGCGCTCGCTGACCGAGATTGCCGGTCGCAGCCAGCAGCTGGTCAAGGATTTCCTGGCCCGCCAGGAGTCGGGCCAGCAGCTTTCCATGGATGACGCGTTGCACATGAGCAAGCTCTTCCAGGATCTCTATGCCCGCCTGATGGCCGATCCGGTTCAGCTGGTGCAGGCGCAGATGTCATTCTGGCAGGACTACATGTCCCTGATGCAGAACCAGACACTGCGAATGATGGGTGTCGAAAGCGAGCCCGTGCGCGAGCCGGCCAAGGGCGACAAGCGCTTCGCTCACGAGGGCTGGGAGGAGAATCCCTTTTTCGATTTCGTCAAGCAGTCCTACCTGCTCACCGCGGATTATCTCCACCATACGGTGAACAATGTCGAGGGACTCGACGAAAAGACCCAGCGCAAGATCGACTTCTACACCCGGCAGTTCATCAGCGCCACGTCCCCTTCAAACTTCCTTGCCACCAATCCTGAAGTGCTTGAGCGGACCGTTGAGACCCGCGGCCAGAATCTCCTGGATGGGCTGAACAAGCTGCTGGAGGACCTCGAGCGGGGCAACGGCACGCTCAAGATCCGTCAGACCCACCCCGAGGCCTTCGAGGTTGGCAAGGACCTCGCGGTGACGCCGGGTAAAGTGATCTATCAGAATGAACTGATGCAGCTCATCCAGTATGAGCCGGCCACCGAGCAGGTCGCCCGGCGGCCGCTGCTGTTCGTTCCGCCCTGGATCAACAAATACTACATCCTCGATCTGCGCCCCAAGAACTCGCTGGTCAAATGGCTGGTGGAGCAGGGCTACACGGTGTTCGTGATCTCCTGGTGCAACCCGGATGCCGAACTCGCCGAGAAGCAGTTCGAGGACTACATGAAAGAAGGCCCGCTGGCGGCCCTCGACGCGGTTGAGCAGGCCATCGGCGAGCGTGATGTCAATATCATCGGCTACTGCCTGGGCGGGACGCTGCTGGCCTCGACTCTGGCGTGGATGGCCGAGCGCGGCGAAGGGGGGGTGAACAGCGCCACCTTCCTCACCACGCTGCTCGACTTCGACAGTCCCGGCGAGCTTGAGGTCTTCATCGACGAGGAGCAGTTGCAGTCGCTCGAGAAGCAGATGAACGAACGCGGCTATCTGGCCGGCAATCAGATGGCCTCGACCATGTCCAGCCTGCGCTCGAACGACCTGATCTGGTCATTCTTCGTCAACAACTATCTCAAGGGCGAGGATCCATTCCCATTCGATCTGCTGTTCTGGAATCAGGATTCCACGAACATGCCCGCCCGCATGCATGCGTTCTACCTCCGCAACATGTACCTGGAGAACAGGCTGAAGGAGCCGGGCGGCATCACCCTTGACGGGATACCCATCGACCTCGGCAAGGTCGATGTGCCGTCCTACTTCGTCTCCGCCAAGGAGGATCACATCGCGCCGTGGCATGCCTGTTACCGTGGCTCGCGACTGCTGGGCGGGCGCACGCGCTTCGTGCTTGGTGGCTCGGGCCACATCGCCGGCGTGATCAATCCGCCCGAGAAGCAGAAGTACGGTTATTGGCTCAACGGGCGTAACCCCAAGGATCCCGATGCCTGGTTCAATGGTGCCAAGCATCATGAGGGCTCGTGGTGGCTGGACTGGGTCAGTTGGTTACAGCCCAAGCGTGGCGGGGAGGTGCCGGCACGCACCCCGGGCGACGGCAACCTCAAGCCCATCGAGGACGCGCCGGGCCATTACGTACGGGAGCCCAGCAATGGTTGATGACGCGCCGCGGGTGGGCATCATCATGGGCAGTCGATCCGACTGGGAGACCATGGCCCATGCCGACACGCTGCTGAAAGACTTCGGTGTGCCGCATGAGTGTCGAATCGTGTCGGCCCACCGGACGCCGGCGCGCATGAACGAATACGCCGAGACCGCCAGGGCACGGGGACTGAAGGCCATCATCGCCGGCGCCGGGGGGGCCGCGCACCTTCCCGGCATGGTCGCTGCACAGACCACCGTCCCCGTACTCGGCGTCCCGGTCCAGAGCCGTGCATTGAAGGGGCTGGATTCTCTGCTCTCCATTGTTCAGATGCCCGGTGGCGTGCCCGTGGCGACATTTGCGATCGGTGAGGCCGGTGCGCGCAATGCCGCGCTTTTCGCCGTCTCCATGCTGGCGAGCGAGGATGACGGACTCGCCGGACGGCTCGAGGCCTACCGTGCGGCACAGGCGCGCAAGGTGATCGAGGACGAACTGCCTTGAGCCGACCGATTCTCCCTGGTGCCACCATCGGTATCCTGGGCAGCGGGCAGCTTGGCCGCATGCTTGCCCAGGCGGCCCGTGGCATGGGTTATCGGGTCGCCACCCTCTCTCCCGGGACCGACACCCCCACGGGGCAGATTGCCGATCATGAGGTGGTGGCCGACTACGACGATCTGGATGCGATCGCGTCATTCGCCCGCGATGTGGATGTGGTCACTTTCGAGTTCGAGAACGTCGCCTCCGCTGCCACCGACGTTGCGGCCCGCCATGCGCCGGTCCGCCCGCGGGGCGAGGTGCTGCACGTAACGCAGAACCGGTTGCGCGAGAAGCGGGTCTTGGCCGCGGCGGGACTGCCGACTGCGCCGTTCGAGGCAGTGGATGAATTCCGGGGGCTGGAGGCGGCGGTCGCACGCATCGGCACGCCCTGTATCCTCAAGACCGCCGGTTTCGGATACGACGGCAAGGGGCAGGTGCGGATCGATGCCGGCACTGAGCTGGAGTGGGCCTGGCAGGCCATGGCGGGTGGTCCGGCGGTCCTTGAGGGTTTTGTGGATTTCGAGGCTGAGCTCTCGGTGGTCGCGGCGCGTGGGCTCGACGGTGAGCTGGTGGATTTCGGCCTGATCGAGAATCGGCATGCCGATCACATTCTGGACGTGTCGATCGCTGACATGCCGGTGGGCGAGGCGCTGGAAGACGACGCGCGACAGATCGCCGCGACGGTCATGGAAGCCCTTGATGTGGTCGGTGTGCTCTGTGTCGAGCTGTTTCTCACGCGTGACGGCAAGCTTCTCGTCAATGAGCTTGCGCCCCGACCCCATAACTCGGGCCATCTGACCATCGAGGGCTGCCCAAGCAGCCAGTTCGACCAGCAGCTGAGAGCGGTATGCGGTTTGCCCCTCGGTGACACGCTAAGGAAGGCACCAGTGGCCATGGCCAATCTGCTGGGTGATCTCTGGGAGGGCGGCGAGCCCGACTGGGTCGCTGCCCTGTCCGATCCGGCCGTGAACCTGCATCTATATGGAAAGGCAGCGGCTCGTCCCGGCCGCAAGATGGGTCACCTGACCGCTTTCGGGACGGATCGCGACGATGCGATGCGCCGCGTCATGGTGGCCCGCTCGGTATTGAAGGGCGCGTGACGCCTCCAGTCCCCTCCTGCTAAAGGAAACTTCGACGAACAATGTGGTTTCGCAATCTCTGCGTTTATCAATTGGCGGATGCCTTCAGTCTTGACGCCGCGCGGCTTGAGGACCGACTCAGCGCCGGCATCTTTCATCCGGTCGGTGGCCATGATCCTGAATCCCGCGGCTGGGTCCCTCCACTGGAATCCGGCGGGGAGCAGCTCGTCCATGCCTCGGGGCAGCGGCTGATGGTCTGTCTGCAGACCGAGACCCGGGTATTGCCGCCGGCGGTGGTCCGCGAAAATGTCGACGCCCGCGTGGCCGAGCGGGAGGAGTCGATGGGAAGGCCGCTCGGCCGCCGCGAGAAAGCCCGGCTGAAGGAAGAGGTGACGTTGGATCTGTTGCCGAGAGCCTTCACCCGGAGCAAGCGCTCTTATGCCTATCTGGATCTGGAAGGCCGCTGGCTGGTCGTCGACGCTGCAGGCTGGCGCGAGGCGGAGTTACTGACCGACGACCTGCGGGCCCTGCTCGGCAGCCTGCCGATCCGGCCCTTGCAAACTGAAAGCGCACCTCATCAGGTGATGACCGAATGGCTCGCGCATGATCGCTTTCCATCAGATATCGAGCCCGGGGAGGAGGCGGTCTTCGAGGATCCGGGAACCGAGGGCGCCGAGGTTCGCTGTAAGCGTCAGGACCTGCGCAGCGGCGAGATTCGTGGCCATATCAAGGCGGGCAAGCGGGTGCGCCGGCTGGCGCTGACCTGGGATGGCCGTATCGACGCGGTGCTGGATAGCGACCTGTCGATCAAGCGGCTCCGGTTTACCGACGTGGTTCAGAGTGACGCCGACGACAGAGAGGCAGAGACAGCGGCGGAACGGTTCGACGCCGATTTCGCCATCATGACGGGCGAGTTGGCACGCTTTCTACCGCGACTGATCGCGTGGTTCGGGTAGGGCATCCGGGACATTGCCCGTGACTCGGGCAAAAAAAAGCCGACGCTGTGGCCGGCCAAGAGGAGGAGAGTCTGTACGGGGCCATCGCCCCGGAATTGTGTCAATAATAAGTAACAACTTTCGGGCGAGGAATAGCCACCGCGGATGACCACCTGTGAATGCGCGGACTAAATGCATTTATAATCTTTTGTTCTATCGATAAATCCAATCCGTCCTTAAGGCAGCTAAAAATTCCGATAGGCTGTCGTCCCTAAGATCACAGACCGGGGTACAGCCATGTCCATCACGCGTCGTTCCATTATCGCCGCCGGCTTTGCAGGCGTGCTGGCCGCCACCACGGCCCAGGCCGGGCCCGAAGCAGGGCCGCTCGTCGAGCCGCGCTGGCTCTCCGAGCATCTGGACGACCCCGATGTCGCCGTACTGGATGTGCGTTCGGCGATTGACGGAACGGATGCCGCGGGATTCGCGGCTGGTCATATCCCGGGGGCGGCATATGCCAGTTATACGGGTGCCGGCTGGCGCGTGGCGGACGGGCCCGTGCCCGGCAAGCTGCCCTCGGTGGATCGGCTGGAGGCGCTGATCGGCTCGCTCGGCGTGGACAACGACGACACGGTGGTTGTCGTCCCGGCGGGCGTCGGGTCGACGGACTTCGGGAGTGCCGCCCGGGTCTACTGGACCCTGAAATACCTGGGGCATGAGGACGTCACGATTCTCAATGGGGGCTACCGTGCCTGGGTAGATGCCGGTGGTGCGGTCGCCACGGGTGAGGCGACCGTCACCCCGGCAACGTTCAATGCGGAGTTGCAACCCGAACTGCTGGCGGACACCGCGGACGTGGCCAATGCCGGATCGGGCGGCAGCCAGCTCGTCGACGCCCGCCCGGCCGCCCAGTATGCCGGTCAGGCGAAGCATCCGGCGGCGCGTGCCGCGGGCACGATTCCTGGCGCCGCCAGCCTGGAAGAGCGGTTACTGGTGGAGCAGGGGACGGCAACCTTCATCGATACCGATGAAGTGAACCGTCTCATCGAGTTGGCGGGCATTGAGCGGAACGGTCCGGTGGTCTCTTTCTGCAACACCGGTCATTGGGCGGCGACTGCCTGGTTTGCGCTCTCGGAGGTCGGCGGGCTTGAGGATGTGGCGCTCTACGACGGCTCGATGACCGAGTGGACGCAGGACCCGGCCCGGCCGCTCGTTCAGGGTCAGCAGGCACTCAGTCAGCTTTTGCAGTAAGCCCTGACCGTCGATGAGCACCCTCGCCGAGGCGATTAATGGAGAGACCATACGGGATCAGCCGTCCCGTCCCCGCATTGACCGGTTCGTGGTCGGCGTGGCCGCTATCGGGGCGCTCGTCCTCGGTGGACTGATCTGGCAGGTTGGTTCGCCGCGCCTCGTCTGGCTTTACATGATCGGCGGCGGGCTGGGGGTGGCGCTCTATCACGCGGCATTCGGCTTTACCGCGGGCTGGCGGAATTTTATCGTCCACCGTCGCAGCCGCGGCCTGCGGGCACAGCTCCTGCTGCTGTCCGCCGCGTCCGTCCTTTTCATCCCGGTCATCGCGGGTGGTTACGCCAACGGTGCGATTGCACCAGTAGGCGGCTACATCGTGCTCGGAAGCTTTCTATTCGGCCTCGGCATGCAGCTGGGCGGAGGCTGCGGCTCGGGCACGCTGTTTACCGTGGGTGCAGGCAATCGGCGCATGCTCATCACGTTGGCCGCCTTCATCGCCGGATCGGTGCTTGGCACCCTTCATCTGCCCTGGTGGCTCGACGGCCCCGGTCTTGGTCCGATGGATCTGGCGGCATCACTGGATCCACTGGGCGGGGTGCTGCTCCAGGTCAGTGTACTGCTTGCGCTTGCCTGGGTTCTCTCAGCGGTCGAGCGGGACCGTCACGGCCATGTCGAGAAGCTGTCTCTCCGTCCCGAGGGCCGTTGGTGGCAGACGCTGATCACCGGCGGGTGGCCGCTGCTCTGGGGCGTCATCGCGCTGACAGGGCTTGGTCTGCTCACGCTGCTGGTCTCCGGGGCGCCCTGGGGGATCACCTTCGCTTTCGCCATCTGGGGCGCGAAGGCGCTGGATGCGCTGGGGATTGACATGTCGCAGTTCACTTACTGGAGCTGGCCTTATCCAGCCCAGGCACTGGAACAGAGCGTTCTGGTGAACGTGACATCGGTGATGGCCCTGGGCCTGCTGTTTGGCGCCATGATCGCCGCCGGTCTTGCCGGCCGTTTCAACGCCGGCAGTCAGAACCGGCTGGGCCCGCGCAACATCTCTGCGGCGGTGATCGGCGGGCTGTGCATGGGCTATGGTGCGCGACTCGCCTTCGGCTGCAACATCGGCGCCTTCTTCAGTGGGATCGCCTCGGGCAGCCTGCATGGCTGGATCTGGTTCGCCTTCGGTTTCCTCGGTTCCATCGTGGGGGTGGCGCTGCGCCCACGGTTCGGGATGGGCAACTGACATGGCCGGCCAGCGTCCGCCCTACAGCCGTCTGGCGCTGCTCATCACGGTGGCGGCGGTTGTGGTGCTGGTGGCACTGGATTATCTGGCCAGCACCACCACCTGACCGGTAAGCCGGGCTTTACCCGATGTCCTTCAATAGACCGCCCAGCAGGGCCTCTGTGTTGTCTGCCAGGCTATCGTAGTGGTACCCGCCTTCCTGTATGACCACGGTCGGCAGGGCCAGCGCCCTGACCCGCGCGCCCAGCGTGCCGATATCCGCGGACTGGACGCCGATCTTGGCCTGTGGGTCTTCATGGTAGATATCGAAGCCGTTGGAGAACACCAGGGCGTCCGGTGAGAACAGCCGGATCGCCGCCAGGGCCTCGTCGAGCCGTGCGAAGAAGGCCTCCGCATCGGAGCCGTGGGGGAGTGGCATATTGATGTTGTAGCCGTAGCCAGCGCCCGTTCCACGCTCCTCCTCGAAGCCGCTCACCACCGGATAGAAATTAGTCGGGTCACCATGAATGGAGATGTAGAGCACGTCGTCGCGCTCGTAGAAGATCTCCTGTATGCCCTGGCCGTGGTGGACATCGGTGTCCAGTACAACGACCCTTGGGAAGCGTTCACGGAGGGCCTCCGCCGCGATTGCCGCATTGTTCAGATAACAGAATCCACCGGCGGCATCGACCCGGGCGTGATGGCCCGGCGGGCGACAAAGAGCGAAACTCACGCTGTCGCCGGCGAGGACGTCGTCCGCGGCTGACAGCGCCCCCTGAGCGGACCAGTAGGCCGCTTCCCAGGTGTGCTCGCCGACCGGACAGCTGCCGTCGGCCAGGTATCGCGCGGCCTCGGCGAGGATCCCGCGGAGCGGGTTGGGCGAGCGCACGAAGATATTCGACAGCACCTCGTCACCCCAGTCCTCCGGCATGGCCTTCCAGCGTCGATGGCAGGATTCCAGAAAACGCAGGTAGCCCAGGTCATGGACGCGGCTGATCGGCTGGATGCCATGGTCATTGACATCCGCTATCTGCACGCCGGAACGCTCCAGTCCGGCACGGATATGGCCGGTGCGCTCGGGAATTTCCTGCGGCGCCCGCATCTGGCCCCGCGTGAAATAGGTGCGGGGATGATGGAGATCCTGGCGGCTGTCGAAGTACGCTTTCACGATGGCGGTTTCCTGCAAGGTTATGGGCTGAGCTCGTCGACAGATTACCAGTGCAATCCACCCGCGGCATATGCTCAGGCATGGGTCTCGCGGATCAGCGCCAGCAGCCCCTGCAGCGGGTGGGGCAACTCCCTGCCTGACAGGCGTCTGACCTGGCTACGGCACGAGTAACCGGTCGCCAGCAGTCGTCCGTGATTCAATGGCGCCTCGACGACATCACGCCAGGACTGGCCATAGATCGTCCGCGAGGTTTCGAGGTTGCGGGGGTCATGGCCGGCGAGGTCAGGGATATCCAGTTCCGCGAGATGACTGCCAAGCCATCCCGGCAGCAGTGAGACCACGGGTGTCGCCGCTTCGCTATACGCCAGCGCGGATCACCCGCCCGCCGCCGGCGCGACAGACGGGATGCGGCCGATCATGTCTTCTAATCCGCTGATGACGGTCATATCCGTTCAAGCATCGCGGCGGGCACGCTCGATTTTTGCACGTGCTTTACACGGATATCCGTTCGACATGATGTCGGGAATTGGCGCGCCCGGCAGGAGTCGAACCTGCGACCTTCGGCTTCGGAGGCCGACGCTCTATCCAGCTGAGCTACGGGCGCGACACAGCGCACAGTCTACCGCTTGCGGACGAAGTGGCATACCCCCAGTTTGCCGGCCCGGGCAATGCCGCTATACTCCTGCCCAGTTTGAAAAATTGAGGATAGTCAAGTGAGCGCTGAGCAGGACAGTGTCTTCGTTCGTAACTTCGCCCTGGTGATTGCCGGCCTCGTCGGCGTCACCATACTGCTCATCGTGATCGCGAACTCCATGTTCGGCGACGAGGATCCGGCGCGTCAGGAGCTCGCCGAGGAACGGGCTGCCGCCAATCTGGAGCGTCCGTTCGCGGTCCGTCTGAGTGGTGAGCCGGCACCTGCCATCGCCTCGGCAGAAGATTCGGCAGATGCCGGAGGCGTCACCGAGGTGCGCAGCGGCGAACAGGTCACACAGGCGGTCTGCATTGCCTGTCATCAGGGCAATTTCCTCAATGCTCCCGGCATCGGGGATACCGAGGGCTGGAGTGCGCGCATCGACAAGGGCTGGGAAACCCTGACCATCAATGTGGTCAACGGTTACGGGAACATGCCCGCCCAGGGCGGCGCCGCCAGCGAAGAGGAAATCCGTGCGGCGATCGAGTGGATGATCGAGGATCAGTCCGGTCTGGAGATTCCCGAGTCCTGACCGGCCGTCCGCCGGTGGGGCGGTCTCAGGCCCGTCCCGCCGCGGCGGTCTCCGACTCTCCGCCCAGCAGCATGTGCTCCGCATGCTCCAGCGCCTCGGGGTTGCCGTAGAGCACCAGGACATCGCCGTCCCGCAGAACCGTTCCCGGGTCGGGCTGGGGGCCGCGGATACCGCCGCGACGAACCGCGGTGACCGTCACGCCGATCTCCTCCAGATGGACGTCAACCAGCCGCTTGCCAATGGCGCTGGCCTTGCCGGTGAGGGTTACGGCATGAAGCTGCTCGCGGAAGCGTCCGGCCTTCTCCATGTCAACCCGCTCGGCTCCATGGAAGTAGCCCTTCAGCAGGCGATAGCGATCCCCCCGCACTTCGCGCACCTTTCGGAACACCCTCGCCATGGGCACACCCAGCAGGGCAAGGACGTGCGATGTGAGCATGAGGCTTGCTTCCAGGACTTCCGGCACCACCGCGGTGGCGCCCGCTTCCTCGAAACGCTCGATCCACCGGTCATCACGTGTTCGGACCAGGACCGGGATATCGGGCCGCTCGGCACGGGTGCGCTCAAGTACCTTGAGCGTGGTGCCCGGGCTGTCGAAGCTCAGCACCACCATGCGCGCCCGGCCGAGGCCTGCTGCGTCGAGTATTTCGCGACGTTCGCAATCACCGTAGCTGACCGGCTCGCCGGCGCTTCTCGCCTCTTGTACCCGCTCCGGATCGAGGTCGAGGGCGATGTACGACAATCCCTCCTGATCAAGGAAGCGACCGATGTTCTGGCCGGTTCGCCCATAGCCGCAGAGGATGACATGGTCCGATAACGGGTCGGCGACGCGGGTTACGTCCGATTCCGCCTTTACCGGATCCACCGGGCTCCGCGGTGAGCCCAGTACGCGCTCGACCAGGCGATCGTTGTGCCGGATCAGCAGCGGTGCGGCCACCATGCTGACCACAATGGCCGCCAGCACCAGCTGGCTGTTCTGTGGTGTCATGAGATCGTCGCTGATGGCCAGCGCGATGAGGGCGAAGCCGAATTCGCCCCCATTGGCGAGAATGAGGGCGGTGCGTCCAGCCTCTCTTGGCGGATCAACGCTGCGCGCGATGCTGTAGACCAGCGCCAGCTTGACCAGCATCATTCCGCCCGCGATGAGAAGCACCCAGTGGAGCCCCGCCAGCAATACGGGCAGGTCGATGACCATGCCCACCGTAATGAAGAAAAACCCCAGCAGGACGTCGCGGAACGGACGGATATCCGCATCGATCTGATGGCGATATTCCGTCTCACCCAGCATGATCCCGGCAAGGAAGGCACCCAGGGCCAGCGAGAGGCCCGCGAGATAGGTGGCCCAGGCCGCTGCGATGGCAATCAGCAGAACGGTCAGGGTGAAGAGTTCGTTGGAGCGCGCCCGGGCCACCTCGTGGAAGATCGGCCGCAGGGCCTTGCGGCCGATCCAGACCATCGCGGCGAAAACGGCGATGCCCTTGAGCAGCGAGATGCCGAGTTCCGTGCCCAGTGAGTGATTGCTGTCGCCGGCGAGGATGGGGATGGCAATCAGCAGGGGCACGACCGCCAGATCCTGGAACAGCAGTACGCCGACGGCGCGACGGCCATGCCGTGTATGGATCTCGAGCTGTTCGGTCAGCTGCTTGGTGACAATGGCCGTGGATGACAGCGCCAGTGCACCGCCCAGAACGATGCCGATCTCCGGGGATCCGGTGAGCCACCAGGCGACGAGACCGAAAAGTATGAGGGATGCCAGGACCTGGCCGGCGCCGAGAACGCCCACGGACCAGCGCATGGCGTGCAGCTGGGGGAACGAGAACTCCAGCCCGATGGTGAACAGCAGGAACACGACCCCGAATTCGGCGAGCAGGTGCGTGCCCTCGGTTTCCTGCAGGAGGCCAAGGGCCGAGGGGCCGATCGCCATGCCCACGGCCAGATAGCCGATGATGGGTGGCAGCGAAAGACGCCGAAACAGTGCAACCACCACCACGGATGCAGCCAGCAGGATAAGAATGCTGTGCAGTCCGTGCATGTCTCCCTCGCTTGCCCCCGTGTTCAGCGCCTAGCCGTATCGATCCAGCGTGAGCCCCGTCGTATCGATCGCGGGCACCCGGCCACTGATCATATCAGCAACCACGCGGCCGGCTCCGGCGGCGAAGGTCCAGCCCAGATGGCCGGCCCCCGTGTTGAGGTAGAGCCCGGGGGTGCCGCTCTCGCCGAGAATCGGCGGCCCATCCATGGTCATCGGGCGCAGACAGGCCCAGCGGTCCGCCGTGGCCGTATCCACTTCCGCTGCCAGCGCGGGGAAATTGGCAAGGCCCTGGCGCAGGACGGTCTCCACCCTGTTCGACCGGACCTGCTTGTCGTAGCCGGCGAACTCTGCCGTACCGGCGATGCGCAGCTGATCGCCCAGTCGCGTGATCACCACCTTGCGTCCGTCGTCAATGATGGGCAGGTGGGGCGCGCCCGCCAGCCCGGCGACGGGCAATGTCGCGGAGTAGCCCTTCACCGGCCGGATTGGCAGGCGTACGCCCGCCTGACTGGCCAGATGTGGCGCTTCGGCGCCGGTGGCCAGTACGAACCCGTCGGCCTCGATGGTGCCGGTGTCGGTCTCGATGGAATGCATCCGGCCGTCGCGGCGATTCAGTTGCCGGACTGATTCGCCGAGTCGCAGATCGAGGCCGCGTTGAGCGGCAAGGGCCCCCAGGCGCTGGCAGAACAGCCGCGCATCGCCGCTGGCGTCATCCGGATAGTAAAAGCCGCCACTCAGGTCGCGTTCAATGCCCGCCAGTGCCGGCTCGCGTTCGACGACCTGCTTTGGCCCCAGCGCTTCGTGCCTGACCCCGGCTGTCGTGGCCATGAGCATGCTGTCGGCACGGGCTTTCTCGAGTTCCTCCGCGCTGCGGAAGATCTTGAGTATGCCTGCATGCCGCTGGGTGTAGTCGATCGCGATCCGCTGCTCGAGCTCACGCATCAGGGCGAGGCTGTACACGGCGAGGCGTGCGTTGACCGCCGTATTGCGGGCGTGATGCCGAGCCCGGCTGTAACGCA
Organism: Spiribacter onubensis; assembly: GCF_040838425.1. NCBI lineage: Bacteria > Pseudomonadati > Pseudomonadota > Gammaproteobacteria > Chromatiales > Ectothiorhodospiraceae > Spiribacter > Spiribacter onubensis. Next base: position 187,728 of record NZ_JBAKFI010000002.1, on the reverse strand, counting down.
GGAACCCCAGGCCCCAGCCGGCGAGGCGGGGTATTTCCCGGGGGCGCAGCAGCAGCGGCGAATCCTCCCGGCCGATCCAGCGCAGGAACTGACCGATCGCCCGCGGCGTGTTCCATGGCTCGGCATGACTGGCGTGCAGCATGGCGCCGTTGGCGTGACTTGCCTCCGACGCCAGCTCCTCGGCCCGATCCACCAGCGTCACCGAGTGGCCCTCGTCCAGCAGATACCAGGCCGTGGTCACACCGACCAGGCCGCCACCAATCACCGTGATATGCACGCAGCCTCCTCGAAAAGCCGCCGTGAATTTGTCCCCGCTTCGATTTGGGGCGTCGCGCCGCTCAGGCGATCCGCGATGGTGCATGACGTCCGTCCGGTCTCGGTGCGGAGCGCACCGCTATCGTGCAAGCGTCTGTTTCTTCCCCAACTTTCCAATATGGCACGGGCCTTGCTCAAGGGTTGCCGGGTCCGAGGCAACTGAAAAGGAAGCGATGATGAAGCTGCGATCCATTCTCCCGACTCTGGGCATGCTATTCGCCCCGGGGTTGGCCGCCGCCCATGCCACCGGCGGCATCGATCATGGCCCAATGCTACTGCATTGGCACGAAGCGCACTCGGGGCTGGTGCTTGGCATTCCGGCATCCACGCTCGGAATCGCGATGCTCGCGCTCGCCGCCCTTTCCCTTGCCGTCGGCGTCGGCCGGTTCATCACCCGACGCGCATGCTCGGGGCTGATCACCTTGGGTAGCCTTTCGGCAGCCCTGGCGCTGGCGGGTTCCGGGCTGGTCCTCGGCATCGTCTGATGGGCGTTGTTGCCATGGAGAAGACGCCCGCCCGCTCTCGGCGAAGGGGCTGGCAGGCGAAGCTCCGGCTTGGCTACACCGCGCATGGCCACCGATCGGTGGTCAGCGATCGTCGCCATGAGGGTCCGCTGCGCGTCCAGCGACCATTCCATCCCGAGGGGGCGCCCTGTCACAGCTATCTGCTGCATCCGCCCGGCGGCGTCGTCGGAGGGGATGAACTCGATGTAGGCATCGACGTGGGGGCCAACGCCTGGGCGGTGATCACCAGCCCGGGTGCGACCAAGTTCTATCGCAGTCTCGGCGGCGAGGCCCGGGTCGAGCAACGGATCCGCATCGCCCCGGGCGGCGTTATGGAGTGGTTCCCCCAGGAGCAGATCGCCTTCCCCGGAGCGATCGTCTCGTCACGGACATGTTTTGAACTGGCGCCCGGCGCCCATGTGCTCGGCTGGGAGCTGAACTGCTTCGGACGCCCCGCCAGTACCCAGCCATTCGATTATGGCCGTTTCCGCCAACGCCTGGAGGTCTGGCGGGGGGATACACCGGTGCTGCTTGAACATGCGCGACTCGATGGCGGCGGCTCGGTCATGACCGCGCCATGGGGGCTTGGCGGGCATCAGGCGATGGCAACGCTGGTGGCCTCGCCGGCCACTGCGGATGACGTCATGGCCCTGCGTGAGGCGCTGGTCGGTGTACCGGGCGAGGTGGCGGTTACCCGCCTTGACGACCTGCTGGTCCTGCGGTGGCGGGGCCCGGGCGCCCTGGAGGGCTACCAGCTCCGGGCGATGGCGTGGACGGCTCTGCGTCCGCGGTTGCTCGATCGACCGGTCTGTCCGCCACGTATCTGGAATACCTGAGGAGACCTGATGGAACTGACACCACGCGAGAAGGACAAGCTGATGCTTGCCACGGCCGCCATGGTCGCCGAACGGCGCCTGCAGCGCGGCGTGAGGCTGAACTATCCCGAGGCCATGGCGTATATCGCCAACGCCATCGTCGAAGGTGCCCGTGACGGCCGTACCGTCGCCGAACTGATGAGCGAGGGTACCCGTCTTCTGGATCGATCCCAGGTCATGGACGGTATTCCCGAGATGCTCAGGGAGGTGCAGGTCGAGGCCACATTCCCCGATGGCACCAAGCTGGTCACCATCCATGACCCCATCGCCGAGACGGGGCCCGTCCTGCAGGAGGTCCGCTCATGATTCCCGGCGAGATTCTCACCGACCCCGGTGAAATCGAGATCAATCGCGACCGCGACCGAATCACGCTGCGGGTCGCCAACACCGGCGACCGCCCCGTGCAGGTCGGCTCGCACTATCACTTCCATGAGGTGAACCCCGCGCTGTCCTTCGACCGCGAGGCGGCGGTGGGCTATCGCCTGGATATCGCCGCGGGGACGGCGGTTCGCTTCGAGCCGGGCCAGTCCCGCGACGTCCAGCTGGTCGCCTATGCCGGCGCGCGCCGGGTGTATGGGTTCCGCGGTCAGATCATGGGAGAGCTGTCATGACGTCCATTCCACGCGACGCCTATGCCGAGATGTACGGGCCCACCCAGAGCGACCGGGTACGTCTGGGGGATACGGCGCTGATCATTGAGGTCGAACGCGACCACACGCGCTATGGCGATGAGGTGAAATTCGGTGGTGGCAAGGTCATCCGCGACGGCATGGGCCAGAGCCAGGCGGCCGGTCATGCGGCGGTGGATCTTGTCATCACCAACGCCGTCATCCTGGATTATCGTGGCGTCATCAAGGCCGACATCGGTATCCGCGATGGCCGGATCGCCGGTATCGGCAAGGCCGGCAATCCGGACACCCAGCCGGGCGTTGATATCGTGGTGGGTCCGGGTACCGAGGTGCTTGCCGCCGAGGGCAGCATCGTGACGGCCGGCGGTATCGACGCCCATATCCACTTCATCTGTCCCCAGCAGATTGAAGAGGCACTGATGTCCGGAGTGACCACCATGCTGGGCGGTGGAACCGGTCCGGCCACTGGCACCAACGCCACCACCTGTACACCCGGCGTATGGAACATCGAGCGAATGCTGGAGGCGGCGGATGCCTTTCCGATGAACCTGGGGTTCATGGGCAAGGGCAACGCGAGTCTCCCGGATTCCCTGCACGAGCAGATCGCGGCCGGTGCCATGGGGCTCAAGCTGCATGAGGACTGGGGTACCACGCCGGCTGCCATCGACAACGCCCTCACCGTGGCGGACGAGCACGACATCCAGGTGGCCATTCATACCGACACGCTGAATGAATCGGGATTCGTCGAGGACACCATTGCCGCGTTCAAGGGGCGCACCATCCACACCTACCATACGGAGGGCGCCGGCGGCGGTCACGCACCGGATATCATCCGTGCCTGCGGCGAGAGCAATGTACTGCCGTCGTCCACCAACCCCACCCGGCCCTACACCCGCAACACCATTGATGAGCATCTCGACATGCTCATGGTCTGTCATCACCTCGACCCGGCGATCCCGGAGGATGTGGCGTTCGCCGAGTCGCGCATCCGCCGCGAGACGATTGCCGCCGAGGACATATTCCATGACCGCGGGGCGTTCTCGATGATCGCATCGGATTCCCAGGCGATGGGTCGGGTCGGCGAGGTCATTTCCAGGACCTGGCAGACGGCGCACAAGATGAAGGTCCAGTTCGGTCCCCTCGCCGAGGATAACGACCGCAACGACAACGTCCGGGCCCGGCGCTTCGTGGCCAAATACACGATCAACCCGGCCATTGCCCATGGCATCTCGCATGAGGTGGGCTCCGTGGAGGCGGGCAAGCTGGCGGATCTGGTGCTCTGGAAGCCGGCCTTCTTCGGCGCCAAGCCTGGCGTCATCGTCAAGGGGGGATTGATCGCCGCCGCCCCCATGGGAGATCCCAACGCCTCGATCCCGACCCCCCAGCCGGTGCACTACCGCGGCATGTTCGGCGCCTACGGCGGAGCCGTGGGCCGAACCTCGGTGACTTTCTGTTCGCGGGTTGCCGTGGAGGCGGGCGTCGCCGAGCGGCTCGGCCTCGCCAAGCGGGCGATCGCAGTGGCCGGTTGCCGCAGCATCGGCAAGCAGGACATGAAGCTCAACGACTGGCAGCCGGAGGTCAGCGTCGACTCGCAGACCTATGAGGTGCGGGCCGATGGCGAACTGCTGACCTGCGAGCCGGCAGAGGTCGTTCCGCTGGCACAGCGCTATTTCCTGTTCTAGGGGTTGGGCATGCTTGAGTTTGAGACACGCATTGATGAGTTGGCGGAGGACACGCCCGTGGAGGGGGTCCTGGTGCTCACCATTGCCCAGCGTGAGCGGACGCGGTTCCGTGCCACGCTCACCGATGGCCGTGAGGCGGGCGTGCTGCTCCCGCGTGGCGGCCCGGTGCTTCGCCATGGCGACAGGCTCGCCGACGCCGAGGGGCGGGTGGTCCGGGTCGAGGCGGCGCCTGAGCCGGTCAGTACCGTCCACGACGAGGATCCCTGGCAGCTGATGCGGGCCGCCTATCACCTGGGCAACCGGCATATGCCGCTGGAAATCGGCCGGCGTTGGCTGCGTTACCGGCGGGATCATGTGCTCGATGAGATGGTCAGGGGGCTCGGCCTGTCCGTGATCCATGAGGATCGACCGTTCCAGCCCGAGGCCGGGGCCTATGGCCACGGCCATGGTCATGCGCATCACCACCATGAATGACTTGACCGCCATCGGCGAGCTGAGACTCTGGCAGCTGATCAGCCCATCACTGCCGGTGGGTGCCTATGCCTATTCCGCCGGCCTGGAGACAGCGATCGAATCGGGTTGGGTCGCCGACACCGAGAGTCTGCAGCAGTGGGTGGGCGGGCAGCTTGAGGCGGGACTTGCCGGTCTCGATCTGCCCGTCCTTCGCCGTCTCCATCGGGCCTGGGCACAAGGGGATGATCATGCCGTGACCGCATGGACCACCCGTTTGCTGGCGTCCCGGGAGAGTGCCGAGTTGAGGGCCGAGGATATCCAGATCGGCCGGGCCCTCGCCCGTCTGCTGGACGGGCTCGGCATCGAATCGGCGGCGGTGCTCGACCGGCGTCATGCCGTCAGCTTCGCGACTGCCTTCGCGCTGGCGGCGCATGCCTGGGGTATCCCCGTGGACGTGGCCTGCCGGGCCTATGCCTGGGCATGGTGCGAGAACCAGGTGGCGGCCGCGATCAAGCTGATCCCGCTTGGCCAGAGCGATGGACAGCGTGCCCTCGCCGTCATTGCCGAGGCCATTCCGGGCGCCGTCGACTCGGCCACCGCAGTCCCTGACGAGGAAATCGGCGCGACCACGCCCGGCCTCGCAATGGCGAGTAGCTGGCATGAAACCCAGTACACACGACTTTTCCGCAGCTGAATCACCGAAAACGGAGCTTCACGTCATGATCAAGCATGCATCCCCTCTGCGCGTAGGCATCGGCGGGCCGGTGGGCTCGGGCAAGACGGCGCTTACATTGGCGCTGTGTCGGGCCCTGCGCGATCGCCTGTCCATCGCGGTCGTCACCAACGACATCTACACCCGCGAGGATGCCGAGTTCCTCGCCCGCCATGAGGCGCTTCCGGCCGGCCGGATCGTTGGTGTGGAGACGGGAGGATGTCCGCACACCGCGATTCGCGAGGATGCCTCCATGAACCTCACTGCAGTGGCCGATCTACAGCAGCAGTTCCCCGATCTCGACGTGGTGTTCATCGAAAGCGGCGGGGATAACCTCTCGGCGACCTTTTCCCCGGAGCTATCCGACCTGACCGTCTACGTCATCGATGTCTCGGCGGGCGACAAGATCCCCCGCAAAGGCGGTCCGGGCATCACACGCTCGGACCTGCTGGTGATCAACAAGACCGACCTGGCCCGGCAGGTGGGGGCATCCCTAGAGGTCATGGACCGGGACAGTCGCCGCATGCGCGGTGAGGCCCCCTTCCTGATGACCAGCATCGCCGGGGGGGAAGGAGTCGAGGCCGTCATCGATTTCATCCTTCGGGAAGGAATGCTGAGCGAGGCGGTGGCCTGAGCCGCACCAGATTTGTGAATCGGCGCTGTGCATTGCACCACCCGAGGGAGGGGGAGCGGAGCCCACCCCTCCGTCACCATCGCCATAGGGCATGGCCGGGGACTCTGCGGAGTTGGCACGCATGCTGCAAAGCAACAGTGACGGTCCGCGATATGGCGGCCGGAATCTTCCACTGACAGGGGGTTAACCGATGATGAATCTCAATACGCTACGTCGCCGGGTGGTGACGACGGCCGCGGCCGGGGCACTGGCGCTGAGCGGTCTGGCCGGCGGTAACGCGGTGGCGCAGGACGACCCGATCAAGGTCGGCGTGCTGCATTCGCTGTCGGGCACCATGGCGATCAGCGAGACTGCACTCAAGGAAACCATCGAGATTCTGGTCGAGCAGCAGAACGAGGAGGGCGGGCTGCTCGGGCGTGAACTCGAGACCGTGGTGGTCGATCCCGCCTCGGACTGGCCGCGCTTTGCCGAGCAGGCGCGTCAGCTGCTTGAGGATGACGAAGTCGACGTGGTGTTCGGCACCTGGACCTCGGTATCCCGCAAGTCGGTGCTGCCGGTGTTCGAGGAGCTCAACGGACTGCTGTTCTATCCGGTCCAGTACGAGGGTGAAGAGTCGTCCGAGAATGTCTTCTACCTCGGAGCGGCTCCCAACCAGCAGGCCATTCCCGCCGTGGACTATCTCATGGACGAGGTCGGCGTGGAGCGCTGGGCCCTGCTCGGCACCGACTATGTCTACCCGCGCACCACCAACAAGATCCTCGAGCAGTACCTCATGGATCACGGGGTGGCCGCCGAGGACATCATGATCAACTACACGCCCTTTGGTCACTCCGACTGGCAGAGCATCGTCTCCGAGGTCCGCGAATTCGGCAGCCAGGGCAAGAAGACCGCTGTGGTCTCCACCATCAACGGTGATGCCAATGTGCCGTTCTACACCGAGCTGGGTAACCAGGGCGTGTCGGCGGCGGATATCCCCGTGGTGGCCTTCTCGGTGGGTGAGCAGGAACTCGCCGGCATTGACGCCGAGCCGCTCGTGGGGCATCTCGCCGCGTGGAACTACTTCATGAGCGCGCCGACCCGGGAGAACCTCGAGTTCATTCAGGCCTGGCACGAGTTCAAGGGCGACACCGGTGCCGTGACCAACGATCCGATGGAGGCCCATTACATCGGCTTCAACATGTGGGTCGAGGCGGTTCGCCGGGCCGGCACGACGGACGTGGATGCAGTCAAGGAGGCCATCATTGGCGTGACGGTGCCCAACCTGACCGGCGGGTTCGCCACCATGATGCCCAACCATCATGTCACCAAGCCGGTCATGATCGGTGAGATCCAGCCCGACGGCCAGTTTGCGGTGGTCTGGGAGACAGCCGGCGAGGTGGCTGGTGACGCCTGGTCGGACTACCTGCCGGAGAGCGCCAACATCATCGCGAGCTGGCGTGAACCGCTGCTATGCGGCAACTACAACGTCGAGACCGGCGAGTGCTCCGGTCAGAACTACGGCGACTGAGCCGGCCGTTCGCCTCGATGTGAACGCATGCCCCGTCAGCCGGCGGGGCATGCCTTTCAGGAAAGCGAATCATGCAACGAAACCCGGGTTACTGGCGGCTTCTGGCCGGCCTGCTGCTGGCCTGCGCGGTCTGCGCGACGGTCCAGGCGGCGTCGGATGATACGGCCTTTGCCGAGCAGGTGGCCGCGCTCAATGCGCGGAGCTTCGACGACAAGGCGGCGGCGGCGCGTGCCATTGCCGCGAGCGGCCACCCGCGGGCGACAACCATCCTTCAGGCACTGCTCGACAGCAGCCTCTATTTTCGCGTCATCGAGGGTGACGTCGTGCTCGCGGAGGCGACTGATGACGGGTTTGCCCTGACGGACCCGGTCACCGGCGAGGCGGCGGGCGCCGCAACCCAGTACGAGGTGCGGCGGGTCGTGATCAATAACGCGATTCGCGGCGAAGTCAGGGATCTGCTCGCGCGCAGCGGTCTGACCAGCGATGATCCGTCGGTCCGTCGTGAGGCGGTCCGTCAGCTGCTGGACAATCCCGATCCGGCGATTGCCGAGCAGATTGGCGGGCTGATTGACGAGGAGCCGCGCGCGGATATCCGGCGTGATATGGCGCTCGTGCTGGGTCTGTCACGCCTCCAATCCGAGGCGGCCGCCGACCGGCTGCTGGCGCTCGAGTCGCTCCGCGGCTCGCTGGCGGATCGGGTGCGCAACGAGGTCCGCACGCTTGCCAACGATGATCCGGATCCGGCGGTACGCGCCGAAGCGGCGCAGATGCTCGCGGGCATCGAGGAGAGGCGTGAACTCTGGGGGTTTGCCGAACAGGTCTTCTTCGGCCTGTCCATGGGGTCGGTGCTCATGCTCGCGGCCTTCGGGCTTGCCATCACCTTCGGTGTCATGGGCGTGATCAACATGGCCCATGGCGAGCTCATCATGCTGGGCGCCTACACCACCTATGTCGTCCAGCAGTTGATGCCCAATCACATCGAGTACTCGATCCTGGTCGCCATCCCGGCGGCCTTCCTGGTGGCTGGCAGCTTTGGCGTGGCCATTGAGCGGGGCATCATTCGATTCCTCTATGGCCGTCCGCTGGAGACGCTGCTGGCCACGTTCGGTCTCAGCCTGATCCTGCAGCAGTTGGTGCGGACCGTATTCTCGCCGCTGAACCGGCGGGTGAGCACACCGGACTGGATGGCCGGCTCCATCGAGGTGAATGCCGCGTTCAGCCTGACCCTCAACCGGCTGTACGTCATCGCCTTCGCTCTGCTCGTCTTCCTCGGACTGATGGCGATCTTCAAGCGCACGACACTGGGGCTGCGGGTTCGGGCCGTTTCCCAGAACCGCGCCATGGCCAGGGCGGTCGGCGTGAGCTCGGCGCGCATCGATGCGCTGACTTTCGGTCTTGGCGCTGGTGTCGCCGGTCTCGCTGGCGTCGCGCTCTCCCAGCTCACCAATGTCGGGCCGAATCTGGGCCAGGGCTACATCATCGACTCTTTCCTGGTGGTGGTCTTCGGTGGCGTCGGCAACCTCTGGGGCACGCTCGTCGGCGGTCTTTCGCTGGGGGTGCTGAACAAGTTCCTCGAGCCCCAGACCGGGGCAGTGCTCGCCAAGGTGCTGGTGCTGGTGTTCATCATCCTGTTCATCCAGAAGCGCCCGCAGGGGCTTTTTCCGCAGCGCGGCCGTGCCGCGGCGGAGGGTTGACCGATGGCGGCCAATGAAATCACGGCGACCCGGCTGATCCCCCAGGCGCCCCATCGGCGCCTCCTGCATGGTGACCTCGGCGGGCGCATCCTGCTGGGTATCCTCGCCGCGATGATCGTGGTGGTGCCCGTGCTCAATCTCATGGTGCCGGCGGATTCGCCATTTCACGTCTCCACCTATGCGGTCACGCTGATGGGGCGGTATCTGTGCTTCGCCCTTCTGGCGCTGGCGCTGGATCTGGTCTGGGGCTACTGCGGCATCCTGAGTCTCGGCCACGGCGCCTTCTTTGCCCTCGGCGGCTACGCCATGGGTATGTATCTCATGCGCCAGATCGGTGACCGGGGCGTCTACGGCGATCCGGTACTGCCCGACTTCATGGTTTTCCTGGGCTGGGAGAAGCTGCCGTGGTTCTGGTACGGCTTCGACCACTTCTGGTTTGCCGCGCTGATGGTTCTGGCCGTGCCGGGGCTGCTGGGCTTTGTCTTCGGCTGGCTCGCATTCCGCTCACGGGTGACCGGCGTCTACCTGTCGATTATCAGTCAGGCGATGACCTACGCGCTCATGCTGGCGTTCTTCCGCAACGAGATGGGTTTCGGCGGCAACAACGGTCTGACCGACTTCAAGGACATTCTGGGTTTCAGCATCTCGGCACCGGGGACACGCGTTGCGCTGTTCATGGCCTCGGGGCTGGCGCTCGGGGTGAGCTACCTCATCTGCCGGATGATCGTCCGCTCCCGGCTGGGCCGGGTGGTGACGGCCGTCCGTGATGCAGAGCCGCGGACCCGTTCCCTCGGGTATCGCACCGACCGCTACAAGCTCTGGGTATGGACGGTCTCCGCGATGCTCTCGGGGCTGGCGGGTGCGCTCTATGTGCCCCAGGTCGGCATCATCAACCCCAGCGAGTTCTCGCCGCTCAATTCCATTGAGGCGGTGGTCTGGGTGGCGGTCGGCGGCCGGGGTACGCTCTACGGCGCGGCACTTGGTGGCGCCCTGGTGAACTATGCCCAGACATTGCTCACCGCCTTGCTGGCGGAGCTGTGGCTGTTCGTGCTCGGCGGGCTGTTCGTCGCCGTGACCCTGTTCTTCCCCCGCGGGCTGGTTGGGCTGCTCCGTCGTCGCGGGGGTGGGTCATGAAGTGGCTGGAGACGACACGCGAGGTCATGCGCCGCGATCAGGTCTTCGACGTCGTGCGACCGGCTCAGTCCGTCTCGGCAGGGCTGGATACGCGGCATGGCCCCATCCTCTACCTCGAGGATGTGACCGTGAGTTTCGATGGATTCCGCGCCCTCGATGAGCTCACGCTGTATATCGACGATGGTGAGTTGCGCTGCATCATCGGTCCCAACGGCGCGGGCAAGAGCACGATGATGGACGTGATTACCGGTCGGACGCGTCCGGATCACGGCGCGGCCTGGTTCGGCCAGCGGCTGGACCTTTTGCGCATGGACGAGACCGAAATCGCCCGGGCGGGCATCGGGCGCAAGTTCCAGAAACCCACGGTGTTCCCGAACCATCGTGTCGTCGAGAACCTGGAATTGGCCATGGCCGGTCCCCGTGGGGTCTGGTCGGCCCTGGGCGCGAGGCTGTCGGTGGAGGGCCGAGACCGGATCGACAGCGTGCTGGAGGAGATCGGGCTCGGCGAGGCCGGCTACGAGCTGGCCGGTAAACTCTCGCATGGCCAGAAGCAGTGGCTGGAGATAGGCATGCTGCTCATGCAGGACCCGCGTGTTCTGCTGGTCGATGAGCCCGTGGCCGGGATGACGCACCAGGAGATGGACCGGACGGCGGAGCTGCTGACACGACTGGCTGGCCGGCATTCGGTGGTCGTCGTCGAGCATGACATGGAGTTTGTCCGGTCGATCGCTCGACAGGTCACCGTGCTCCATCAGGGTGCGGTGCTCGCGGAGGGCAGCATGGATGAGGTGCAGTCCGACCCGCGCGTGGTGGAAGTCTATCTCGGAGAATAGCCGGTGCTCTCGATCAGTCAGCTCAATCAGTTCTACGGCGAAAGCCATACCCTTTGGGATGTCGATCTGGAGGTGCCCGCCGGTGGCTGCACCTGCCTGATGGGACGAAACGGTGTTGGCAAAACCACCGTTCTGAAAACCATCATGGGGTTGCTGCCGGCCGCCTCCGGCGAGATCCGCTTTGACGGCCGGCGTATCGACGGTGAGGCCACCGAGCGGCGTGCCCGTGGCGGTATCGGTTACGTGCCCCAGGGGCGTGAGATCTTTCCTCTGCTCAGTGTTGAGGAAAACCTGCGTATCGCCCGTGCGGCCATCGGCCGCCGCGACATACCGGAGATCGTCCATGATCTCTTCCCCGTCCTCCACGAGATGCGGCACCGCCGCGGCGGTGATCTCTCGGGTGGGCAACAGCAACAGCTCGCCATCGGACGCGCGCTCTGCCTGGAACCCTCACTCTTGATGCTCGACGAGCCGACCGAGGGTATCCAGCCCAACATTGTCCGCGAGATCGGCGACATCATCCGCCGGCTCAATCGCGAGCAGGGACTGACCGTGCTCCTCGTCGAGCAGAAACTGCCTTTTGCCCGACGCACGGCGGATACCTTCGCCATTCTCGATCGGGGCCGATCGGTGGCAGCCGGGGTCATGGGCGAGCTGGACGATTCGCTCGTGCGGCGTTATCTGACGGTCTGAGGCGTTCGCGATAGGCGAGTGCCTCTCCGACATGGGTGGATGTCACCCGGTCATGACCCTCGAGGTCGGCGATGGTCCGGGCAATGCGCAGGCACCGATGCCAGCCCCGGGCCGAGAGGCCCAGCTTCCTGGTCGCCGATTTCATGAGTCCCCGGCTTTTCTGGTCCAGCCGGCAGCGCTGGCGGGTGACCGCTGCGCTCAGCGCCGCCGCGGGCATGCCGTCGCGGTTCATTTGCCGGTCGCGCGCCGCGCGGACACGTTCACGCACCGTTGCCGTGGTCTCCGGGACGCTGCCGTTATCCAGTTCGTCGGCCGCGAGAGGTGGGACGTCGATCTGCAGGTCAATGCGATCAAGCAGGGGGCCGCTGATGCGGTTGCAGTACTGCTGGATCTGGCTGGGTGTGCAGCGGCAGTCGTTGTCACTGTCGCCGAGATGACCGCAGGGGCAGGGGTTCATCGCCGCCACGAGCTGAAATCGGGCCGGAAAGCGTATTTTCCGGCTGGCCCGTGACACGCTGATGGCGGCGGTCTCCAGGGGTTCGCGGAGTGCCTCAAGGGCCTCCCGGGGGAACTCCGGCAGTTCGTCGAGGAACAGGACACCATGGTGGGCGAGAGAGATTTCCCCCGGGCGAGGCCTGGCGCCACCACCGGTCAGGGCGCGGGCGGAGGCGCTGTGATGGGGGTGCCGGAATGGCCGGCGACCCCAGTTCGTTGGATCGAATTCGCCCGCCGCCACCGAATGGATGGCCGCCGATTCCATGGCCTCGGCGGAGTTCATGGCGGGGAGCAGGCCCGGCAGGCGGGCAGCCAGGAGGCTTTTACCACTGCCCGGCGGCCCGCAGAGGAGCAGGCTGTGCCCGCCGGCGGCGGCGATCTCCAGCGCACGCCGGGCCCGGCGTTGTCCGATGACATCGCCGAGATCCGGCATCGGCGCCGGGGACGGCGATTGCCGGGGGCTGGCCGTATCCAGGCGCTGCCTGCCGGTGAGGTGACGGCAGACCTCCAGTAGATGGCCAGCGCCATGAACGGCTCGGCTCGCCAGTGCCGCCTCGGCCTCATTCTCATGCGCCACGATCAGCGATTCACCGGCATCGGCACAGCGCAGTGCGATCGGCAGGGTGCCGCTGACCGGACGCAGGTCGCCGGAGAGGGCCAGCTCCGCGCAGAAAACGATGTCCTCGAGGCCCCGCGCTGGCAGCTGGCGCGATGCCACGAGGATGCCCAATGCGATCGCCAGGTCGAAACGCGCGCCATCCTTGGGCAGATCGGCGGGCGCGAGATTGACGGTGATCCGGCGTCGCGGGAATTCAAACCCGCTGGTGGTGAGGGCACCGCGGACGCGATCTCTTGCCTCGCGCACGGCGGTGTTGGGCAGGCCGACAATGGAGAGGGACGGCAGCCCGCCCCCTAGATGAACCTCGACGTTGACCCGTGGCGCGTCGATACCGACAGCCGCCCGGGCCTGGATCAATGCCAGTGACATGGCAACGCACCTCCCTGTGCGAAGCGGATGGTCTGGTCAGGCAGGGCCCCGGGTCGGCTCAGTCCCCGCCGCTCTCCGGTGCGGTCTGTTCGGGGCCGGCGCCGCCCTCGAGTTCGGCCACGCGGGCCTCCAGGGCCTCCAGGCGTTCCCGGGTGCGCGCCAGTACCTTGGCCTGGGCATCAAACTCCTCGCGGGTGACGAGCTCCATGCGGCTGAACGCGCTCTGCAGCGCCACGCGGGCATTCTTCTCGACCTCCTGCTGAAAGTCGCGCACACCGCTGGGCAGGCTTTCCGAGAAACGTCTGGCCATTTCATCGAACTGTTTGGGATCGAGCATGGTTTACACCTCTCTGGCTGTGATCCCAGTTTAAGCGCTCTATCGGGATTTCCCAATGCGCCTGGCGCGCCGGATTGGTGCGTCCGACGAACGGGGTATGCACCAATACCGTGCATAGCGACCCCTGCATCCCTGCGGCCGTCGGCCAACCCCTGAAATGTTGCGATGCAGCGGCTGGCACGATCCCTGCATTCTCTCGTGGCGAGTTTTTACCGTTCACGGGCACAGGGTTGATACCGGGCCCTACTGGGGAGATCAGGCATGAAGCTAATCACTGCCATTATCAAGCCGTTCAAGCTCGATGATGTCCGGGAGTCGCTCTCGGAGATCGGGGTTCAGGGCGTCACCGTCACCGAGGTCAAGGGATTCGGCCGCCAGAAGGGGCATACGGAGCTCTACCGGGGTGCGGAATATGTCGTCGACTTTCTACCGAAGATGAAGGTCGAGGTGGTTCTCGAGGACGGGCTCGTCGAGCGGGCCACCGAGGCCATCAGCAAGGCGGCTAACACCGGCAAGATCGGTGACGGAAAGATCTTCGTCTCGCCTGTCGAGCAGGCCGTCCGCATCCGGACCGGCGAGACCGACAAAGACGCACTCTAATTCCCGTTTCAGGAGTATTGACCGATGAATGAAGTGATTGAACTGGCCTATGCGCTGGACACCTTCTACTTCCTGATCAGCGGTGCGCTGGTCATGTGGATGGCGGCCGGCTTCGCCATGCTCGAGTCGGGTCTCGTGCGGGCCAAGAATACCGCCGAGATCCTCACCAAGAACGTGGCGCTGTATTCCATCGCCTGCATCATGTACCTGCTTTGCGGCTATCAGATCATGTACGGCGGCGGATCGGGCTTCATCCCCAACTTCGGCATGCTGATCGGCGCCGACAACACGGTCGCGAGTGTGGTTGACGGCGATGCCTACTACTCGGTTATGTCCGACTTCTTCTTCCAGGTCGTGTTCGTGGCAACCGCCATGTCCATCGTCTCGGGTGCCGTCGCGGAGCGCATGAAGCTCTGGAGTTTCCTCATCTTCGCCGTTGTCATGACCGGCTTCATCTACCCCGTCCAGGGCTTCTGGAAGTGGGGTGGTGGTTTCCTCGACGCCGCGGGCTTCCAGGATTTCGCCGGGTCCGGCGTGGTGCACATGACCGGTGCCGCGGCCGCGCTTGCCGGCGTGATCCTGCTCGGGGCGCGTAAGGGCAAATACGGCGCCAACGGGGAGGTCAAGGCCATCCCGGGCTCCAACATGCCGCTGGCGACGCTGGGTACATTCATCCTCTGGCTGGGCTGGTTCGGCTTCAACGGCGGTTCGCAGCTCGTCATCACCAACGTGCTTGACGCCAACGCGGTGGCCGCCATCTTCGTCAACACCAACACGGCCGCTGCCGGCGGTGTAGTCGCGGCGTTGCTCACGGCCAGAGCGATGTTCGGCAAGGCCGATCTCACCATGGCACTGAACGGCGGGATCGCAGGCCTTGTGGCGATCACGGCCGAGCCGCTGACGCCGGCGCCGTTGCTGGCGACCTTTATCGGCGCCGTTGGTGGTGTACTGGTGGTCTTCTCCATCGTGACCCTCGACAAGCTCAAGATCGACGATCCGGTGGGTGCCATCTCGGCCCATGGAACGGTCGGCATCTGGGGCCTGATCGCCGTGATCTTCAGCAACGACGCGGCGAGCATCGGCGGTCAGCTGCTGGGCATCATCTCCATCTTCCTGTGGGTGTTCATCTCGGCGTTCATCGTCTGGAGCATCCTCAAGGCCACGGTGGGAATCCGTGTGAGCGAGGAAGAGGAGTACGAAGGGCTGGATGTCGGCGAGTGCGGCCTGGAGGCCTATCCCGAGTTCACCCGGACCCAGTAGTTCCGGACCGGTTCCGGGATCCACGACGGGCGCCTTCGGGCGCCCGTTTTTTTTGCCTGCGAGGCCCGGTATGCCTGCGCTAGACTGCTGGCCACCGCACCGTCAACCCGTTGGAGGGACAGCGCATGAAGGTAGGAGTCGCCGGGCTCGGCGTCATGGGCCGCGGTATGGCCCGCAACCTCGCTTCGGCCGGGCTGCTGGCCGGGGTCTGGAATCGAACCCGCTCGCGTGGACAGGCCATGGCCGATGAACTGGGTGTGCCCCTGGCGGATGACCCAGCGGGGCTCGCCGGTCTCTGCGAGGTCGTGGTGACCTGCGTGAGCGCGGATGACGATCTGCTGGAGGTGGTCGAGGGTCTGCGCCCGGGGCTCGATGCCGGCAAGGTGGTCGTGGATACCTCGACGATCGGTGTGGACACCGCCGAAACCGCGGCGGAACGCCTGCGCGAGGATGGTGTCGCCTTCCTGGATGCGCCGGTGACCGGTGGTCCGGAAGGGGCCGATGCCGGCACGTTGCAGGTCATGGTCGGGGGGGACCCCGACGTGCTCGAGCGAATCCGACCGGCCATGCTTGCCATTGGTAGCGAGGCCACGCATTTCGGACCGGTCGGGTATGGTCAGCGGGCCAAGGCGGTGAACCAGGTGATGGTCGCTGGACTTGTACAGGCGGTCAGCGAGGCCTTGTCCTTTGCCGATGCCAGTGGGCTCGATACCGAGCGGCTGCTGCCGGTGCTGACTGGCGGTGCTGCGGGGAGTCGGCTACTCGAGCGCCGTGGCAGTCGCATGCTGGCAGGGGACTTCGAGCCGGGTTTTCGCATGGCGCTGCATCACAAGGATCTCAACCTCTGTCGGCGTCTGCTCCAGTCCCTGGACGTCAATCTGCCGCTGGTGGAAATGACCATCAAGCATTACGAACGGCTGCTCGACAGAGGCTATGGCGACGAGGATATGTCCGCCCTGTACAGGCTCAAGCGCGAACTGTTCGAGAACGGCAACCGCAAGAGCCTCTGAGGCCCGATGTTCAGCCGCCGGCCCGGAGCAGGATGGCGTCGATCTGTTGGCCGGCCATGCGCTCGCGCACGGCATTTACCCGCTGGAGGTCAGCGAAGGGGCCAATGCGGACTCGATGCCATGTCTCTCCGCCGGGAAGCTCCACCACCTGGATGCGTGCCTCAATGCCGAGCAGTGCCAGACTGGCCTTTAGTGATTCGGCATCGGAGGGCTTTCGGAATGAGCCCGCCTGGAGCAGATAGCGGGCGCCGTCAGTCGCCTCCGGAGCGCCGGCATCGCTGAGCTCTGACTCTGTCGACTGCGTTGCCGTATCGCTGGCCGGGTCATCCGCGTCGGGCAGCGCGCCGTTGTTGTCCAGTGTCTCCGCCCCGCGGCTGGCGACTTCCACCTCCTGCTCGCTTAGCAGACGATAGAACTCGAAGCGCGGTTGATCGCTGGCACCGCCGGCCGTGGCGTCGTTGGCGCTCCCATCCGTTGCATCGCCGCCGGCGGGCTGATCCGGACGCGTATGCTCCAGATGAACGACCAGTGCCACCATCAGGCCCATGGCGAGCCCCGTGATTCCCCATATGACAGGACTTCGCTGGCGTGCGCCGGCGCCGGTATTCGGCTTGCGGCTCGCCTGCCGGCTCCCGCGGGCCGGTTTCTTGCCGGGTTTGGTCTTCGCCGCCACGGCTACATCCGCTCCGGCGCCGATACGCCCAGCAGGGCCAGCCCGTTGCGGATGACCTGACGCGTTGCCCGGACCAGGGCCAGCCGCGCGTCGCGCAGCGCTCCATCATCAACCAGAAAGGTATGGGCGTTGTAGTAGGTATGAAACCCGCCGGCGAGCTCCCTCAGATATTGGGCGATCTGATGCGGCTCGTGGCTGATGGCCGCGCCCTCGATCACCTCCGGGTATCGTCCCAGCGTCTGGAGCAGGGACTGTTCATGATCCTCGGTGAGCCGGTCAATGGCGCCGAGGCCTCTATCCAGGTCATGCTCGATGCCGCGCTCGTTCATCTGTCTCAGGACGCTGCAGACCCGCGCATGGGCATACTGGATGTAGTAGACCGGGTTGTCGTTGGACTGCGACTTGGCCAGCTCGAGGTCGAAGTCCAGATGCTGCTCGGGTCGGCGCATCACATAGAAAAAACGCGCCGCGTCGTTACCGACTTCCTCGCGGAGTTCGCGCAGTGTGACGAACTCTCCCGACCGGGTCGACATCGACAGTCGCTCATGGCCACGGTAGAGGATCGCGAACTGCACGAGCCGGAACTCAAGGCGATCGGTGTCATGGCCGAAGGCGGCCAGGCTGGCGCGGACGCGGGCCATATATCCGTGGTGATCAGCTCCGAAGACATCAATGGCGCGCCCGAAGCCACGCTCGAACTTGTCCAGATGATAGGCGATGTCCGAAGCAAAGTAGGTGGTCTGGCCGTCCGCCCGCCGCACTACCCGATCCTTGTCATCGCCGTAGTCGGTGGAACGGAACCATCGGGCGCCATCCATTTCGTATAGCGTTCCGGCCGATTCCAGACGTTGCAGGGCACGCTCTACGGCACCGGCTTCCACCAGACCACGCTCGCTGAACCAGCGGTCATAGCGGACGCCGAAGGCGGCCAGATCTTCCTCGATATCGTGCCGGATCGCCTCGACCGAGGCGTCGACGATCTCCCGGTAGCGGGTCGTACCCAGCAGCGTCCGGGCCCGGTCGGTCAGCGCATCGATGTAGCGTTCCTTGTCCCCGCCGGCATGGGCATCCGCAGGCAGACCATCGGTCAGCTCTGAGGCGGTGATGCGGTAGCGCTCTCCCGCCTCGGCCTCGAGGTCGCGTGCGATGGCATGGATGTAGTCACCACGATAGCCGTTGGCCGGGAACGCGATCGACTCGCCACGATGTTCCAGGTAACGGATCAGGACGCTGACCGCGAGGATATGAATCTGACGGCCGGCATCATTGACGTAATACTCGCGGTGCACATCGTAGCCGGCCGCCTCGAGGACGTTGCCCAGGGCTCCGCCGAACGCGGCGCCGCGGCCATGGCCGACATGGAGCGGCCCGGTGGGGTTGGCCGAGACGAATTCAATGATCACGCGCTCGCCTGCGCCGTGATGGCATCGGCCGAAGGCGTCCCCCTCGCGATGGATGCGCTCGATCACCGCATTGGCGGCGTCCCGGGTGAGGAAGAAATTGATGAACCCCGGGCCGGCGACCTCGGCGCGATCGACATGCGGGTGGACAGGCAGTCTCTCGACCAGTGCGGTTGCGAGTTCCCGTGGCGGTTTGCCCGCCGGTTTGGCAAGACGCATGGCCAGATTGCTGGCGTAATCCCCATGGTCGCTGCCACGGCCCCGCTCAAGCTGGATATCCACCGCTTCGGGCAGGCTGAGTGACTCACTGTCGGCAAGGGATTGGAGTGCCTGACGCAACAGATCGGCCAGTTCTTCTTTCATGATGGGGTTCGATATCCGGCTGGCAAAGAGCGCCCATTATCCGGCCTCTCTGTCGGGGTTCAAGCGCTACAGCGTCTCGGCCGGATCGACATCGATGGACCAGCGCACGCGCCTGGCCTCGGGAAGCCTGCCGAGTCGGGGCAGCCACTGCGTCAGCAGGTGCTGCAGCGGCGCACGCAGGTCGGACTGAAGCATGACCTGGGCGCGATAGCGTCCCGCACGGCGTTCCATTGGCGCCGGGTAGGGGCCGAGCCGTTCCACCCGCGGGTCACGCGGTGCTCCTGCCAGCGCGGCTTTCAGAAAGGCTTGCGGCGCTTCCCGGGACGGTGCCTCGGCGCGCAGCAGGGCCATGGCCCGTGCCGGCGGCAGACCTGCGGCCTCGCGCTCAGCCAGCGCAGCCTCGGCAAATGCGGGGTAGCCGCCGTGGATGAGCATCTGCAGCAGCGGATGCTCGGGGTGATGCGTCTGGATTGCGACTTCGCCCGACCGTTCGGCGCGGCCCGCCCGGCCGGCGACCTGCACCACCAGCTGCGCGAGGCGCTCCGGCGCGCGGAAGTCGGCGCCGAAGAGCCCCTGGTCGGCATCGATGATGGCGACCAGTGTCACTGCCGGCAGATGGTGGCCCTTCGCCAGCATTTGTGTTCCCAGAAGCAGCCGGGTGTCACCGCGTCTGGCCGCCTCCATCTGGCGCTCGAAACTGCCCCGGCGACGGGTGCTGTCCCGGTCGATGCGCACGGGCGGCGTCTCGGGAAAGGCGGCCTGGAGGGCGGTTTCAATGCGCTCGGTGCCAAGGCCCAGTGGCCGCAGGTCTACGCTGCCGCAGCTCGGGCAATGATGGGGGAGGGAGCGTTCCCGGTCGCAGTGATGGCAATGCAGCCGCCCGCGTCCGCGGTGATAGGTGTATCGAGCATCGCAGCGGTCGCACTCCGCTAGCCATCCGCATTCATGGCAGATCAGCGTGGGGGAGAATCCGCGTCGGTTGAGAAACAAAAGCGCCTGCCCACCCCCCTCCAGATGTCGGCGGATCTGATCGATGAGCGGTTGCGAGAGGCCGTCCCGAGTCGGTTGGCCGCGCATGTCCAGCAGCTGGATGACCGGCGGGCGTGCATCGCCGGCGCGCTGGCACAGTCGGTAACGGGTATAGCGTCCCCGGCGGACGTTCTCGAGGCTCTCCAGCGAGGGCGTGGCGGAACCCAGCACCACGGGGATATCCAGGCGGTGAGCCCGCAGTACGGCCAGATCCCGGGCCGAGTAGCGAAACCCCTCCTGTTGCTTGAGCGAGGCGTCGTGTTCCTCGTCGATGACGATCAGCCCCGGCCGCCTCAGCGGGACGAAGGCGGCCGACCGGGTGCCGATGACGACATCCGCCTCCCCGGTCCGGGCGGCGAGCCATGCGTTGAGGCGTTCACCGTCGCCGAGGCCGGAATGCAGCACGGCAATGCGACCCGGCAGTCGGCGCTGGAAGCGGCGGACCAACTGCGGCGTGAGCCCGATTTCGGGCACGATGACCAGGGTCTGAAGGCCCTGTGCCAGGGATCGGGCAATGGCATCCAGGTAGATCTCGGTCTTGCCGCTGCCGGTGACCCCGTCGACCAGGACGACCTCATGACCCTCACCGGGCTGAATGGCCCGGGCCGCCGCGATCTGTTCATCGTTGAGCGCGAGGTTCGATTCCTCGCCGCGGCCGATGATCAACCCATAGTCCGGTACCGGCGTGAGCGAGGCCAGACCGCGTTCGACGAGGCGCTGCAGCGCGCCGCGGGGATCGCCATCAAAACCGGCAAGCCGCGCTGGCGATAGATGCTCCTCTGCCTGCAGGGCTTCCAGTAGCACCGCCTGTCGCGGGGCCTGACGTGCCAGGGATTCCGGCGCTGTCTCCCGGCCCTCGGCGGTGATTGTCCAGACGGTCGCGATGGCGGGCGCCGCTGCCTGGCCCTGTCGCAGACGGGCCGGTAATGCCGTCAGGTAGGCCTCACCTACCGGGTGATGATAGTAGTGCGCCGCCCATTCGATCAGGCTGGAGGTCTCCTCATCGAGCAGCGGCTCGTCGTCGAGCACCGCGGTGATCGGGCGTAATCGATCGGCTGCGAGATTGCTGCCGGACGGCGCGGCGGTCACCATGCCGACCAGTTCGCGTCGGCCCAGCGGGACACGGACCCGGACCCCGCGCCGGGGCAGGGGGAGTCTGGATGGGACGAGGTAATCGAGGGGCTCGGTAAAAGGGCCCGGCACGGCGACACGGATGGTTCTGGTCATGGCGTCGATTGTTCGTCGCCTGCCGATCCGGCGCAAGCCCGGTCATCATGACTGCTAGGATTGAGCCTATGTCGACGGAAAAAGAAGAAACCGCTGCCCAAGTCTGGGCGCTGACACTCGGCACTTACTCGCGAGAGGGCGTGGCGGCGGCCTGCATCGGGTTGCAGGATCGCCACGGTGTTGGCGTCAGCGCCCTCCTTGCGCTGATGGGGCTGGCCGCTCTGGGCTATCCGGTGGCAGATGCCCGGGCCATGGAACGGGTTCTGGCCAGGGCAGAGGACTGGCAATGGCGGGTCATCGAGCCTTTGCGCAGGGCGCGACGAGCGCTCCGCCAGGCCGCATCAGATGGTATCGAAGAGGAAGCAGCGGGCGTCCGGCGGGCACTTCTCGCCCAGGAGATCGAGACCGAGCGGTTGCAGCAGCAACTCCTCGTGACCGATGTCCTGGGCGGAATGACCGGGTTGATGTGGACGTCGGACGACGCTGGGCGGATGCGTCCGGCTGAAAGCGTGGCCAGGCTTTATCTGGCCCGTTTCATCGAACACTGGAGTGAGGACGAGGAGGAAGCCCTGCAGCTCCTCCTCGACGCAATGGCCGGCGAAGACGCCGGGCCGTTGCTGGACTAGCGCAGCTGGATGCCGCCGCCCGGCGCACCGCCCCCGGGCGCGCCGCCGCCACCCATACCACCCATGCCGCCGCCCATCTGGTCCGGCGTCATGATGCGGGAGGCCTGCTCGCGCTGCATTTCCTTGAGCTGCTCCATGGTCTGCTCAAGGGCCGCCTGCGCCGCCGCCGGGAAAGCCGCCACGGCCTCCTCCAGACTGCCGGCATCAAGCTCGAAGTTGAGCGGCAGGCCGCCGACCGGCGTCATGACCTGGGTGTTACCGAGGTAGAGCACCGGCCGGCTGTCGTCCGGTTGCCCGTCGCGGGTCACCGGCGTGAGCCGCTGAATGCTGCCCACGCGTCGATCGGTGAAGTTTTCCTCCTGGTACAGCCCATCGGCGTCCACCGTGAGCTGTTCCAGGGTTTCCTGCGTTTCCGCATCCGTCATGATTGCTCCTGCTGTCCTTACAGGCCCTTGACGGCCTGGACCATGCCACCGGCAACCTTCTGGCCGTCACCGAAGACCATCCGCGTGTTCTCGCCGAAGAACAGCGCATTTTCGACGCCGGAAAATCCGGTGCCCCGGCCACGCTTGATGATCAGCACGTTCTCGGCCTCGTCCACGTTGAGGATGGGCATGCCGTAGATCGGGCTGGAGGGATCGTCGCGGGCGGCCGGATTGACTACATCGTTGGCGCCGATGACCACGGCGACATCAGTGGTGGCGAACTCCTCGTTGATGTCTTCCATATCGAAGATCATGTCGTAGGGAACGCCCGCCTCGGCCAGGAGCACGTTCATGTGCCCGGGCATTCGGCCTGCCACCGGGTGGATGGCGAACTTGACCTCCACGCCGCGGTCCTGGAGCAGCTCGACCAGTTCCCAGATCTTGTGCTGGGCCTGGGCCACGGCCATCCCGTAACCCGGGACGATGATGACCCGCTCGGCATAGGCCATCATGATGCCGGCGTCTTCGGCCGAGACATCCTTCATCTCGCCTTCCGGCCCTTCGCTGGTGGCGCCTTCCTCGGCACCCCAGCCGGCGAACAGCACGTTGGTGATCGGCCGGTTCATGGCCTTGGCCATGAGCTGGGTGAGCAGCGTGCCCGCGGCGCCCACCACGGTGCCGGCGATGATCATGGCCGGGTTGCCGATGGCGTAGCCCTCAAATGCCACCGCCAGGCCGGTCAGCGCATTGAACAGCGAGATGATGACCGGCATGTCGGCACCGCCGATGGGGACTGCCACGAACACGCCGAAGAGCAGGCCGAGCGCGAAGAAGATCGCCACGACCGCCAGGCTGTCCGTGAAGAAGGTCATGATCCCGAAGATGATCGCCAGCGCGAAGACGACGATATTGACCAGCTGCTGCGCCGGTACCAGGCGATTACGCTTCATGCGGCCATCGAGCTTGGCCCAGGCGACCAGGGAGCCGGAGAAGGCCACGGTGCCGATCAGTGCACCGAGGATGGCGAGGATCGCCACGTCGGTGCCGAGGGCGCCCGCCACGCCGGCGCTGCCGGCGCCATCGGCGCGCAGGGCAGCTGTGGCGGCGTTGACGCTGATGCCTGCATCAGCGGCCAGTGCCTGAGCCTGATTCTGCAGATCACCCGGCAGGGTGCGCAGTGCCCGCAGCATCTCCACGCCCGCGATCGCCGCGGCGGCACCACCACCCATGCCATTGTAGAGGGCCACCATCTGGGGCATTTCGGTCATGGCGACACGGCGTCCCGACCACCAGGCCAGCACGCCGGCCACGGCGATGCCGATGACGATGAGCACGTAGTTGGTCACGCCATGGACCGCCGGATGCAGGAACGTCACCAGGGTGGCGAGCACCATGCCGACGCCCGCCCAGATGATGCCCTTGCGCGCCGTCTTCGGCGAGCTCATCGCCTTGAGGCCGACGATGAACAGAATCGCGGCGAGGAGGTAACTCAGCTGGACGATGAAATTCATTCCTGCGCCCCCTTCTTCTGCTCATCCTTGCTCTTGAACATCTCCAGCATGCGTTCGGTGACCACGTAGCCACCCACCGCGTTGCCGGCGGCAAGTACGACCGCGATGAAGCCGACCACCTGTTCAGCGACGGTCTCGGCGTGGCCCAGCACCACCATCGCGCCGACCACCACGATGCCGTGGACGAAGTTGGAGCCCGACATCAGCGGGGTATGCAGGATGACCGGCACACGACTGATGACCTCGAAGCCGGCGAAGCCCGCCAGCATGAAGATGTAGATTGCGACAAAGCCTTCGATCGCCATTACTTGTCTCCTTCCATGCGCTCGCGGGTGGGCGCATGCCGGATCTCGCCGTCATGGGTCAGACAACTGTCCGCGACCACCTGGTCGTCCCAGTCGAGCTGGATTTCGCCGTCCTTGATGATCAGGGCCAGCAGATTACAGAGGTTGCGTGCGTACATTTCGCTGGCATGCGTGGCGGCCATGCTGGGGATGTTCCGCGGTCCGGCGATGGTGACGCCCTGATGGGTGATTTCCTTGCCGGCCTCGGTCAACTCGCAGTTGCCACCGGTCTCCGCGGCCATGTCGACGATCACGGATCCCGCCTTCATGCGCTCTACCGTCGACCGGTCGATGATCTTCGGTGCCGGTCGCCCCGGAATCGAGGCGGTGGTGACCACGGCATCCGCCTGTGCGATGTGCTGGGCGAGGACCTCTGCCTGCTGAGCCTTCTCGTCTTCCGTCAGCTCTCGGGCATATCCACCCTCACCCTCGGCGCTGACGCCGGTGTCGATGAACTTGCCGCCCAGTGACTCCACCTGCTCCTTGGTGGCGGAGCGGACATCGTAGGCCTCCACGATGGCACCCAGGCGCTTGGCGGTTGCGATCGCCTGCAGACCCGCCACACCCGCGCCGATCACCACGACGCGCGCGGGCCGGACCGTGCCGGCCGCGGTGGTGAGCATGGGAAAGAGCTTGGGCGAGAGGTGCGCTGCCATGAGAGAGCACTTGTACCCGGCGATATTGGCCTGGGAAGAGAGTGCGTCGATGGACTGCGCACGGGTGATGCGCGGCACCAGTTCCAGCGCGAAACTCGTGACCTTGCGCTTGTTGAGGTTGCGAATGCGGCTGTCGCCTTCATGCGGCGTCATGAAACCCAGCAGCAGCGAACCTTCCGGTAGCTTGCCCGCCTCTTCCACACTGGGTGGCTGGACGCGCAGTACGATGTCTGCTCCCTTATAGAGATCATCTGTGCCGTCGGCCCAGCTGACCCCCTCATAGAGGTCGTCGGTGAATCCGGCGGACTCGCCTGCGCCCCGCTGAATGCGAACCTCGGCGCCCAGCTTGTCGAGCTGCTTGAGCACGCTGGGCACGATGGCGACCCGGCGCTCTCCGTTGGCCGTTTCCTTGGGTACGGCGATGGTGATGCTCATCGGGTTTTCTCCTGTCCTTGGGCGGTCTGTTTCGACCGGCGGACCGGCGATTCTACAACAAAGCGACAGTGAAACACCCTTGCCGGTGTCGGGTCATCCACTACAGCACCGTCATTATCCTGTCATGCTTGCACATCAGGCTGAACCTCTGGATGATCCGAATTGATCGATCTGTGCGCGAACCCGGCGCGTGATACGAGGGCTAACGGCGTGATAACGCTGCAGCATCATATCCTGCGGACCGATGTATCGGGGATGCCACTGGAGTGGATCACCTATCAGGACGCGGTCCGGCTCTACCACCTGGGCCAGGTGTCGTATGCCTGCGGTCGGCGGCTGTACCGGATCCGGGGTGGCTACAGTGCCCGCACCGGCCGCCGCAGCGTGATCGAGGTGAACTCCATCATCGCCACCGCTGGTGCCATGCAGGCCTCGCTCAAGGGCAATCCCGGCTACCGGCCGCCGCTGAACAACGCCACGCTGTTCCGGCGGGATGATCATATCTGCCTCTACTGCGGGGAGAGCCGGCGGGTCAGGGAGTTGTCGAGGGATCACATCAAGCCCATCAGCCGCGGCGGGGTTGATGCCTGGACCAATGTGGTGACCGCCTGCAAGCGCTGCAACAATCTGAAGGGCGACCGCACCCCCGAGCAGGCCGGGATGCAACTCCTCGCGGTGCCTTTCGCGCCGACCCACGCTGAATACGTCTATCTGCAGGGACGGCGGATACTGGCGGACCAGATGGCCTTCCTGCGAGCGCATTTCCCCCGCCGTAGTCCTCTCAGGCAGCGCCTGGAGCGGCTTGCCGAGCAGGACGCCGACGATCCGCCGGCGCATCCGCACTAGATATCCGGGTCGGCGTCCATGTCCTCGAGGAAATCCGAGTAGGGATCATCCGACATCGGCGGATTGCCATCGTACAGGGCGTTGCGGCGGTACTGGCGATAGGCTGAGCGCGTGAACACGTAAGGATCGATCGCGGCATCGTCCCGGAAGCGCGCCGCGCCCTCCAGTTCAGCCCGGCTGTTGACGATGTTGACGGCCGTGAGTGTACCGAATGTCAGTGTATCGATCGCCACGTAGGTCAGCACATTGGTGTAGTAGGCCACCGGGTAGCTGGTTGCATCGCGGGGGCTGGATGGCCCGAAAAGCGGCAGAACGAGGTAGGGGCCCGAGTCGACGCCCCATGTGCCAAGGGTCTGGCCGAAGTCCTCGGGCCGGCCTTCAATGCCCAGCCAGGATGATGCCGGGTCGAAGAAGCCGAGAATCCCGACCGTGCTGTTGACCACGAAGCGCAGGGTCTCTCTGCCGGCATCCGCCGGCTTGCCCTGCAGTAAGTCGTTGAGGATATAGCCCGGCGATTCGAGGTTATGGAAGAAGTTGCTGACGCTGTTTCGGACATCCGGTGATGTCACGCGGGTCCAGCCCCGGCTCGCCGGCCCGATGACGTAGTTGTCGAGCTCGTCGTTGAACGCGTAGACGCCCCGGTTGAATCCCTCGAGGGGATCATTGGCGGCCTGGTTGCCGCTGCTGGCGCAGCCCGCCAGCAGCAGGGCGAGCAGCAGCATGGCGATGGTTCTGGACAGGTTCATGAGCGTTACTCCGCTTGCCGGGCCACCCGTATGGCGCCTACTCCGGTGCTGCCTCGAAGGAATCATAATACAGCCGATCCGCCGGCAGACCGGCATCGGTGAAGGCCTGACGGGCCGCGTTGATCATCGGTGGTGGTCCGCTCATGTAGACATCGAAACCACCGAGACCGGGATGATCCTCGACCACCTGCCGATGCACGAATCCTGTGGCGCCCGTCCAGCCATCGGACTCGGCCGGTTCGGAGAGAACCGGCGTGTAGGTGATATGCGGATGCTGCTCCGCCCACTCCCGGGGCAGATGGTCAAGATAGAGGTCCTGTCGGGCACGGGCTCCCCAGTAGATATGCATTGGCCGATCCACACCGATGTAGAGGGCATGCTCGATAATGCCCTTGATGGGTGCGAATCCGGTCCCTCCACCCATCAGGATCATGGGCCGGTCACTGTCTTCGCGCAGGAAGAAATTGCCCAGTGGCCCCTCGAAACGCAGCAGTGCCCCCTCGCGCATGTCGTTGAATACATGGCCGGAGAATACCCCGCCCGGCAGATGCCGGATGTGAAGTTCGAGGCGTTCGTCATCATGGGGCGCGTTCGCCAGGGAAAAACTCCGCCGCTGGTCGCCGCGCAGCAGGAAGTCGATGTACTGTCCCGCGAGGAATGGCAGGCGCTTGTCGCGTGGCAGCTTGAGGAAAAGGCGTCGCACATCCGGTGCACATTCCTCGATATGCTCTACCCGCGCCGGGAGTCGCCGGGGTCGGATATCGCCCGCGTCGCGGACTTCAGCGACGCGGATGACCAGATCGCTGGCGGGGCGGGCCTGGCAGAAAAGCGCCTTGCCGGCACTGTCCTGTTGGCTGTCGATCGCCGGGGGCAGTCCGTCCGGGTAAGCGATGCTGCCCTCGACGACATCACCCATGCAGGTTCCGCAGGTTCCGCTGCGGCAGCTGTAGGGCAGCATGAGTCCTGCCCGGAGGGCGGCGTCGATCACGCTCTCGCCCTCTTCGGCATCAAAGGCATGATCACTGTCGGCGATGCGGATGCGGTGCGTCATCGGCTGTCTCCATCAATGCCCAGATCGGGCCAGAGTTGGTCCACACGCTCGCTGACCGCCGGGTCCATCTGAATCGCCCGGCCCCATTCGCGGTTGGTTTCGCCCGGCCACTTGCTGGTCGCATCCAGGCCCATCTTCGAGCCCAGCCCCGAGACCGGCGAAGCGAAATCGAGGTAGTCGATCGGCGTGTTCTCCACCATCACCGTGTCCCGGGCAGGGTCCATGCGCGTGGTCATCGCCCAAATGACATCTTCCCAACGCCTCGCGTTCACATCATCGTCGGTGACGATGATGAACTTCGTGTACATGAACTGCCGCAGGAATGACCAGACCCCCATCATGACGCGCTTGGCATGCCCGGGATACTGCTTGCGCATGGTGACCACGGCCATACGGTAGCTGCAGCCCTCCGGCGGCAGATAGAAATCGACGATCTCCGGGAACTGGCGCTGGAGAATCGGAACGAACACTTCGTTCAGTGCCACACCCAGTACCGCGGGCTCGTCCGGCGGCCGGCCCGTATAGGTGCTGTGGTAGATCGGATCGTCGCGATGGGTGATCCGGTCGACGGTGAAAACGGGGAAGTCGTCCACCTCGTTGTAATAGCCGGTGTGATCGCCGAAGGGGCCCTCGGGTGCCATGTCATCAGGGTGGATATGGCCCTCGAGCACGATCTCCGCGGATGCCGGCACCTGCAGGTCGGAGCCGATGCAGTTGACCAGTTCCGTGCGACTGCCGCGGAGCAGGCCGGCGAATGCGTACTCGGAGAGGCTGTCCGGGACCGGTGTCACGGCGCCGAGCAGGGTGGCCGGGTCGGCCCCGAGGGCAACGGTGATCGGGAATGGCTCGCCGGGATGGGCCCGCTGCCAGTCACGAAAGTCCAGCGCGCCGCCTCGGTGGGAGAGCCAGCGCATGATCACCCGGTTGCGGCCGATGACCTGCTGGCGGTAGATCCCGAGGTTCTGGCGCTTCTGTCCGGGGCCGCGGGTGATGACCAGCGCCCAGGTGATCAGGGGCCCCGCATCCCCGGGCCAGCAGGTCTGGATGGGTAGCCGGCCGAGATCGACATCGTCGCCCTCGATGACGTTTTTCTGGCAGGGTGCGCTGCGCCGGACCTTGGGCGCCATATCGAGCACCTTGCGGAATACCGGCAGGTTCTGCCACGCCTCGCGCATGCCCTTGGGCGGTTCCGGCGACTTCAGGAAGGCCAGCAGCTCGCCGATTTCCCGCAGTGCATCGACACTCTCGGCGCCCATGCCCAGTGCCACTCGCTCGGGGGTGCCGAACAGGTTGCCGAGCACCGGCATTGAGTGCCCCTTGGGATTTTCGAACAGGATGGCCGGGCCGCCCCGGCGCAGGATTCGGTCACAGATCTCCGTCATCTCGAGGTCCGGATCGATCTCGGTCGACACCCGTTTCAGCTCGCCACGGGCCTCGAGCTGGTCAATGAAATCGCGCAGATCGCGGTATTGCATGAGGGCTCCTGATGGACGCGCCGGCGTTCAGACGGCGCGGAACTCGGCGATGACGGGGGCGTGGTCGGATGGCCTTTCCCAGCCTCGTGGCGCGGCATCCACGACGCTTTGTTCCAGTGCCGCGGTCAGCGCCGGGCTGGTCAGGATCAGGTCGATGCGGAGGCCGCGGTTGCGTTTGAAGTTGTTCATCCGGTAATCCCACCACGAGAAGGTGCCTTCGGGGTGGTCAAAGCGCCGGAAGGTGTCCGTGAAACCGAGCTCGAGGATGGCGGCGAGGGCGTCGCGCTCCGGCGTGGAACACAGGATCTGCTCCTGCCACTCGGCCGGGTCGTGGACATCGGCATCGGCGGGCGCAATGTTGAAGTCACCCACCACGGCGACACGTTCGTGGCGATCCACCTCATCGCGCAGCCAGTCCCGCAGATGGGCGAGCCAGGCCAGTTTGTAATCGTACTTGTCCGTTCCCACCGCCTTGCCGTTGGGGACATACAGGTTGATGAAACGCAGTCCGTCAATGGTGGCTGCAAGGACGCGACGCTGCGGATCCTCGAAACCCGGTATGTCGAGGGCGATCTCCTCGAGCGGCGCCCGGGCCAGGACCGCGACGCCGTTGTAGGTCTTCTGGCCGGAGAAGGCGACCTCATAGCCGACTTCCCGAATGGCCTCGGTGGGGAATTTCTCGTCGATGAGCTTGGTCTCCTGCAGCCCGAGGACATCCGGCTGTGCAGTCTCAAGCCATTCCAGCACCTGCGGCAGGCGCACGTTGAGGGAATTGACATTCCACGAGGCGAGCTTCACGGGCGCCCTCCGGTTGGCATTATTCTCAATCCGACGATTGTACTGGGTGACGGCACGGCATGCAGCGACCGGTCATGTGCCCGGTCCGGATCCGGTTCGATCGCCCGGCAGGCGGTAGCGACGCATGAACCGGCGGTCGATCCAGTCCTTGCAATGCCACAGCCACCGACCACCGATGCCCAGTGAGCCCCGCGAGGCCACCGCGTAGCGATCACCGGTACTGATCAGGGCCAGCCAGTGACGCTGCGGATGCCAGGCCCGGACTGGCCGGCCGGTCAGCGACCGGCGCAGGTTGGCTGCCAGTGGCGGACCCTGACGCACTGCGATCACGCCGGCCTTTTCCCGCGGGTGACGGACCATGCTGGCGATGTCACCGGCGGCGAAAACGTCCGGGTCGGTAATGGTCTGAAGGCTCTCACGGATCTGGATGAAACCCAGAGAATCCAGCGCCAGCCCACTCCCCCGAAGCCAGTCGGGTCCGGCCGCGCCGGTGACCCAGATGACCTCATCAGCCGGATGCCACTGACCGTCCCGGGTCCTGAGGCCGGACTCGTCGACCGCGGTGACCGCCGCATTACAGTACAGAGCGATGCCGCGTCTCGCGAGCACCCGCTGAAAGCGCAGTCGCACGCGGGGCGAGTGCGTGGGCAGGATATGCCGGCCGCGGGAGAACAGCATGAATTCCAACCTGTCCGCATCCTGGCCGAGGGCGGTGCATTCGTTGCGCAGGCGGAACTGCATGGCGAGCAGCAGTTCCACGCCGCCGGCACCGCCGCCAACCACTGCAATCCGTAGCCGGCCTCCGGCCCTGCGAACCCGTTCCAGAAGCGCCAGCCAACGCTCATTGAAGCGATTGATGGGCTTCACGGCCACGGCATGCCCGGCCGCGCCCGGTGCTTCAGGCCTCGGAGTCGAACCGACATTGATGGACAGTCGATCCCAGTCGATCGCCAATCCGCTCTCGCAGTGCACGGTCCGGCTCCTGAGCGCGAGACCTTTCGCGCCATCCTGAATGAAGCGGGCTCGGGCGGAACGAGCCAGCCGGGCCAGATCAATATGCGCGTCGGACCAGGAGTAGTGGCCTGCCACGTACCCCGGAAGCATGCCGGAGTACGGGGTATACCGGTCGGGGGAGATCACTGTCAGTTCCACCCCGGCGATCGGGTGCCTGCCAAAGCGCCGCAGCACCTCGACGTGGCTATGCCCCCCGCCAATGAGTACCAGGCTCGGGCCGGCGCCCGGCCTGCCGGATACCCCAGACACAGTCCCTCAGGCGGCGAGGCCGCTCGCCCGCAGCAGCGGCTCGATGCTCGGCTCGCGGCCCCGGAAGTCGCGGAACAGCTTGGCCGCGTCCTCGGACCCCCCCTTCTCGAGAATATGCTCCAGGAATGCCCGCCCGGTGACCGGGTTGAAAATCCCCTCCTCGCTGAACCGCGCGAATGCATCCGCCGAGAGCACCTCGGCCCATTTGTAGCTGTAATAGCCAGCGGCATAGCCGCCCGCGAAGATATGCGCGAAGCTGTTGGGGAAACGGTTGAAGGCCGGCGGCCTGACCACGGCGACCTGATCGCGGACTTCGTCGAGCAGGGCAAAAATCCGCTCGCCCGCCACGCGATCGTGCTCGACATGCAATCTCAGGTCGAATAGCGAGAATTCGAGCTGACGGACCATCTGCATCGCGGCCTGGAAGTTGCGGGCCTCGGTCATGCGTTCGAAAAGCCCTTCCGGAATGGGCTCGCCGGTCTCGTGGTGGCGGGCAAACAGGTCCAGCGCCTCCCGCTCCCAGCACCAGTTCTCAAGGAACTGGCTCGGCAGTTCCACGGCGTCCCAGGCCACGCCATTGATGCCGGCCACGCTCGCCGCATTCACTCGCGTGAGCATGTGATGCAGGCCATGCCCGAACTCGTGGAACAGCGTCTCGACCTCGCTGTGGGTGATGAGCGCCGGCTTGCCACCGACGGGCGGCGTGAAATTGCAGGTCAGGAAAGCCACCGGTGTCTGCAGCCCGCCGTCATGTGTCATCCGGCCCCGGGCCGTGGCCATCCAGGCGCCACCACGCTTGTGGGCGCGGGCGTAGAGATCGGTATAGAACTGACCCCGCAGGTCGCCTTCGTCGTCATGGATTTCGTAGAAGCGCACATCGTCGTGCCAGGTCTCGACGTCGTCGCGCTCGACGATATGGATCCCGAACAGCCGCTCGACCACTGCGAACAGCCCGGCCATGACGCGATCGGCCTGGAACCACGGTCGCAGATCCTCGGGTGAGAGCTGGTAGCGGGCCTCGCGCAGCCGTTCGCTGTAGTAGCCCACGTCCCAGGCCTCCAGCGCCTCCAGGCCGTCGCGTTCCCGGGCAAAGGCGAGCAGTTCGGTGTATTCCCGCTCCGCCACGGGTCTCGCGCGTTGGGCAAGATCCTCCAGGAAGGCGACGACCTGCTCGGCGGAGTCCGCCATCTTCGGCGCCAGCGACAGCTCGGCGTAATTCGGATAGCCGAGGAGCTCGGCCTGCTCCTGCCGCAGATCCAGTATCTCCGCCATGATGGGGTGGTTGTCCCAGCGTCCGGCATGGGGTCCGGTATCCGAGGCCCGGGTGGTGAAGGCCTCGTAGACCTCGCGACGCAGTTCACGGCCATGGGCGTGGGCCAGAACGGCCTGCACCACCGGCATGTCGAGGCTGATGCGCCAGCCGTCGACACCAGCCTGCCGGGCGTTCTGCTGCATCACGCCGAGGGCGCTTTCTGGAATGCCGGCCAGTTCCTCGCGATCGGTCGTGTCGCGGTGCCAGGCATCCGTGGCATCCAGCAGGTTTTCCTGGAACTTCGAAGAGAGTTCGGCCAGACGCGCGGCGATCGCCGCGTAGCGACGCTTGGCGCTGTCCTCAAGGGCGACGCCAGCCAGCTCGAAGTCACGCAGGGCGTTGTCCACGGTCTGGCGCTGATCCTGTTCCAGACGCTCGTAGTCGTCGCTCTCGCGCAGCTCTCGGAAGGCGCCGTAAAGTGCCGTGTTCTGACCCATTTCAGTGTGATAGGCGGACAGCAGCGGCAGGCAGGTATTGTAGGCCTCGCGCAGGGCCTCGCTGTTCATCACGGCGTTCAGGTGCGAGACCGGTGACCAGACCTTCTCGAGCCGGTCTTCAAGCCGTTCGAGTGGCGCGACCAGGCTCTGCCAGGTATGCGGCGCGGTGTCGGCGGTGATCTCGTCAATGGCGGCGCGATTGTCCGCAAGCACCTGTTCCACGGCGGGCTGGATGTGCTCGGGGCGAATCGCCGAGAAGCGCGGCAGGCCGGATTCAGTGAGCAATGGATTGGTCATGATGATCCCGTTGTGCTCCGTGGGTCGGTGAGGACGTTCCCCGTGTTCGATAACCGGCAGGGTAGCCGATGCGGATCAGGATATTCGAGCCGGAACCCGGGGCGGAAGTTCGACGGGGTCGCTTTCGGGCGTTAATAATATCCATGGCCTCACCGCTGTCTGATCCGAGCGCGGAGTCCTGAGCCAGGGCGGCATGCCTTGACTGAGATCGATAGGCCACGCCTGCATGGCTCTGCCAGAATGGTGGCGGAGACACTCATCGACAGCAGGAGCCGGGAATGAGCGGCGAGCAAAACCAGTATGATCTGATCTGCATCGGCGGCGGCAGCGGCGGGATCGCCACCGCTCGACGCGCGGCCGCGCACGGAGCCCGCTGTGCGGTCGTCGAATCGGCCCGTCTCGGGGGGACCTGCGTGAATGTGGGTTGCGTGCCGAAAAAGGTCATGTGGCAGGCGGCGCATGCCGCCGAGGTCATGGAACGGGCCGGCGACTACGGCTTCAGTGGCGTCAGTCCCCGTCTCGACTGGTCAGCGCTGGTCGCGGCCCGGGATGCCTACATCCAGCGCCTCAACGGCATCTACGACCGTAACCTGGGCAACGCCGGCGTGGACACCATCCGCGGTCATGCCCGCTTCGTCGACCCGCATACCGTGGAAGTGAACGGCGAGCGCTATCGAGCCGAGCGCTTTGTGATCGCCACCGGCGGCGTGCCCGGTCGGCCGGGTATCCCCGGCGGTGACCTCGGTATCGACTCCGACGGGTTCTTCGAGATGGCCGACCGCCCCGAGAAAGTGGCTGTCGTGGGTGCCGGTTATATCGCGGTGGAGCTTGCCGGCGTCCTGCACCAGCTGGGCAGCGACGTCCAGCTGGTCGTGCGGCGGGAACGCCCGCTGCGCGACTTTGACGAGGCCATTCAGAACGCCTACGTCGATGCCATCGGCCAGCATGGTCCCACCCTGGTGAATCATTTCACCCCGGTGGGCCTGGAGGCCGCCTGGGGCGGCTACGCCCTGCATGCCGAGGATGGCCGCAGCCTGGAGGGGCTCGACCAGGTGATCTGGGCGGTGGGCCGTATCCCGAATACCGACGGACTCGGCCTGGACGCGGCCGGGGTGCGGATGAGCGGGCAGGGCACGATCCCGGTGGATGACTGGCAGGCCAGCAGTCAGCCGCATATCTTCGCGCTCGGTGACGTCACGGATAACCCCTATCCGCTCACGCCCGTGGCGATCGCCGCCGGGCGCCGGCTGGCGGACCGGCTCTGGGGCGGGCAGAGCGATCGCCGACTCGAGTATCGCGATGTGCCCACGGTGGTCTTCACGCATCCTCCGATCGGGACTGTCGGCCTGACCGAGGCCGACGCGCGCGCTCGCTACGGCGATGCCGTGCGTGTCCATCAGACCGGGTTCGTGCCCATGGACTTCGCGCTCTCGCCGGCAGAGGCCAAGCAGCGCAGCACCATGAAGCTGGTCTGCGTGGGCGAGGAAGAGCGCGTGGTCGGCATCCACCTTTTCGGTGTCGGCAGTGATGAGATGCTGCAGGGGTTTGCGGTGGCGCTTCGCATGGGCGCGACCAAGCGGGACCTTGATGACACCGTGGCCATTCATCCGACCAGCGCCGAAGAGCTGGTCACCATGACCTGATGCCGGGTGGGATCAATCGATGATCGAGGTCTACCAGGGCGTTCATCCCGCTGTGCCGGCGTCGGCGTTCGTCCATGACAGTGCGGTGGTCATCGGCGATGTCACCCTTGGTGATTCCGTCTCGATATGGCCCACCGCCGTGCTGCGCGGCGATGTGCATCGAATCGAGATCGGTGCCGGCAGCAACATCCAGGATGGGAGCATCGTTCATGTGGCCCATGAGGGGCCATACCAGTCGGGGTATCCCGCCATCGTCGGCGAGGAGGTCACCGTGGGTCACCGGGCGGTCATCCATGCCTGCCGGATCGGCAGCCGGGTACTGGTGGGCATGGGGGCGATGGTGCTGGATGGCGCGGTGGTGGAGGATGAGGTCATCCTCGGCGCCGGCACGCTTGTCCCCCCCGGCAAGCATCTGACCGGCGGGCAGCTCTACCTGGGAAGTCCCGCGCGGCCAGTCCGGGCGCTGACGGAGACGGAGCGCGATCAACTGGTGTATTCGGCACGCCACTACATGCGGGTAATGGA
This sequence comes from Spiribacter onubensis, assembly GCF_040838425.1. Taxonomy (NCBI): domain Bacteria; kingdom Pseudomonadati; phylum Pseudomonadota; class Gammaproteobacteria; order Chromatiales; family Ectothiorhodospiraceae; genus Spiribacter; species Spiribacter onubensis. Next base: position 152,292 of record NZ_JBAKFI010000002.1, on the reverse strand, counting down.
CCGTCACCGTGCGGGTCGGGACTGACCCCCGCCCAGTACTCCCGCCCTTGAGCATGTGCTGGACCGCACTGGGTGTCACCGCACAGGTGACCAGCGTGACGAGCGTCATTGCGCCGTAGAGCGCGGGTGGGACGACATCGTCACCGTATCGGCCGGCCTGGTCGACAACCACCATGGCGATTTCCGCTCGCGGCACCATACTCATGCCGATGACCAGGGCGCTGCCTTTGGGCGCCGTCCACAGGGCTGGCAGGGCCGTTCCGATCAATTTGCCGGCCACCGCGGCGATCAGCAGAATGCCACCGGCGCCCAGGGCCCCAGTCAGCGCCGCCGGCTCGAGCTTGAGCCCGATGCCGATGAAGAAAAACGGCGCCAGGAAGTCGTAGAGCACGATGTAGGCGCGATCCTGGCGCACCCGCCGCGGAGCCTTGCTGAAAACCAGTCCGGCGAACAGGGCGCCCACCGCGAGGGAGAAGCCGAGTATGCCGGCGAGCGCGGCGATCAGGCTGCCGATGGCCACCACAATGAGCATGCGGGCCGGCGAGCGTTCGCGGGTTGCCAGGAACCGCGCCAGCGGCGGTTCGAGCCAGTGCGCGAATAGCCAGCATGCGGCGGTGAAGGCGGCCAGGCTGGCCAGGAGGCTGACGGTGGTCATGCCCACGCCGCCCCAGTCGATGGCACCGCCGGCGGTGACGGTCGGGATAAGGCTGAGGAGCAGGGCCATGAGCACGACACCGGAGATGTCATCCAGTTCGGCCACATCCAGTACCAGTGAACCCCGCTCGCTGCGCAGAACGCCGGCGGCCTGCCAGGGAGGTAGCGAGACACCGATACTGGTGGCCGTCAGTGCCACGCCGGCGACCAGCGCTGGCACGGCATCGAATCCGGCCCAGCGCGCCGCATAGTAGCCGGCCATGCCCGAGACGATAACGCTGACCGCCCAGATCAGGCTGGCGCCGGGCAGTTTTTCCAGCAGTCGATAGGGGTCACTGCCCAGACCGACGCGGAACAGCAGCGCCACAAGTCCGAGGGCGGCCAGTAGTTCGAAGGCCGCCATCACGGAGGGCTGCAGTATGGGCAGGATTCCGTCGGTCAGGCGAAGACCGAGGCCGATGAGGATGTAGCCCACCAGAGGTGGCAGCTTGATGCGCTCGCAGAGGTGGCGGAGGACGACCGCGAGCAGGGTGGCGCCGCCCACCAGGAGCACCAGCAGTGCATCCGGTGTTGCATTGGCCTCCCAGGCCATGCGGATCAGGGGCGGGTGTCGTGGCGCAGTGTCTCGATCACCGGTTCCGTGCTGGGCCTGATGTGACGCCAGAGCTCGAACGCGCCGGCCGCCTGTTCCACCAGCATGCCCAGGCCATCACGGACACGGAACGCACCGTTACGCTCCGCCCAGCGAAGGAACGGCGTGGGTTCAGCGCCGTAGAGCATGTCGTAGGCGGTAGCGCCGTCGCTGACGACGCTCTCCGGCAGGGCGGGCACCTCACCCTCAAGACCGCTGGAAGTGGCGTTGATGACCACCTCGAAGCGCTCGCCCGCCAGGGTATCCAGGCCGCGGCCTTCGATATTGCCGATGTCATCGAATGCCTTGGCCAGGACCTTCGCCCGGCCGGCGGTCCGATTGGCAATCACCAGGCTCGCCGGCTGCTCGGCGAGCAGTGGTCCGAGTACACCCCGGGCCGCGCCGCCTGCTCCGACGATGAGAATGCGTTTGCCGGCGAGCCCGACGCCCAGGTTGTTGCGCAGGTCGTTGATCAGCCCCTCGCCGTCGGTATTGTCTCCGTAGAGCGTCTCGCCGCAGACCAGCGTGTTGACCGCGCCGGCCCGCTCGGCGCGCTCGCTGCGCTGGTCGGCCAGTGACCAGGCCTCTTCCTTGAACGGCACTGTCACGTTGGCCCCATGACCCCCCTCCTCGCGAAATGCCCGGAGGGCATCGGCAAACCCGTCCAGCGGTGGTTCGCGGCGCTCGTATTCAATCTGCTGGGCGGTTTCCTCGGCGAACATCCGGTGAATGCGGGGCGATAGGGAGTGCCCGACGGGATGGCCGAAAACGGCGTAGAGATCCATGTTTACCTCCGTATGCGGACGGTCTCAACGGTCGGCAAGCCAGCCGGCCACCTCCCGTGCGAAATAGGTCAGTATCGCGTCGGCGCCGGCCCGCTTGAAACCCAGCAGCGCCTCCATCACGCAGGCCCTGCGCGCCAGCCAGCCCTGTTCGAAGGCGGCGTTCAGCATGGCGTACTCGCCGCTGACCTGGTACGCGAATGTCGGCACGTCGAAGTGCTCCCGGACCCGGCGAATGACGTCGAGGTAGGGCATGCCCGGCTTGATCATGACCATGTCGGCGCCCTCGGCCAGATCCATTCCGACCTCGCGGAGCGCCTCCGCGCCATTGCCCGGATCCATCTGATACGTGCGCTTGTCGCCGCCGCCCAGGTTGCCGGCCGATCCCACGGCATCCCGGAAGGGGCCATAGAAGGCGGAGGCATACTTCGCGGCATAGGCGAGGATGCGCGTCTCGGGATAGCCGTCTGCCTCAAGGGCGGCGCGGATGGCCGCAATGCGTCCGTCCATCATGTCGGAGGGCGCGACGATATCGGCGCCTGCCTCGGCATGGGAGCGCGCCTGGCGGACCAGCGCCTCCAGGGTCATGTCGTTGGCGACATAGCCCGAGTCATCCAGCAGGCCGTCCTGGCCATGACTCGTGAAAGGATCCAGCGCGACATCGGTGATGACGGCCATCTCCGGCACCCGCGCCTTGATCGCCCGGACGGCGCGCTGTGCCAGTCCCTGCGGGTTCCAGGCCTCGGCGGCATCGTCGCTCTTGGCCTCCTGGGGCGTGACTGGAAACACGGTCATGGCCGGGACACCCAGCTCCGCCAGCGTCTGGGCTTCCGCGGTCAATCGATCGACGCTCATGCGCTCGACGCCGGGCATGGAGGGCACGGGCTCGGTCTGATCGGTCCCCTCGATGACGAACACCGGCTGGATCAGATCGTCGGCCGAGAGCCGGTTTTCGCGTACCAGTCGCCGTGTGGCTTCGTCACGACGCAGGCGCCTGGGACGAGTCGCCGGGTATTCAAGTCCGGCGGCGGGGTCGTGTTTCACGGTCGTCTCCTGCTCCAGTCGAGTGCAAGGGCCAGTATGCCGCCGAGGAGGCGGCATGCCCAAGGGGGAAGATCAGCTGGCGGGGGTGGGTGGCAGTCGTTCCAGGGCCCAGTCGAGGACCTGGCGCACCCGCGGTGCGGTCAGCCGGTAGGCCGTGCGACGGTCGACCCATCGCCATTCGTGATGTTCCGGTGTGCCCAATTCAGGTGCGATCCCGAGCGTCACCTCCCGGGTCGTTGTCTCGGCAAGGTAATAGCGCGCCACCTTGCCACGGGCGTAGGGACCGGTTTCGGTGAAGTCCTCGCCCCATCTGAAGTCCAGGTCGGTGATCCCCGTTTCCTCGGTGACCTCGCGACGGGCGGCCTGCAGCGGTGTTTCGCCGGTCTCCGTGCGGCCTTTGGGGAAGTCCCAGTACTGGTATGCCCGGAGCAGGAGAAAACGCCACTCCCCTCCCTCGGCGCGCACGATGACCACACCGGCGGAGAGGATGCGTGGCTTTTTCCTACCCATGCCAGGCCGGGCTCAGATGCTTGACGGCCTCCACCATGGCCGCGACGTGATCCGGCGGTATCTGCGGATGGACGCCGTGGCCGAGGTTGAAGACATGCCCGCTGCCATGACCATATTCCGTCAGCACGCGACCGACCTCGCGCTCGATCACCTCGGGCCGCGCGTACAGGACGCTGGGATCGAGATTACCCTGCAGGGCGACCCGGTCACCCACCCGCCGGCGGGCCTCGGTCATTGACAGGGTCCAGTCCACACCAAGGGCATCGGCACCGCATCCGGCGATGCGCTCGAGCCAGATCCCGCCGCCCTTCGTGAAGAAAATGACCGGGATCCGGCGTCCATCGCGCTCGCGGATCAGGCTGTCGATGATCTGCTGCGCGAAGGCCAGCGAGAAACGCGGATAGGCATCGTGGGCGAGTGCGCCGCCCCAGGTGTCGAAAATCATCAGCGCCTGCGCGCCCGCCTCGACCTGGGCATTGAGATAGGCCGTCACTGCGGTCGCGATCTTACCGAGCAGTCGCTCAAGCACCTCGGGCTGGTCATAGGCCAGGGACTTGATGTGTCGGAAGTCCTTGCTGCTGCCGCCCTCCACCATGTAGGTGGCCAGCGTCCAGGGGCTGCCGGAGAAACCGATCAGGGGAACCTGGCCCTGGAGTTCGCGGCGAATCAGACTGACCGCGTCGGTCACGTAGCGCAGCTCGCTGCCCACGTCAGGCACCGGAAGCGCATCCACTGCCGCTGCATCACGGATGGTGGTCTCGAATCGAGGGCCTTCACCCGGCTCGAAATAGAGCCCCAGCCCCATGGCATCGGGGACGGTCAGGATGTCCGAGAAGAGGATCGCCGCATCCAGGTCAAAGCGCCGGAGTGGCTGCAGGGTCACCTCGCAGGCGAGCGCCGGGTTGCGGCACAGATTCATGAAGCTGCCGGCCTGGGCGCGGATTTCCCGGTATTCGGGCAGGTAACGCCCGGCCTGGCGCATGATCCACACCGGCGTGCGATCCACCGGCTCCCGGGCGAGGGCGCGGAGGAAGCGATCGTTCTGCAGTTCACTCATGGACCGTTACCGTCCTAGACGCCCATGTAGGCGAGCATGCCCTTGGCGGCCTCGCGGCCTTCCCAGACAGCGGTGACCACCAGATCGGAGCCACGCACCATGTCACCGCCGGCGAAGACGTTGGGGTTGTCGGTCTGGAAGGGATGTTTACCGCCCTTCTTGACCCTGACGCGCTCGCGCTCGTCGACGGCGATGCCATGCTCGTCGAACCACTCCGGCGGGTTCGGACGGAAGCCAAAGGCCATGATGACGCGATCGGCGGGGATGATTTCCTCACTGCCGGGAACCGCCTCGGGGCGCCGGCGGCCGCGCTCATCCGGAGCACCCAGCCGGGTTTCCACCACCTTGACGCCTTCTACCCGACCATCGCCGACGATCCCCACCGGCTGGCGGTTGAAGCGGAAGTCGACGCCCTCCTCGCGGGCGTTGTAGACCTCGCGCCGTGACCCGGGCATGTTCTGCTCGTCGCGCCGATAGGCACAGGTCACACTGGCCGCTCCCTGACGCAGCGCGGTGCGGTTGCAGTCCATGGCCGTGTCGCCGCCGCCGAGGACCACCACGCGCTGGTCGGCCATGTCGATGTAGTCGGTGGGATCCTTCTCGAAGCCCATCAGGCGATTGATGTTGGAGACCAGATAGGGCAGTGCCTCGTAGACACCATCCATGTCTTCTCCCGGGAAGCCACCGCGCATCGTGGTGTAGGTGCCCATACCGAGGAAAACGGCATCGAAATCCCGCTCCAGCTCCTCATAGGTGATGTCGGTGCCCACGTTGACGCCGAGGCGGAATTCGACGCCCATGTACTCCATGATCTCCCGACGCTTGGCGATGACCTCCTTTTCGAGCTTGAACGGCGGAATGCCGAAGGTCAGCAGGCCGCCGATCTCGGGATAGCGATCGAAGACCACGGCCTCCACGCCGTTACGCACCAGGATGTCGGCGGCACCGAGGCCCGCCGGGCCGGCGCCCACGACGGCGACGCGCCGGCCAGTGGGCACGACGCCGGACATGTCCGGTCGCCAGCCCTGCTTGAAGGCCTCGTCGGTGATGTATTTCTCCACCGAACCGATGGTCACCGCCCCAAAGCCGTCATTGAGCGTGCAGGCACCCTCGCAGAGCCGGTCCTGCGGGCAGACGCGACCGCAGACCTCCGGCAGGCTGTTGGTCTTGTGGGAGAGCTCGGCCGCCTCGAAGAGATTGCCCTCGGCGATCAGCTTGAGCCAGTTGGGAATGTAATTGTGGACCGGGCATTTCCACTCGCAGTAGGGGTTGCCGCACTCCACGCAGCGGTCGGCCTGGGCTGCCGCATGCTCGCTGCTGAAGTCGCCGTATATCTCGGTGAACTTCTGTACCCGTGCCCGCGCCGGTTCCTTTTCGGTGTCCTGGCGGGGGACGTCGATGAACTGGAAGTAATTACCCATAACGTGCTCAGGCTGCCTGACGCAGCGTACTCAGTACTTCGTTGATGTCGGCGGCGCGGGGCTTGACCAGCCAGAAGCAGCCGACGTAATCCCGGAAGTTGTCGAGGATCTCCTGACCCCAGCGGGATCCGGTCTCGTCGACGAACTCGGCGATGGTTTCACGCAGGAACTCGCGGTGTGCGGTCATCGGCTCCGTCTGGATGCGCCGGATGTCGATGAGCTCATGGTTGTAGCGGTCGACAAACTGGTTCTCCATGTCCAGCACGAAGGCGATTCCGCCGGTCATGCCGGCACCGAAGTTCAGGCCGGTGGGCCCGAGCACGCAGACCACGCCGTCGGTCATGTACTCGCAGCCGTGGTCACCGACGCCCTCGACGACCGCATGCGCCCCGGAGTTGCGCACCGCAAACCGCTCCCCGGCCAGGCCGGCCGCGAAGAGCTTGCCGCCGGTGGCGCCATAGAGACAGGTGTTGCCGATGATGGTGGTCTCGTGGCTCGCGAATCGGCTCTCCTCGGGCGGGCGGATCACCAGCTTGCCGCCGGCCATGCCCTTGCCCACATAGTCGTTGGCATCGCCATGCAGGAACATCTCCAGGCCGCCGGCGTTCCAGACGCCGAAGCTCTGGCCGGCGCTGCCTTTCAGGTGCAGGCGCAGCGGTGAGCCACTCATTCCCAGGTTGCCGTGGCGCAGGGCGATCTCGCCCGAGAGGCGGGCTCCGATCGAGCGGTCGTCATTGCGGACCGTGTACTCGAAGTCACCCCCCGTGGCCGCCTCGATGGCGGGGAGGGCGTCAGCCACAATGCGCTCTGCCAGATCGCCCCGATCGAAGGGGATGTTGCTTGGCGTCATGCAGTGGGTGGGCAGCGACGTATCAAGTCCGCCGTCGGAGAGGATCGGACTCAGATCGAGCCTGGCCTGACGGGCGGTCTCGGGTTCACGCTGCTCGAGCAGATCGAGCCGACCGATGAGCTCCTCCAGGGAACGTACGCCCAGCCTGGCCAGCCACTCGCGGGTTTCCATGGCCACGAAGGTGAAGAAGTTGGCGACGCGCTCCGGTGTGCCGATGAAATGCTTCATGCGGAGCACCTTCTCCTGCGTCGCCACACCGGTGGGGCAGTTGTTGAGATGGCAGACACGCAGGTACTTGCACCCCATCGCCACCATGGGCGCAGTGCCGAAGCCGAAGCTCTCGGCACCCAGGATGGCCGCCTTGATGACGTCAAGCCCGGTCTTGAGGCCGCCGTCGGTCTGCAGCCGGATCTTGTCGCGCAGATCATTGGCGCGCAGCGTCTGATGGGTCTCCGTCAGCCCCAGCTCCCAGGGGGTACCGGCATACTTCACCGAGGTCAGCGGGCTGGCGCCCGTGCCGCCGTCGTAACCGGAAATGGTGATGAGATCGGCGTAGGCTTTCGCCACGCCGGCCGCCACGGTACCGACACCGGGTTCGGCAACCAGCTTCACCGAGACCAGCGCCTCGGGGTTGACCTGCTTGAGGTCGTAGATGAGCTGCGCCAGATCCTCGATGGAGTAGATGTCGTGGTGCGGCGGCGGCGAGATCAACGCCACGCCGGGCTTGGAGTAGCGCAGACGGGCAATCATCTCATTGACCTTGTGGCCGGGCAGCTGCCCGCCCTCACCGGGCTTGGCCCCCTGAGCGACCTTGATCTGCAGGACCTCGGCGTTGCGCAGGTAATGCGGTGTGACACCGAACCGGCCCGATGCGACCTGCTTGATCTTGGACATGCGCTCGTTGCCGAAGCGATGCGCGTCCTCGCCGCCTTCGCCGGAGTTGGAGCGACCGCCGAGGCGGTTCATGGCGATGGACAGCGCCTCATGGGCCTCTGGCGAGAGCGCGCCCAATGACATGCCGGCGGAGTCGAAACGCCTGAGGATGTTCTCCAGCGGCTCGACCTCATCCAGCGGGATGGCCTCGGTCTCACGGACGCACAGCAGATCGCGCAGCGCCGCCACCGGCCGGGTGTTCACCGTTTCTGCGTAGACCTTGTAGCGCTCGTAATCGCCGGTGTAAGCGGCCTCCTGTAGCGCGGCCACCACATCCGGGTTGTAGGCGTGATACTCGCCGCCGTGGACATACTTGAGCAGACCGCCCTGGGTGAGCGGCTGGCTGCGGCGCCAGGCACGGTCATGCAGGGTCCGCTGGTCTTCCTCGAGATCGGTGAAATCCGCGCCCTGGATGCGCGAGGTGGTGCCGTTGAAGCACAGATCCACCACATCATCGCTCATGCCGACAATCTCGAACAGCTGGGCGCCGCGATAGCTGGTGATCGTGGAAATGCCCATCTTGGAGAGGATCTTGTAGAGCCCCTTGTTCAGGCCCTTGCGGTAGTTGCGCAGCAGATCCGCCAGCTCCGCTCCCTTGATCTCACCGGTACGCAGCTGGTCCTGAACCACATCGTAGGCCAGGTAGGGATACACGGCAGTGGCGCCGTAACCGATCAGCACGGCGCATTCGTGGCTGTTGCGGGCCGTGCCGGTCTCGATCACCAGGTTGGTGTCGCAGCGCAGGCCCGTGCGCACCAGGTGATGGTGCACGGCACCGGTGGCCAGCAGGGCATGCACCGGAATGCGCTCGCGGGTGAGCTCGCGGTCGGAAAGCACCAGCAGGCTGGCGCCGTCGCGAACGGCACTGGCGGCCTCGTCGCGGATCGCCTCCACGGCCGTTCGCAGATCACCGTCGGCCGGATAGCTCAGGTTGATGCGATGGACCCGGTCCCCATCCTCGTGCTCGTCGAGCAGGCCGAGGAACTTGCCGTCGGAGAGGATGGGCGAATCCAGCACCAGGCGTCGGGCGTGGTCCTCGACCTCCTCGAACAGGTTCTTCTCCGGTCCGAACACGGTCTCCAGCGACATCACGATCTGCTCACGCAGCGGATCGATGGCCGGGTTCGTGACCTGGGCGAACTGCTGCCGGAAGTTGTCGTAGAGCGGACGGACCTGTCTGGAGAGCACGGGCATCGGTGTGTCGTCGCCCATGGAGCCGACGGCCTCCTGGCCTCCCTGAGCCAGTGCCCGCGTGACGATGTCGCGCTCCTCGAAGCTGACGCCGAACTGTTTCTGGTAGATGTCCAGCGTGTGCGGATCCACTGGCTTGCGCGTGTCGCCCGCCTTCAGGCGCGAAGGCACATCCCGCGAGTGCTCGGCCAGCCAGCGCTTGTAGGGAGCCCGGTTCTTGAGTCGTTCGTCGATGGTCTGTGGCAGCAGGAGCTCGCCGGTCTCGGTGTCGGCGGCCAGCATCTCGCCCGGGCGCAGACGGCCCTTCTCCACGACATCGGCGGGATCATAGTCCCAGACGCCCACCTCCGAGGCCAGCGTGATGTGCCGGTCGCTCGTGATGACCCAGCGCGCCGGACGCAGGCCGTTGCGATCAAGGGCGCAGGCGGCGTGCCGTCCGTCGGTGAGGACGATGCCCGCCGGCCCGTCCCAGGGCTCGATGTGCTGGGAGTGGAATTCGTAGAACGCCCGCAGATCGGCGTCCATCGTCTCAACGTTCTGCCAGGCCGGCGGGATCAGCAGCCGCAGCGCGCGGAAGATGTCCATGCCACCGGTGATGAGCACATCCAGCATGTTGTCGAGACTGGAGGAGTCGGACCCGGTGAGGTTGACCAGCGGCTGGATGGCCTCGATGTCGGGCAGCAATGGCGTGTTGAAGCGGTATGCCCGCGCCAGGGCCCAGTTGCGGTTGCCCTGGATGGTATTGATCTCGCCGTTGTGGGCGAGATACCGGAATGGCTGCGCCAGCCGCCACTGCGGCAGCGTATTGGTCGAGAACCGCTGATGGAAGACCGCCAGGGACGTCTCCAGGGCCGGGTCCTGCAGGTCCTTGTAGAACACCGGCAGGTTCTCCGGCATCACCAGCCCCTTGTAGGACAGCACGCGGCCCGACAGGCTGGGGATATAGAAGTCCTCATCATGACCGTCCAGCGCCTTTTCAGCGCGCCGCCGGGCCATGAAAAGGCGCCGCTCGAATTCCGGCTCGTCCATCCCAGCCGGCGCATTGACGAAGACCTGCGCGATCGCCGGCAGAGTGGCCATGGCCTGCTCACCGCAGGCGCTGGTGTCCACCGGCACATCACGCCAGCCGGCCGCCGGTACTTCGTAATGCGCCAGTGCCTCTTCGAGCACGGACCGCGCGTGACCGGCGATGTCTCCATCCTGGGACAGAAACACGCAGCCGGCCGCGAAATGCTCGGCCAGTCCGACGCCCTCGGCGTCTGCGGCGCGTCGCAGGAACGTCACCGGCGGCTTGATGAGCAGTCCGCAACCGTCACCGCTTTTGCCATCGGCGGCCACGGCGCCGCGATGGGTGAGACGGGCGAGCGCCGAGATGGCCGTTTCCAGCAGCCAGTGACTCGGTTGGCCATCCATGTGTGCGATGAGGCCGAAGCCGCAGTTGTCACGCTCGAATTCTGGCCGGTAAAGCGTCGGGGCGTTAAAGGTTAGCTGCCTCACGCGAACTGCCTCTCCATTGTTTGCGGGGAGCGGGCCGCGCCGAGTGCCCGCCGCCTCGCGGGCGGCGTGCTCTCCTCGGTTCTGCGGGGATCCCGGGGCCGGACCGTCTCGCCACTGTCCGCTCCCGTTTCACTGGGCAAATGGCCCGACAATATAGCGCGCGGGCCTTTTTCCGGCAACTTCAGGTGAGCGTTTTCGGTGTCGTCAGGCGTTCGTGTTCGTCGATGGCGAAGCGGTCGGTCATGCCGGCAATGTAGTCGGCGACTGCCCGGGCGCGGCCGCGGTCGCCATCCCGCCGGGCACGTTCCTCCGCGGCCTGCCGGAACTGCGGTGGCAGTAGCCGGACGTCGCCCATGAAGATCTCGAAGAGCGACTCGATCACTCTGGCGGCCTTGGTGGTCATGCGATGGACGCGATAGTGGCGGTAGAGGTGTTCGAGCAGATAGCCCTTGAGCTCCCGATGGCGCTGCTGCATCTGCGGACTGAATGCAATGAGCGGCCGCTCGAGGGCCCGTACTGCCTCGGGCCCGTCCGGACTGGCCTCGCGGATGCGGTCGCGGCTGACTGCGAGCAGGTCGTTGACCTGGCCGGCGATCAGCTCGCGGACGATGCGATAGACAAGCCGGCGCCCGTTGAGCCCCGGATGGACGGCCTGGATATCCCCGTACAGTGAGTCGATCCACTCGACTTCGCGCAGTGCATCGAGCTCGAGTAGACCGGCCCGCAGGCCGTCATCGATATCGTGGCTGTTGTAGGCGATCTCATCGGCGATGTTGGTGAGCTGGGCCTCCAGCGAGGGCTGGGTCCCCTGCACGAACCGTCTGCCGATGTCGCCGAGCCGTTCCGCCTGCTCCAGCGGACAGCGCTTGACCAGACCCTCACGCGTCTCGAAGGTGAGGTTGAGGCCGTCGAAGTCGGGATAACGGCCCTCGAGGACATCGACCACCCGTAACGACTGGAGGTTATGCTCGAAGCCGCCATACCCGGACATGCAGGCGTTCAGGGCCTCCTGGCCCGCATGGCCGAAGGGGGTGTGGCCGAGGTCGTGGGCAAGGGCGATCGCTTCGGTGAGATCCTCGTTGAGGCCCAGCGCGCGGGCGATGGTGCGGGCGATCTGCGCGACTTCAAGGCTGTGAGTGAGGCGGGTGCGGAACAGGTCGCCTTCGTGATTGACGAAGACCTGCGTCTTGTACTCGAGCCGCCGGAATGCGGAACTGTGGATGATGCGGTCGCGGTCTCGCTGAAAGGCGTTGCGCAGATCGGGCCGGTCGTCGGCATGTTTTCGGCCACGACTGGCCGAGGGTCGGGAGGCGTAATGCGCCAGGCCGGGTGGATCGACCGGTACCTCAGGCATCGGCCCTGCCCTCCAGCGTTGCGGTCAGCGCCGCGTCATCGTAGTCCGCCGTGACGATGGCGTCGCCCAGCCCGCGCAGGAGCACCAGCCGCAGTTCGCCATCACGGTTTTTCTTGTCCCGCGCCATGAACTCGCGGAAGCGCACCGCATCCAGGTCGCTCGGTGGTTGTGTCGGCAGGCCGACCCGGGCGATCAGCGCCACCGCCCGGTCCCGGTCTTGCGGCGTGATCCAGCCCTGGCGGGCGGACATGCGGGCGGCCATGCACATGCCGGCGGCGATGGCCTCGCCGTGGAGCCAGTCGCCGTACCCCCGGGCTGCCTCGATGGCGTGGCCGAAGGTGTGGCCGAGGTTGAGCAGCGCCCGCTGACCCGCCTCGCGCTCGTCCGCGGCGACGATGGCCGCCTTGTTGCGGCAGCAGCGCTCGACGATAAAGGCGAGCGCGTCCGGTTCGCGCGCCAGGGCCGCATCGACGTGGCCCTCGAGCCAGTCCAGGAATTCGCGGTCACCCAGCAGGGCGTACTTGATCACCTCCGCCATACCGGCCCGCAGCTCCCGGTCCGGTAACGTCTCGAGCACGGCAAGATCGGCGATGACCGCCCGCGGCTGGTGGAACGCGCCGATCATGTTCTTGCCCCGCGGGTGATTGACGCCGGTCTTGCCGCCCACCGAGGAGTCGACCATCGCCAGGAGGGTTGTCGGGACCTGGACGAAATCGACACCGCGCTGGTAGGTGGCGGCCACGAAGCCGGCCAGGTCACCGATCACGCCACCACCCAGGGCGACCACCTGGCAATCACGGCCGAAGCCGTTGACCAGCATTTCGTCGAAGACTGGCAGCATTGATTCCAGGCACTTCTCCTGTTCGCCATCCGGCAGCGATGCGGCCGTGATGCGGCGCTCGCCCAGCGCGGTCTTCAGGGCGTCGAGATAGAGCGGAGCCACGGTCTCGTTGCTGATGATCATGACCTGCCGGGCCGGGATGTTCTCGCGCATCAGCGCGGCATCCCGCAGCAAGCCGCGGCCGATGTGGATGAGGTAGCTGCGATCGCCGAGGGCGACCTCGACCAGACGCCGATCATGCTTCATGGGGTAATCCCGGTCTGCGAATTTGGTGGGCGAGCCGCTGTGCGATGCGATCGGGCATGCCATCTTCCGTATCGATGGCGAGATCGGCAAGGGATTCGTAGAGCGGAGCCCGTGTCTCGAGAATGGCGCGCAGTCGGCCCTCCGGGTCCTCGCCCTGCAGGAGAGGGCGCTGGCTGTTGCGTGTGCGGGCCAGCTGGGTCGCGACATTGGCGCGCAGGTAGACCACGAGCCCGCGCTGAGCCAGGTGCTGTCGGTTCGCGTCGTCGAGTACCGCACCCCCTCCGGTAGCCAGCACGATGTCGCGGCGCGAGGTGAGCTCATCCAGCAGCTCCGCCTCCCGGCGCCGGAAGCCGGCCTCTCCCTCGATGTCGAAAATCCGCGGGATATCGACGCCGGTCCGAGACTCGATGGCCGTATCGAGGTCGACGAAGGCAAGCCCCAGCCGATCGGCAAGACGTCGGCCGATGGTGCTCTTGCCGGCCCCCATCGGGCCGATGAGAAAGACGCGGTCACTGGTGGTCATCCGCCGGATTCTACCGTGTTTGTCGTCGCCGTCGGGTTCTCGAGAATGCGGGGTGTGACGAAGATCAGCAACTCGCTGCGGTCGTCGACCCGCATGCGGCGCTCGAAAAGACCCCCCACCACCGGCAGATCGGAGAGCAGGGGAATCCGGCGCACGCCATTGCGCCGGGTCTGTTCGAAGACGCCGCCCAGGACGACGGTCTCACCGTCGGCGACCAGCACATGCGTGCGCACGGACTGGGTGTTGATCGCCGGCCCCTCCGGCGTCTCCTCTCCGCGGCTGTCCTGATTGACCGCCAGTGTCAGCTGGATCTGGTCGTCCGGCGTGATCTGCGGTGTCACCGTCAGGCCAAGCACGGCGTCACGGAAGGCGATGCTGGTGGCACCGCTGGAAGTGGCCTGCTCGAAGGGGATCTGCACGCCCTGCTTGATTTCGGCCTGCTGGTTACTGGCGGTGACGACCCGCGGGCTGGAGATGATCTCGCCGCGGTTTTCGCTCTCCATGGCCGAGAGCTCGAGCTGCAGCAGATAACTGCCCACCTTGCCGATGGCCAGACCTGCCGAGCCGGCGGCATTGCCCACTGGCAGATCGACCATCAGGCCCTCGTCGTTAAGGGTGCCGCCGCTGATGATCACACTATCACCGGCCTGGCTGCGCCGCGAGGCACTGAACTGCACGCCGATCTCGTCGCTGAAATCCTCGCTGGCAATGACGATCCGCGCCTCGATGAGGACCTGGCGCACCGGGACATCCAGCCGTTGCACCAGGGCCCTGGCACGTTGCAGCTCGGCTCTGGTGCCGCTCACGATGAGCGTATTGGTGCGACTGTCCACGCGTACCCGGGGCCCCTGGATCAAGGCCGCAAGGTCGGCCGCCGTGGCGTATTTCACCGGTAGGAAGACCGTGGGGAGGAAGGCGGCCCCGTCACGGTCGGCGGGCATCGCGCGGTTGGCCTGGCGGCCGTTTTTCTCGACGGAAAGCTCTCCGCCGGTCACGGCGCGGACCTGGTCCATGACCTCGGGCAGCGTCATGTCACGGATATCCAGCCGCACCGTTGGGTCTTCCGTCCCGCTGGCTGCCATGGCACCCAGCATCAGAACCAGTCCGGCGAACCGGCGGCACAAACGGCTGGCGACGGCAGGCATCGTCATCCTCCTGAGTCGTTGAGTGCAATCCGCTGTCGGGCGACCGGCCTGCCCCGGTTTCCAGTCTCTCCGGGGCGGTGGACGATAATAGCGGTCGGCGTCACCCGCCCGAGCCTTCCGCCGCCCGGGAGAGCGGTCCCGCTCTGACGGGAGTGGATCGTGCCGCTGGCATCGCGGACCAGCGCCCAGACCTGATCGCCGACCTGGATCCGGCCCAGATAGGTCAGTGCGTCCGCCGCGCCCTCCGGCTCGACGCGTCGGGATCGGAAAGGATCGCGCGCGAGTGCCGCCGGCCGATCGCCATCGGTTCCCGGGTCGGATGCCATCCAGCCTGCCGGGCCGGTATCACTCGGGATGAGGGCGCCGTCACCGACCTGCCAGTAACCGGTCAAGGTCAATGTGAGCGTCAGTGACGGGCCGTCGGCATCCGGGTTCCGGCGTGTCAGGTTCAAGCGGTTCATCGTGACCGCCCGGGTCTCATGTTCAAGCCTTACCAGCAGGTCAATCAGACCGCTCCATTCCCCCTTGAGCCGCAGCGTCACCGCACGCTGCCGATAGTCGGCCGTGGTGACCGGGCTCTGCGGCTCCACGCCGATCAGTCGGGTACCAGTGGCCGTGGCAACCCTGGCGATCCGGCCGAGCAGCCCGGGCAGATCGGGTTCACGGGGCAGGCGCATGGGATGGGCACGGATTTGCCGGCTCAGGGTCTCTACCCGGGTCCGCCATTCATCGTGTCGGGCGGCGGTGGTGCGATGGGCCGCGAGACGGGATGCAAGGCGCTCGGCCTCGTCCTCCGCCATCTCCCGGGCGTTCAGCTCGGGGCGCAGGATCGCGAACCACCCGGCGGTCAGGCCCACCAGCATCATGAGGGTGATCCGTCGCCAGGTTCCGACGCTCACTGCTGGACTCCCTGATCGTTGCCTTCTCCCGCATTTCTCTCGAGCGCGCGGCGAACGACGATGCGGAACCGATCGCCGCTGTGGCCCTGTGCCGGGCGGGTGGTGAGTCGCTCGAAGCGCAGCGCTGGAAACCGCGGTGATGCGCGGAGCGCGGTGATCAGGGCGGAGACCGAGACGGGCGCCGGGGCAAGGCCCTCGATCACCAACCGCTCCGCCCCGCGCTCGACCCCCATGAGACGGACGTCGTCCGGTAACGCCTCCATCAGGCCCGTCAGTTCATCCAGGGCGCGGGTTTGGCCGTCCAGCAGTGCCTCCATGGCCGCCATGCGCCGACTCAGCGCTCCGTGCGTCTGTTTCAGTTGCTCGGTGGCGGCGCGCCGGTCTGCCAGCGCATCGATCTGCTGGCGTACCCGCGTGTTGGCATCCAGCCGTTCCTCGTGCATTCCCCGTATGACCAGCGTCGCCATCAGCATGATGCCGAGGCCGATCAGGGTCGCAGTCGGCATCGCCAGCCACATTCGGCGTCGTGCGCGCCGGTCGCGCTCGGCGCGCCAGGGCAGCAGGTTAACGCCAATGGGCATGGTCATCTCCGGCATGCAGCGCCAGACCAATGGCGGTGAGCAGGCGGGGAAGGCGGGTGGTGAAGCCGTCGATGCCGAGGGTTTCGTCGACGGCGATCGCCGGGCGGGGATCAACGCAGTACGCGGGGATACCGACCCTCTCACCCAGGGCGCTGGCCAGTTGGCGGTCCGTTCCGCCTCCGGCGAGGGCGAGGGCCGCCGGCAGCCGCGATTCCTGGCTGCCATGATGCACCGCGAGGGCACGCTCGATGACCTCCAGGCGTTCATCGGTGGCGGCATCGGTCTTCATGCCGTGGTCCTGCTGGTAGAGGATCCGCTGGCGGTCGAATACGGTCAGTCGAAGCCGGGTGCCGATGTCGAGCAACGCCGTTGGCCGGGTGTCATCCGGGGGGCGGAGCCGGGCGTCGGCCAGAGCGGCCCGGGCCACCGCATGGGTATCAACATCGACCAGTCGGCAGCGCAATCCGCTGGCCGTGAGCAGAGTCCGGCGCGCCTGCAGCTCGTCGCGGCGTGTGGCGACCACCAGGACCGTCTGGCTTTCTCCGGCCTGGTCATCGCGTAACGTCCGGAAATCATGGGCGACGTCGTCGCGCGGCTGCCTGAGGGAGTCTTCGATGTCGAGGCTGACGCGGGCGCGCAATGCGGTCTCATCGAGGCCGCGGGGAAGCTCGATGACCCGGGTGATGACCGCCTCGGCTGGAACGGCGGTGGCCGCGATCCGTCCATGCGCGGCACTGGCGGCGGCTGCCCTGCGGATCATGGTGCTTGAGGCCTCCGTGCCGGCCGGGCGTGTCTCAATGGCGAAGCCACTGAGGCGGGGTGTCCTGTGCCGGAAATCGACCGCCGCCACCTTGATGGCGGTGGCGCCTATATCGACGCCCAGCACCGTCCGGTCTCGCCTGATCGGACCGAGCATGAGTTCAGAAGTCCGAATTTCGTCGGACGCGGAACTCGGGCCGCCCGGTGCTATACTCAATAAGGACAGCGTCCCTGCACTTATGGGGTTTCATGTCACGCATCATCAGGCGCTCCCTGCAGACATTAGCCGGCCTCGCGGCGCTCGGCCTCCTTGCCGCCGGCGGACTGGCCGTCTCCTACATCGTGCTCGCCCCCGGTCTGCCCAGCGTTGAGGCCGTCCGCAACGTTGAGCTACAGGTCCCGTTGCGGGTCTATACGACCGATGGCGAGTTGATCGACGAATTCGGCGAGATGCGGCGTACCCCGGTGACGCTCGCGGCGGTGCCCACGAGTCTGCAGCAGGCCTTCATCGCCGCGGAGGACCAGCGCTTCCGCCAGCATCCGGGTGTAGACTATCAAGGCCTGGCGAGGGCGGTCTGGTACCTGGTTCGCACTGGCGAAAAGGGGCCGGGCGGCAGCACCATCACCATGCAGCTGGCGCGTAACCTCTTTCTCAGTTCCGAGCGGACCTACCTGCGCAAGCTGCGGGAGATCCTCCTGGCCCTCCGCATTGAGCGCCAGTTCGAGAAGGACAAGATTCTCGAGCTCTATCTCAACAAGATCTATCTCGGCCAGCGGGCCTATGGTGTGGCGGCGGCGGCCGAGGTCTACTACGGACGTCCCCTCGCGGAGCTCACCCTCGCACAGCAGGCGATGATCGCCGGCCTGCCCAAGGCCCCTTCCGCGTGGAACCCACTGGCCGATCCTGAGCGGGCCCTGCAGCGGCGGGCCTATGTGCTCGGCCGCATGCTCGATAGCGGCTTCATCGACGAGGCGAGCTATCAGCAGGCCATGGCCGCTCCCGTCACTGCGGAGCGGCATCGTCGTCGGCGCAGCGTCGATGCGCCCTTCATCGCCGAGATGGCGCGTGCCTGGGCGGTGGGTCGATTTGGGGCCGAGGCCGCCTACACCAGCGGCTACGAGATCTACACCACGATTTCGGCCGAACGTCAGCGGCAGGCGCGCGATGCGCTGCGGCGGGGTCTGCATGGCTACGACGAACGGCATGGATATCGCGGCCCGCTGGCACAGCTCGACCCTGCGCGGCTGGAGGGAGGGCGCGGGGCCCTGACGGAGCGCCTGTCGGACTTCAACCGGCCGGGGGACCTGGAGGTTGCCGTGGTGACGGCGATCGCCGAGCGCTCCGCGACGCTTGTCACCGCTGACGGGTCAACTCTCGAGCTGGACTGGCAGGGCATGGAATGGGCGCGGCCGCAACTGGGGCGTAACGCCATGGGGCCGAGGCCCGAGCAGGCGGCGGACATTCTGGTTGCCGGCGATGTGGTCTACCTGCGGCGCAGCGACGGTGGTTGGCGGCTTGCGCAGACGCCGGAACCGCAGGCGGGTCTGGTGGCACTGGATCCGGACGACGGCCGTATCGAGGCTCTGGTCGGGGGGTATGACTTCACGCTCAGCAAGTTCAACCGGGTCACGCAGGCAGCCCGACAGCCGGGGTCGGCGTTCAAGCCCCTGATCTACTCGGCGGCGTTGGCCGACGGTTTCACGCCGGCGACCCAGGTCAATGACGCCCCAGTGGTGTTCGAGGACGCATCGCTCGAGGACGTCTGGCGGCCGGAAAACTACAGCGGCCGGGTCTTCGGACCCACCCGGCTGCGCGAGGCACTGACGTATTCGCGCAACCTGGTGTCGATCCGGCTCCTGCGCCAGGTCGGCGTGCGGACGGCCATTGATCATATCGAGCGGTTCGGTATCCCGGGCGACCGCCTGCCCCCTAATCTCTCCCTGGCGCTCGGCGCCGCGGAGGTCACCCCGCTCGAGCTTGCCCGGGCCTATGCCGTTTTCGCCAACGGCGGCTATCGGGTCACTCCGTATTACATCGAGCGCGCGGTGGACGGTGACGGTTCCGTGGTCTACGAAAGCTGGCCGTCACGTGCGGTGGCCGCCGACGCCATCGAGCCGGCCGAACCGGGCCCGGAGGGACCCCGGCGGCCCGCGGCCCGGCCCGCCGAGCGCGCGATCAGTGCGGAAAACGCCTGGCTGATGCGCTCCATGCTCCAGAATGTGATCCAGGAGGGCACGGCGCGTTCCGCCCGGGCGCTGGGTCGCAGTGATCTGGGTGGCAAGACCGGCACCACCAATGAACAGCGGGATGCCTGGTTTTCGGGGTTCAACGGTGATCTGGTCGTGACGGCCTGGGTGGGATTTGACGAGTTGCAGACGCTGGGCCGTTATGAGACCGGTGGCCGGGCGGCGCTTCCGATCTGGGCGGATTTCATGCAGGCGGCGCTGGATGGGCGGCCCGAGTCGGAATGGCCGCGACCGGACGGGCTGGTGACCGTGCGGATCGATCCGGATAGCGGACAGCTTGCCGGCGCCGACACACCGGATGCCATTTTCGAGACATTCCGGGAGTCGAATCTGCCCAGTGGCGATGCCTCGGCGGAGAGCAGCCACGGGGAGGGGGGCGGCGCTTCGGGCGGGCAACCGATTTTCTGAACGGGGGACGTATTGCGATGGCAAGGGGAAAGGCAAGCCGTGACGCGCGGATGCGCGAGCGACTGATCCAGGAGGCGGCCCGAATCATGGCCGTGGAGGGCATCCGGGATTTCTCCCAGGCCAAGCGCAAGGCTGCGCTTCAGCTGAATGCGCCGCGGACGACGAACCTGCCCCAGAACCGGGAGATCCAGGCGGCGCTGCAGGATTACCAGCGCCTGTTCGGTGGCGATCGTCAGCAGTCAGCGCTCCAGGCATTGCGCCGCTCGGCGCTCGAGGCCATGGAATTCTTCGCGCCGTTCCGGCCGCGCCTCGTCGGGCAGGTGCTGGATGGCACGGCGGGGCCGGATAGTGCGGTGGAATTGCATTGCTTCGCGGAGACGCCGGAGGACGTCGTGTTCTTTCTGATGGACCACGATATTCCGTTCGATACCGAGGAGAGGCGCCTGCGGTTTGATGACGAATATGAATCCGTCCCGGTTCATCACTTCGTGGCGGGGGAGACGCCCGTGAATCTGGCGGTGTTCACCGGGCGCGACCGACATCACCCACCCCGAAGTCCCGTTGATGGACGTCCCATGCCGCGTGCGGGGAGAGGAGAGGTGGAGGCGCTGGTCGCCGAAGGCGCCAGCGCCTGAGCGGATCGCTCAGCCGCGACGGTGGAGCGGCACGTAATCTCGCCGCGCGGCACCGGTGTAGAGCTGGCGGGGTCGGCCGATACGCTGCTCCGGGTCGGCGAGCATTTCCATCCACTGGGCGATCCAGCCCGGCGTGCGGCCGATCGCAAACAAGACCGTGAAGAACTCCGTCGGGATGCCGAGTGCCCGGTAGATGATCCCCGAGTAGAAGTCGACGTTCGGATAGAGCTTGCGCTCGACGAAGTAGTCATCGGCGAGGGCGATCTCTTCCAGCTTCATGGCCAGCTCAAGCTGTGGATCGTTGGCGACGCCAAGCTCGTCCAGCACCTCGTGACAGGTCTTGCGGATGATGGTGGCACGGGGGTCGTAGTTCTTGTAGACCCGATGACCGAAGCCCATCAGCCGGAAAGGATCGTTCTTGTCCTTGGCCTTCTCGATGAACTTCGGCACCTGCTCGACCGAACCGATCTCGCTGAGCATGCGGAGTACCGCCTCGTTGGCACCGCCATGGGCAGGGCCCCAGAGCGCTGCACAGCCGGATGCGATGGCCGCGAACGGGTTCGTCCCGGTGCTGCCCGCCAGCCGGACCGTCGAGGTGCTGGCGTTCTGCTCGTGATCGGCATGGAGGATGAGGAGCTGGTCCAGCGCCCGTTCGGCCACCGGATTGATCTCGAATTCCTCGCTGGGCCGGGCGAACAGCATGTTCAGCAGGTTGCCGGTGTAGGAGAGGCGGTTGAGCGGGTGGACGAACGGCTCGCCCACCATGTGTTTGAACGCGGCCGCGGCGATCGTCGGCATCTTGGCAATGATCCGGTGCGCGCAGAGCAGGCGGTTCTCCGGGTCGTTGATGTCGATGGTGTCGTGATAGAACGCCGACAGCGAGCCGACAACGCCGGTGAGCATGGCCATGGGATGGGCGTCGTAGTGAAAGCCGTTGAAGAAGATCCGCAGGCTTTCGTTCACCATCGTGTGCCGCGTGATGGCCTCTTCGAATTCCTCGAGTTCGGCCTTGTTTGGCAGATCACCATGGATCAGCAGGCGCGACACTTCGAGGAACGAGCTCTGCTCGGCGAGCTGTTCGATGGGATAACCGCGGTAGAGCAGGATACCCTGATCGCCATCAATGAAGGTGATGTCACTCTGGCAGCTGCCCGTCGAGCTGTAGCCCGGGTCGTATGTAAAGTAACCCAGCTCGCTCTGCAGTGTCCGGATGTCGACCAGATCGGGCCCGTGCGTGCCCTGACGGACCGGCATTTCGGACTGCTTGCCGGTGGCATTATCGGTGATCGTGACAGTCTTGTCGGCCATGAAACGACTCCTGGTGGCGCCAGGTGCTGGCATTGTCAGGTCACGGCAATCCGATCAGCGAATTGCCGCCGTTGGCGTTTCAGTCCTTGGCACCCTTAGCCATCGCGCCGTAACGGCGACGGAACTGATCCACGCGGCCGCCACTGGAGAGGACGCGCTGCTTGCCGGTGTAGAAGGGATGACTGGCGCTGGAGATCTCCACCTTCACGAGGGGGTACTCATTGCCGTCCTCCCACTGGATCGTGTCATCGGTCTGCACCGTCGAACGGGTCAGAAACGAGAAGTCCGAGGAGATATCCTGGAACACGACCTGGCGGTATTCGGGATGAATGTCTTTCTTCATGGCGTTTCTCGAGACGCTGGATTCGGAAGCGCGGTATCTTAGGCCCTTGCAGCCATGGGTACAAGAGACGATGTTGCGCTGCACTCAGGGCGTTGACCGCCGATCGCCTGTGACAGGCGCTGGCCGGCCCGGTAACATCCGCCCCCGACTGACGGTTTGGGCTCTGGGGAAGACACCATGCTCTATATTGCGCTGAAGCATCTGCATACGACGGTGGCCACGCTGACCGTGCTGCTCTTCATCCTCCGGGGCGGCTGGACGGTGGCCGGCTCGGGCATGCTGAAGCGACGCTGGGTACGGATCCTCCCCCATGTCATCAATACCCTGCTGTTATTGACCGGTTTTGCGGTGGCCTGGATCGGCTGGCGCTACCCGGTTGAGCTGCATGGGTGGATCACCGCCAAGATCATCGCCCTGGTGGTCTACATCATGCTCGGCGTCGTCGCATTCAAGCGCGGTCGTCCTGCGCCGGTGCGCTTCGGGGCCTTCTTCGGCGCGCTTGCGGTGTACGGTTACATCGTCCTGGTGGCGCTGAACAAGACGCCGCTGCCTTTCTGAACCGCGGGCATTCCGGGCCCG
Source organism: Spiribacter onubensis (assembly GCF_040838425.1). Lineage (NCBI taxonomy): Bacteria > Pseudomonadati > Pseudomonadota > Gammaproteobacteria > Chromatiales > Ectothiorhodospiraceae > Spiribacter > Spiribacter onubensis. The sequence goes on along the minus strand of NZ_JBAKFI010000002.1, from coordinate 129,854 downwards.
CTCAATCGTCGTCGCGCCGGACCTCGAGTGTCGGTCCGTCCGCGGTGACGGTAAGGCGGCATTCGATCGGCCGGCAGCACACCACACAGTCCTCGATGTAGGCCTGGTCGCCGGCGGAGCAGTCGACGACGGTCGTAAACGCCTCGCCGCAGTATGGGCATTCGATGACAAGCGTCTCGATCATCCGGAACCGACCTCCGTGTCATCGGGGGCTGCATCAAGGAATCGAGCCAGCAGATCGTCAAGGAACCGCTGACCCTGCGTCGTTGCCTGCAGCCAGGCCGGGTCATCCGTCAGCAGCTCCTGCGCCCGTGCCTCGCCCAGGGCAGGTTCGAAGGCCTCTCTCGGCAGTCCCGTTCGGGCGAGGGCATCACGCATCGGCACCCCGGCGGTCAATCGAAGGGCGTTCATGAGGTACTCCAGGGGCCGTTCGTCCATCGTCACCGTGCGCGTCTCGGCGGTCGCGGCCGGTGTCCCGGCGCTCGCCTGGTACTGGCGGGGCATGCGCAGCTTGCTGTATCGCTGAATACGGCCATCGGAATGACTGATCTTGCCGTGGGCGCCGGCACCGATGGCCAGATAGTCGCCGAAACCCCAGTAATTGAGGTTATGACGGCATTCCTCGCCGGGCGTCGCCCAGGCGGAGACCTCATAGCGCTGTAGCCCCTCTGCCGTGATCCTTGCCGCGCAGGCCGCTTCGATGTCGGCCAGCCGATCTTCGTCGGGCAGCGTTGGCGGACGGGCGTGGAAGGCTGTACCCGGCTCGAGCGTCAGCTGATAGTGCGAGAGGTGCTGGATGCCCAGGGCCAGTGCCTGGTCGACGTCGTGCACCGCCTGCTGACAGGACTGCGCCGGCAGCCCATGCATCAGGTCCAGGTTGATGCGCTCGAAGCCGGCGCGCTGGGCCGCCTCCACCGCGTGGCTTGCCTCGCTGCCCCCGTGAATGCGGCCAAGGCGTCGCAGGTGGTCATCGTTGAAGCTCTGTACGCCAATCGAGAGGCGGTTGACGCCGGCGTCCAGAAACCCCTCGAAGCGGCCCGCCTCGATCGTGCCCGGGTTCGCCTCCAGTGTGACTTCGGCATCCGCCGAGATGGACAGCCGCTCACCGAGTCCCCGCAGCAGGCGGGCGATCGCCCCCGCAGTGAAGAGGCTGGGTGTGCCGCCCCCGATGAAGACCGTCTCCACCCGACGCCCGGTCGCCCGTGCCGCCTCCGTCTCGGCATCGCGCAGCAGCGCGTCGATATAGTCCGACTCCGGCAGATCGCCCCGCAGGGCATGCGAGTTGAAGTCGCAGTAGGGGCATTTCTGGACGCACCACGGCAGATGGACATAGAGACCCAGTGGTGGGGGCGTCAGGACGCTGTCCATTCCGTCTCCAGACGCCGTCGCATCGAGGCCAGTGCCTGACCCCGGTGGCTCAGCAGGTTCTTGGTCTCGTCGGGCAGTTGCGCAGCCGTGCAGCCCGCCTCGGGCAGGAAGAAATGCGGGTCGTAACCGAACCCCCCGTCTCCCGCCGGTTGGTCGACCAGCCGGCCATGCCAGACGCCCTCGGTGATGATCGGCACCGGATCCGCCGCGTGCCGCATGAACACCAGCACACAGCGATAGGCAGCGGCCCGCTCGGCCTCGGCCAGATCGAGCAGTTCATCCCGCAGCCGGGCATTGTTGGCCGCGTCGTCGGCATCCTCGCCCGCCCAGCGCGCGGATCGTACGCCGGGTGCGCCGTCGAGTGACGGGATCTCCAGGCCGGAGTCATCGGCAATGGCCGGCAGGCCGGTGTGTGCCGCCGCATTCCGTGCCTTGATGATGGCGTTTTCGACAAAGGTGGTGCCGGTCTCCTCGGCCTCGGGCACGTAGTAGAACGACTGCGGCAGGACCTCGTCGACCAGACCGGTCAGCAGCGATTCGAGCTCCGCCAGTTTGCCGCGATTGCCACTGGCGATGACCAGGCGCGGGATGATTGCCATCTCAACTCTCCAGAGCGGCCCGCTGTTCGGTGATGAGCCGGTCGATGCCGTCGCTGGCGAGGTCGAGCATGCCGTCCAGTTCCGCCCGCCGGAAGGCATGGCCTTCGGCGGTGCCCTGAACCTCAATGAAATGGCCGGCGTCATTCATGACGACGTTCATGTCGGTTTCCGCTTCCGAGTCCTCGGCATAGTCCAGATCCAGGACCGGCGTTCCCTGATGGATGCCAACCGATATGGCGGCGACCTGGCCATGCAGGGGATTACGGCGGACCTTACCGGCCTTCATCAGCGTGCCGACGGCATCGGCCAGGGCGACATAGCCGCCGGTGATCGAGGCAGTGCGTGTGCCCCCGTCGGCCTGGAGCACATCGCAGTCGATGACGACCCGGCGCTCGCCGAGCGCCTCCAGATCGACCACCGCCCGGAGTGCGCGACCGATCAGGCGTTGGATCTCCACCGTGCGCCCCTGCTGGCGCCCGCGGGCCGCCTCGCGATCGGTCCGGCTGCCCGTTGCGCGCGGCAGCATGCCATATTCCGCGGTGACCCAGCCCCGGTTGCTGTTGCGCAGCCACGGCGGCACGCGCTCCTCCACCGAAGCGGTGCACAGGACCCGCGTGTCGCCGAACTCCACCAGCACCGAGCCCTCGGCGTGTCGCGTGAAACCGCGGGTCAGACGGATGGAGCGAAGTTGATCGGCGGCTCGGCCACTGGGGCGCATTGCGTTCTCCTGCTGTATTCACGAAAGTGCGGAAAAAGACCGCACAGGGTACCATCAAGCAGATGAATACGGGCACGACAGGCACCCTCTACATCGTTTCGGCGGCTTCCGGCGCGGGCAAGACCTCGCTGCTGCGTGCGCTGATGGAACGCGATCCGAAGCTGGTGATCTCGGTCTCACACACCACCCGCTCGCCCCGGCCCGGTGAGCAGGCAGGGCGTGACTACCACTTCGTTGACGAGAGCGAATTCCGGCGCCTGATCGAGGTTGATGCCTTTCTGGAGCATGCCCGGGTGTTCGATCGCCGCTATGGCACGACCTATGCGGCGGTGGAGGCGGATCTTGCCGCCGGCCGCGACGTGCTCGTGGAGATCGACTGGCAGGGTGCGAGACAGATCCGCGAGCGTCTGGCGCAGACGGTTTCGATCTTCATCCTGCCGCCTTCGCGCGATGCCCTCGAGCAGCGTCTGCGCGGCCGGGGTCAGGACAGTGATGAGGTGATTGCCTCGCGCATGGCCGCCGCGGTGGATGAGATGAGTCATTGCGGCGAATACGACTATCTGGTCTGGAATGACGACTTTGACACGGCGCTGGCCGATCTCGAGGCGATCATCCGTGTCCGGCGCCTGCGACTCGCCCATCAGATCGGCGTCAGCGCCGATGCGCTGGCGGCATTGACTGGCGGGGCGGTGGGTGTCCGCTGATCGGGTGTGAGGGCCCGGTCGATGCCGGGTATGCGCCCTGCGCGGTCGACAGGGCTTTGGTGGTTGTGGGCTTTCACGCTACACTGGCAGAGATCAGAGAAATCAGCGAAATCTGGAGGTTGCCGGCATGGCGCGAGTGACGGTCGAGGATTGCCTCGATACGATCGACAATCGGTTTGAACTGGTGCTGGCCGCAACGCGCCGGGCCCGTCAGGTGGCGCATGGCAGTCAGCCATTCGTCGACTGGGAGAACGACAAGCCCACGGTCGTTGCGTTGCGCGAAATCGCCGATGGCTACGTCACGTCGGAAATCCTCAATGTCGAGGCCGAGGCCGCCGAGGCGCTGGGTGCGCTCGACGATGCCGCCGAAGCCGCGGCGGGCGAGGCGGTCGAAGACGCTGAAACGGAGCAGGCCGAGTCCGGCACCGCCGCTTCCGGGGCGATCCCTGATGAGGAGAAGCCGGCCGACTGATCCGGCATCCATGGCAAGCGGCGAGGCGGCGGTGAAACGGGAGGCAGCGGGTTCCGATTCCGCAACCCGCGCGGCCGACCTTTGCTCGCTGCTCGAGGACTACCTCGAGCCACGTCAGGTCCAGCAGGTCTATCGGGCCTACCAGTTTGGCGCGGCTGCCCATGATGGCCAGCGCCGTCTCTCCGGAGAACCGTATATCACCCATCCGCTTGCGGTGGCCCGGACCCTGGGCGAGATGGGTCTGGACGCGGAGAGCCTCTGCGCGGCCATCCTGCATGACGTGATCGAGGACACGCCCACCGCCAAGGCGGAAATCGCCGAGGCCTTCGGGGCCGAGGTGGCGCAGCTCGTCGATGGCGTCTCCAAGCTCACGCAGATCAACTTCCGCAGCAAGGCCGAGGCGCAGGCGGAGAATTTCCGCAAGATGGTCATGGCGATGTCCCAGGACATCCGGGTCATCCTGATCAAGCTCGCCGACCGTCTGCACAACATGCGGACCATCTTCGTGATGCCGCCCAGCAAGCGGGCGCGCATCGCCCGTGAAACCCTGGAGATCTACGCCCCCATCGCGCAGCGCCTGGGCATCAACAGTGTGCGCGTCGAGCTCGAGGATCTTGGTTTCGCCGCGCTCTATCCCATGCGCTACCGAGTGCTCAAGGAGCGGGTGCGCCAGCAGCGCGGATCGCGGCGTGAACTGCTCGACAGCGTGCGCGACGAGCTGCGCGAGAGTCTGGCTGAAGGCGGCATCGACGCCCGCGTCATCGCCCGACAGAAGCATCTCTGGAGCATCTACCAGAAGATGCGCAACAAGCAGGCGGGATTCGACGATATCTTCGATGTCTACGGCTTCCGCGTGGTCGTGGCCGACGTGGATACGTGCTACCGGGTGCTCGGCCATTGCCACGGTCTGTACAAGCCCTTGCCGGGTCGCATCAAGGATTACATCGCCATCCCCAAGGTGAACGGATATCAGAGCCTTCACACCACCCTCGTGGGGCCACGGCGGGTCCAGCTCGAGGTGCAGATCCGCACCGCCGAGATGGACCGGGTGGCCGAGGCCGGCATCGCCGCGCACTGGCTCTACAAGGACGCTGGCGGGCCCACCAGCGTCGCGCAGACCCGCGCGAGGGAATGGGTGCACGGCCTGATGGAAATGCAGGAGAACGCCGGCAACTCGCTCGAGTTCATTGAGAACGTCAAGATCGACCTGCTGCCCGACGAGGTCTACGTCTTCACGCCGGGCGGTGACATCATGGAGCTGCCCAAGGGCGCTACGGTGGTTGATTTCGCCTACGCCGTGCACTCGGAGATCGGCGATGCCTGCATCGCGGCCAATATCGACAACCGGCTCGCCCCGCTGCGCACGCCGCTGGAGACGGGCCAGACGGTGGAGATCATCACCGCACCGATCGCCCGGCCCAATCCCGCATGGCTGGATTTCGTGGTCACCGCCAAGGCCCGCGCCGCGATCCGCCACAGCCTCAAGCGCCTGCAGGGCGTCGAGGCCGTGGATCTGGGCCGTCGGCTGGTGGAGCAGGCGCTGAATGCCATGGGGCTCAGTCTGGCCAATCTGCCGGGTGACGAGGTGGGCCAGGCGCTGGAATCCCTCGGCGTGAAAAGCCTCGATACGGTTTTCGAAGAGGTGGGGCTGGGGCGTCGGATGCCCTGGCTGGTGGCCCGCTACCTCGCCGGTACCGAAGAACAGGCGGACAATGCCGGTCAGGAAGCGCCGAGTGGAGCGCTGACCATTCGCGGCAACGAGGGTGCGGTAGTGACCTTCGCGCGATGCTGCCGGCCGATCCCCGGGGATCCGATTGTCGGTTTCGCCAGTGCCGGCCGGGGCGTCGTCATCCATCACCAGGCATGCAACAACATCCGGGAGTACCGCAACCACCCCGAGAAATGGGTGGATGTGCAGTGGGATGCGGTCGCCGAAGGCGACTACCCGGTGGCCATCGATCTGGAGGTGATGAACCGGCGGGGGGTCCTGGCGAATGTGGCGGCGGTGATCTCCGACCTCGATTCAAACATCGACGCCGTTGAAATCGAGGAGAAGGAAGGCATGATTGCCTCCATGAAGCTGGTGCTGGGTGTGCGCGGACGTGTCCACCTGGCGCGAATCATGCGCCGCCTGCGCGGACTCTCCGCCGTGCTGCGCATCACCCGCCGGCGGGGCTGACACCCCGGCCGCATCTTGCAAGGAGCCGTCATGACCCGCCGAATCATTCAGACCGATCAGGCCCCTGCCGCCATTGGCCCCTACTCGCAGGCGGTCCAGGTGGGGGAGCTGGTCTTCATCTCCGGGCAGATTCCACTGGATCCGGTGACCATGGACATGGTGGGCGCGGATATCGACACGCAGACCCGCCGGGTGTTCGACAACCTGCATAACGTCTGCATGGCAGCCGGTGGAGACCTCGCATCGATCTGCAAGCTGTCGATCTTCCTGACCGATCTCGGGCATTTCGCCACGGTCAACGCGATCATGGCGGAATATTTCGCTGAGCCCTACCCCGCCCGGGCAGCCATCGGCGTCTCCGAGCTGCCCAAGGACGCCATGGTGGAAGTCGAGGCCATCCTGAGTCTGGCCGACGCCGGCTAGTCCATGGCCGAGCCCGCCGTTGCAGGGGGCATGCCCGTTACCCGTTTGTCGGGAGTCGGGCCCCGGCTCGCTGAAAAGCTGGCCCGGTTGGGGCTGGTCCGTCTCGAGGATCTGCCGTTCCATCTGCCATCGCGCTACGAGGATCGGACCCGGGTTCTCAATATCGGCGAGCTCACGCCCGGTACGTCGGCACTGGTCGAGGGCGAGGTGACGGCCAGCGAAGTGGTTGGCGGCCGCCGACGCCGGCTGGTGTGTCGGATGAGCGACGGCACCGGGAGCCTGGAACTGGTGTTCTTTCACTTCTACGGCAATCAGCAGCGTCAGCTGGCGCGGGGTACTCGCCTGCGCGTGTTTGGCGAGGCCCGGTCCGGTCCCGTCACGCTGCAGATCGTGCATCCCGACTGGATGCGTGTCGAGGCCGACGCGCCGATGGCGGACGGCGAATTCAAGCCGGTCTATCCGGCGACGGATGGGCTGACCCAGCATGCCCTGCGTCGGGCCATCGCCGCGGCACTGGCCCATCCCGGCGCCGTTACCGAATGGCTGCCCGCGGCATTGCGCGACGCACTGGGACTCCCCGACCTGATCGACGCCCTTGCCACAGTGCATGCGCCGCCGCCGGATACCGACACGCAGGCGCTGCTCGACGGCCTGCATCCGGCCGTGCGGCGACTGGCCTTCGAGGAACTGCTGGCCCACCGATTGAGTCTTCTGCGGCTGCGTGCTGAGCAACGCCAGTCGATGCCGGCACCCGTCATCCGGGCGGACAATGCGCTGGTCGGGCGATTCCTGGACCAGCTGGGTTTCGCACTGACCGCCGCCCAGACCCGGGTGCATGACGAGGTAATGGCCGATCTGTCCATGGCGGCACCGATGCTTCGCCTGGTGCAGGGCGATGTGGGTTCCGGCAAGACGGTCATCGCCGCGCTGGCGGCCCTGCATGCCGTCTCCGCCGGGTGGCAGGTGGCCATCATGGCGCCCACCGAACTGCTCGCCGAGCAGCATGAGCGCAGTTTCCGGAACTGGCTCGAGCCCCTGGGGATCAGTGTTGGCTGGCTCAGCGGGCGCAGCGCCGCGGCGCGACGGCGGGAGACGCTCACTGGTCTGGCCTCCGGCGACGTTCAGGTGCTCATCGGGACCCATGCATTGTTCCAGGACGACGTCGTGTTCCGGGCGCTTGGGCTGGTGGTGATCGACGAGCAGCATCGATTCGGAGTGCATCAGCGCCTTGCGCTTCGCGACAAGGGCAATGGTGAGAGCCAGCCGCATCAGTTGGTCATGACAGCGACACCCATTCCGCGCACCCTTGCCATGACGGCCTATGCCGATCTCGATACCTCCGTGATCGATGAGCTGCCGCCGGGGCGTACGCCGGTGCAGACCGTCGCGCTGCCGGATACCCGCCGGGAGGCGGTGATCGAGCGCATCCGCGCGGCCTGCGCGGAGGGCCGTCAGGCCTACTGGGTCTGCACCCTGGTGGAGGACTCGGATGTGCTTGAGGCCGAGGCTGCCGAGGGGACGGCGGCGCTTCTGCAGGCGCAGCTGCCGGATATCAGGGTGGGCCTCGTGCATGGCCGCATGGCGGCGGCGGAAAAAGAGGCGGTCATGCGCCACTTCGAGTCGGCTGATGTCGACCTGCTGGTCGCCACCACGGTGATCGAGGTCGGGGTGAACGTGCCCAATGCTTCGCTGATGATCATCGAGAACGCGGAGCGGCTGGGGCTTGCCCAGCTCCATCAGCTCCGCGGCCGGGTAGGGCGCGGCGAGACCCGGAGCAGCTGCGTGCTTCTGTATCATGGGCCGCTCGGCGAGACCGCCCGTTCCCGACTGGGCATCCTGCGCGAGAGCAACGACGGCTTTCGCATCGCCCGGCGTGATCTTGAGATCCGCGGCCCGGGCGAGGTGCTCGGCACCCGGCAGACCGGTGCATTGTCGTATCGGATCGCGGATCTGCTGCGTGATGGAGATCTGCTGGATTCGGTGCAATCCGCCGCGCCGGCGCTGTTGCGTGATGATCCTGAGGCGGTGAGCGAGCTCATTCGCCGCTGGGTAGGAGAAGGCGAGCGATACGCTCAGGTATGAGGACAATGAACGCATGAGTGAGCCCGGGCTCCGTAACTGGCGCCCGCGGGGCGTGCCGAGTGCACGGCCGGGGAACGGACCGCTGCGTGACTGGCTGGACGAGCCCGGTTCGCTCACCCGCCGCCTGCGCGCCCTGGCCGGTGAGGCCTTTCGGGTCCGTGTGATGGATGAGCGCTGGGGGCGTGCCTGGCCGGATGAGCGCCGGCGTCTGGGCCGCCCCGTTCATGAGTGGTTCTGGCTGCGCGAGGTGCTGCTCTGCCAGGCGGATCGGCCGCTGGTTTACGCGCGCAGCGTCATTCCGGGCACCAGCCTGCGCGGCCCGCTCCGCCGGATCCGTTCGCTGGGCCGTCAGCCGCTGGGGGCCCTGCTGTTCGGCCGCTATCCCGTGGTTCGGGGCACCATCGAAGTGGCGCCGCTCAAGGCCAGCTCACGTCTGGGCGCCCGTGCGGCGGCCCATGGAGATACGCCCCGCTGGGCGCGTCGTTCGGTCTTCCGGATCGCCGGCCGGCCGCTCCTGGTCACCGAAGTGTTTCTGCAACCCCTGCTCGAGGAGCTCTCCCATGCCAGCGACTGATCTGCGCCAGCGGCTTTTGCTGTACGCAAGGCTCGCCCGGCTGGATCGGCCCATCGGCAATTTCCTGTTGCTCTGGCCGATGCTCTGGGCGCTCTGGCTGGCTGCCGAGGGCTGGCCAAGACCCGGTGTGCTGGTGGTTTTCGTGCTGGGGGTGCTGGTCATGCGTGCCGCCGGTTGCGTGATCAACGACTATGCCGACCGGGACTTTGACCGTCACGTCAAGCGCACCCGAGAACGCCCGCTGACCACTGGGGCAGTAACCGAACGGGAAGCGCTGAACCTGTTTGCCGTACTCTGTCTGGTGGCGTTCGGGCTGGTGCTGCTCATGAATCGCCTGACCGTGCTGCTGTCGTTGGTGGGGGTGGCGCTGGCGGCCAGCTACCCGTTCATGAAGCGCCATACACACCTGCCCCAGGTGCACCTGGGTGCCGCCTTCGGCTGGGCTGCGCCCATGGCCTTCGCCGCCCAGGCCGGCGAGGTTACGGCGATGGCCTGGCTGGTTTTCGTCGCCGCCGTGGTCTGGGCAACGATCTACGACACCGAATACGCCATGGTCGACCGGGATGACGACCTGAAGATCGGCATCAAATCCACCGCGATTCTGTTCGGGCGCCAGGACCGGCTGATGATCGGCCTGCTGCAGGTGCTGATGACGCTGTTGCTGGCACTGATCGGCTGGCGTGCGGGTCTGGGCGCGATCTACTTCCTCTGTCTCGGGCTTGCCACGGGCCTGTTCGCCTATCAGCAGTGGCTCATCCGTGATCGCAGTCGAGAGGGGAGTTTCCGGGCTTTCCTCAACAACAACGTCTACGGCGGAATCATCTTTGCCGGTATCGTCTTGTCCTATCTGTTCACCGGCTAGATGGCCCGGGCGAGGACGATGACCTCGATGCGCTCCGTGCCGCCGGACCGCAGGCAGTTCGCCAGCTCCCGCAGACTGGCCCCGGTGGTCAGCACATCATCCACCAGCACCACGGACCTTGGCGGTGGACATTGCAGCCGAAAGGCTCCTGACAGATTACGCTGGCGGGTGGCAGCGTCGAGGCCACGCTGCGGCGGCGTGTTTCGTCGGCGCTGGACGAGTCGCCCGATCACTGGCGGACCCAGCCAGCCCGCAATCAGTGCCGACTGATTGAATCCCCTCTGACGATAGCGCACCGGATGGAGCGGCATGGGCAGCAGCGGGGCGTGACAGGGGGTGGTCCGCTCGCGCATGGCGCCGGCCGCGATGCTCGTGAGCAGACGCCCGGCGGAGAAGTCCCCGCGCAGCTTGAAGGCACGGATCAATCGATCGACGCCATCGGTGTAGGTCCATAGCGCCCGGGTGCGGTCGAAGGGGGGCGGCTTGCTCAGGCACCCGGCGCACTCGCTCGCCCCGCTCGCCAGTGGCAGGCCGCAGCGCCGGCAGGCCGCGGTGATCCAGGGGAGATCCTCGCGGCAGCCCGCACACAGGGGGTGTCGAGGGCTGCGCGCGGCACAGAAACGGCAGCGACCGTCCAGCAGGTTATGCAGCCAGTGCTCAAGGCGGCCTGGCGAGCGCCATGTCGGGGAACGAGTGATTGGCGATGGAGCGCGGTTCACGGGACCAGGCTGCCGCGTGCCGGTCGATGGCGCCAGCGCCGGGCGGCATCTGCGGACCGATGGTGGAATATGGCAGCATGGGCGGATGAATGCTCAGAACGACCCCCTCCGGCTTGATCCACGGGTCCTCCGCCGCCGGCTGGACCGTGCTGCGACGCGATTCGACGGCGCCGCGGTGCTCTATCGCGAGGTCGGTCGGCGACTGGTGGAGCGGCTGGACTACATCCGGCTGCAGCCCGAGGCCATGCTCGATCTGGGTTGCGCCACGGGGATCAACACCGAGGCCCTCCGCAAGCGTTATCCCGGCGCCCGCTATGTGGCAATGGACCTGGCCGCGCCCCTGGTGGCGAAGGCCCGTCGCCGCGGTGGCCGCTGGCGGCGTCCCCCCGGGGTCTGTGGCGGGCTCGAGCGCTTGCCGTTCCGCAATGACAGTTTTGATCTGGTCTTCTCCAGCCTGGCATTTCATCGCGTGCCTGACCTGAGCGCCACGGCACGGGAGCTGCAGCGTATCCTGCGGCCGGGTGGCGTGCTGATGTTCGCCACCTTCGGTCCGGATACCCTGGATGAACTCCGGCGCGCCTGGCAGACAGTCGATGCCACCCCCCATGTCCATGGGTTCGTCGATATGCACGATATCGGGGATGCCCTCGTCAATGCCCGACTGGCCGATCCGGTCATGGACATGGAGCATTTCACGCTCACCTATAGCGATGTCCCGGCCCTGGTGGGGGATCTGGATGCCCTCGGGCTGCGGAATGCGCTTGTGGCCCGTCAGCGCGGGCTGACCACACCACGCCGCTGGCGTGCCATGGAGGCCGCTTACAACCACCTCCGGGACGCTGATGGCCGACTCCCGGCCACCTGGGAAGTGGCCTATGGGCATGCCTGGGGGACCGACGCACAGACCCAGATCAAGGCGGAGAGCGGCGAGGTGCGGGTACCCGTGGATACGCTGTCGATGCCACGCCGAACGCGCTGAAAAGCGCAATGAGCAGGAATTCCGCTTTTCTCCGGGCGCCGAGTTATCTAAACTTGACGACCGTCAATTCGATGCGCGACTGCGAGCGTTGACATGAGCACCCGGAGCACAAGCGAGGGATACAGCGGGCGCCGGTTCGTCCTGGCGCCCAACATCGCCCCGGACTGGGGCCAGACGATGCGGATATTCGCGGGTCTGAGCGTAGTCTGCCTGGGGATCGCGCTGGTGTGCACCTGGATGGGGTTCTGGCCGGTCCTGCCTTTCGCGGGCCTGGAGCTGACCGCCCTGGGGGTCGCGCTCTACACCTCGGCGCGCCGGTCGCTGGATCGTGAGCTCATCCATGTGGTTGGCAACGCGGTCCGCGTGGAGAAGGGCAGGGGCCGCGTGGAGCAGGCCTGGGACATGGATCGGGCGTGGACCGAAGTGGTGCTGCGCCGGTTACCGCGGCGCTGGGAAGAGACGCAGCTTCTCCTGCGCTCGCGCGGGCAGGAGCTGGTCATCGGCGGTTTCCTCGAGCCGGAGGAGCGGCGCAGCCTGGCTCGGGAGCTCGGCCGTTGTATCGGGCCGATGGCACGTTGTGGTGATGATGGCGCCGTGCCGGCCACCGCGGGCGACGAAGCGCAGGCTGCGCTCTCCGTCGCCCCCTCGAACAGTCTGGGAGACAGAACGGGATGACAAACATGATCGCCAGGAGGAGCTTCGGGCGCTCCGGCCTGTTGGCAGGCCTCATGCTGCTGGCCACACCGGCCCTCGCGGATTTCAGTCTGATCAACATGACCCGCGGCGTCACCGAATCGAGTCAGGAGATCTACGACCTCCATATGACGATCTTCACCATTACCGTGGTGATCGGTCTCGGCGTCTTCGGTGCGATGTTCTACTCGATCTTCCGGCACCGGAAATCGCGGGGTGTGAAGCCGGCGAAGTTCCATCACAGCACCACTGTCGAGGTGCTCTGGACGGTCATTCCTCTTGTCATCCTGGTAGCGATGGCGGTCCCCGCCACCCGCGTCCTCATCGACCTCGACGACACCAGCGAGTCGGAGATGGCGGTGAAGATCACGGGCTACCAGTGGTTCTGGGGCTATGAGTATATGGGCGAGGATGTCCAGTTCCTCAGCCGCCTGGCGACGGACAGTGACGTGGCCCGGCAGCTCCACTCCGGCATCAATCCGGCGTCGGTGCCGAACTATCTGCAGAACGTCGACCGGCGGCTGGTGCTGCCGGTGGATACGCGCATCAAGTTCCAGATCACCGCCGCGGATGTGATCCACTCATGGTGGATGCCCGACCTTGGCTGGAAGAAGGATGCCATTCCGGGTTTCGTCAACGAGACCTGGACGGTCATTGAGGAGCCCGGCGTCTACCGAGGGCGCTGCGCAGAGCTCTGTGGTCGTGATCATGGCTTCATGCCGATCGTGGTGGAGGCGCTTGAGAAGGACGAATTCGAAGCCTGGCTTGCCGCGCAGCAGGCCGATGGCGAACCCGGCACGACGGCTGACGGTTCGGATGCAGCCGAGGCCGGAGAGGAACTGGCCGCGCGGTAAGCGGGAATCATTCAGGGGAGACGGTTGAGATGACGGCAACAACCCAGGACCACGCACATCACGCCGATGAGCCCACCGGGTTCAAGCGCTGGCTGGTGACCACCAATCACAAGGACATCGGATCGATGTATCTGCTGTTCTCGCTGGCCATGTTCCTGGTCGGCGGCGCCATGGCGCTGGTCATTCGAGCCGAGCTCTTCCAGCCTGGCCTGCAGGTGGTGGATCCCTACTTCTTCAACCAGATGACCACCATGCATGCGCTGGTGATGATCTTCGGCGCAGTGATGCCGGCCTTCACCGGTCTGGCCAACTGGATGATCCCGCTGATGGTCGGGGCCCCGGACATGGCCCTGCCGCGTATGAACAACTGGAGTTTCTGGCTGCTGCCCTTCGGCTTCGCCATCCTGCTGTCGACGCTGTTCATGCCGGGTGGTGGCCCGGCGGGTGGCTGGACCATGTACCCGCCGCTCATGCTCCAGACGGGTACCGCATTTCCGTTCGTGATCTTCGCGATCCATGTGCTGGGTATCAGCTCCATCATGGGCTCGATCAACGTCATCGCCACGATCCTGAACATGCGGGCGCCCGGCATGACGCTGATGAAGATGCCGCTGTTCGTCTGGACCTGGCTGATCACCGCCTACCTCATGATCGCCGTGATGCCGGTGCTTGCCGGTGCCATCACCATGCTGCTCACCGACCAGTATTTCGGCACTTCCTTCTTCAGCGCGGCCGGCGGCGGTGATCCGGTGCTGTACCAGCACATCTTCTGGTTCTTCGGGCATCCCGAGGTGTACATCCTCATCCTGCCGGCGTTCGGAATCATCTCGACGATCATTCCGGCCTTCGCCCGCAAGCCGCTGTTCGGCTATAGCTCGATGGTCTACGCCACGGCGTCCATCGCGTTCCTTTCGTTCATCGTCTGGGCCCACCACATGTTCACGGTGGGCATGCCGCTGGCCGGTCAGCTGTTCTTCATGTACGCCACGATGCTGATCGCCGTGCCCACCGGCGTTAAGGTGTTCAACTGGGTGGCGACCATGTGGCGTGGCGCGATGACCTTCGAGACGCCGATGCTGTTCGCGCTGGCGTTCGTGTTCCTGTTCACGATCGGTGGGTTCTCGGGGCTGATGCTGGCGATCGCGCCCGCTGACTTCCAGTATCACGACACCTACTTTGTGGTGGCGCATTTCCATTATGTCCTGGTGACCGGTGCCGTGTTCGCCATCCTGGCGGCGGCCTACTACTGGCTGCCGAAGTGGACGGGGCATATGTACAGCGAGCGCCTCGGGCAGTGGCATTTCTGGCTGTCGGTGATCTTCGTGAACGTGCTCTTCTTCCCGCAGCACTTCCTGGGTCTGGCCGGTATGCCGAGGCGTATTCCCGACTACTCGGTTCAGTTCGCAGACTGGAACATGGTGTCCAGCATCGGCGGCTTCGGGTTCGGTTTCGCCCAGTTGATCTTTGTCTGGCTGCTCTACAAGTGCATTCGTGGCGGCGAGAAGGCAGAGGCGCGTGCCTGGGAAGGTGCTGAGGGGCTCGAGTGGGAGGTACCGTCCCCGGCGCCACATCACACCTTCGACACGCCACCGGTCATCCGCTGATTCATGATCAATCGTGAGGTGGGTCGACGCACACGCAGGAACATCCGCTGGACGGTGTTCCTGCTCGTGCTGGTCGTCCTGGGCATCTACCTGGGAGTCTTTCTCGATCGCCTCTAGCGGTCGGGGTTAGGGAGAGAGAGGACAGCGCATGGCGCAGGCAGAAGGCGGTTATTACGTACCGCACCAAAGCAGTTGGCCGATCATCGGCAGCGTGGGCGTCACGGCCCTTGTGGTCGGCATCGCACTCTATCTCGAGGGTATCGGTGCCGGCCCGTGGGTACTGGGTGCCGGCCTGCTGATCACGCTCTGGATGGTGGTCGGCTGGTTCGGTGACGTGGTGCGCGAGGGGCTCAGAGGGCTCTACAGTGACCAGGTCGACCGTTCCCTGCGCTGGGGCATGATCTTCTTCATCTTCTCGGAGGTCATGCTGTTCGCGGCCTTCTTTGGCGCACTGTTCTACGCCCGTGTGCTGTCCGTGCCGTGGCTCTCTGGAGAGGATCCCGCCACGAGCCGGTTGATCTGGGACTCGGTGGCTCTGACATGGCCTACGGCAGGTCCCGCGAATGCAGCGATGGAATGGCGCCCGATGGGGCCCTGGCCGCTGCCGACGATCAACACCCTCATTCTGCTCACTTCCGGTGTGACCCTGACGGCCGCCCATCATGCGCTCAAAGACGGCAACCGTCAGAAGCTGGTGGGCTTCATGTGGGCGACCATCGCGCTTGGCGTGCTGTTCATCGGCCTTCAGGCCTACGAGTACTACGAGGCCTACGCACACCTCAACCTCCGGCTCGAAACCGGCATCTACGGCTCGACGTTCTTCATGCTCACCGGGTTCCATGGCATGCATGTGCTCATAGGCACACTCATGCTGGGAGTCATCGCGGTGCGCTGCATGAAAGGCCACTTCCGGCCTGAATCGCATTTCGGATTCGAGGCCACCGCCTGGTACTGGCACTTCGTGGACGTGGTCTGGCTGGGCCTCTATATCTTCGTCTATATCCTCTGACCCGCTGGCGCACGGCCCGGCTGCGCCGGGGTCAAGGGGTGAGGTTGGGCGTGATGATGCCGGTGACGTAGCCGAGCAGGATCAGCAGAAAGAGGATGACGGAGAGCGTGATCCGCAGTGTCAGGGCATTCAGCGTGCGCCTGGACTGACCGCGGTCCCGGATCAGGTAGAAGAGACCGGAACCGAGGCTCGCAATAATGACGAAGAGCGTGACCAGGATGGCGATACGAATTGCGAGATCCATTGCAGAGTCCTTTTCGGCGTCGGGCGAGTATAAAGCAAGATCGGGGTGCTGACCGAGTTGGCGTCCGGGTCCAGCGGCATACATATCGCGGGCTATGTATTCGCGCCTCGGCTGCTGCCGACCGCTGCCTACCTTCTCCTGCTGATGCTGTTGTTGAGTCTCGGTCACTGGCAGCTCGACCGGGCCGATCAGAAGCGGGCCATGCTGGCCGAGCGCGCGGCGGCGACCCGGGCGCCGGTGGTGGATCTGAATGAGGTGACGGCCACATTGGCCACACATGAATATCGCCGGGTCACGGCCAACGGGACGTTTGATGAGGCGCACCAGTTCCTGCTCGATAATCGAATTCAGGACGGGCAGGTCGGTTATCGCGTGCTGACGCCGCTGCGTCTCGACGGGCTTGATCGGGCCGTGCTCGTCGACCGCGGCTTCGTGCCCATCGTGGGCGATCGGCAGACGCCGCCGGCGCTACCGCCCGTCGATCCGCAAGGGCCCGTGACCGGCCGGGTGAGCCGCGGGCCGTCGGTGGGCCTGAGGCTGGGCGATCCCTCGGATCAGCCGATGCAGTGGCCAAGACGCATTCAGTACATGGATTTTGACTACATGCAGTCGACGCTGGACTACCCGCTGGGTGACTACCTGCTGGTCGAGGGGGCCCTCACGAACGAGGCCGTGGCTCAGCGGACGGGGCGTGACGCCTGGCGCTTCGGCCCGGAGCGGCATGACGGGTATGCCGTGCAATGGTTCTCGCTGGCGGGGGCGCTCACCCTGATCTGGCTGATCGTGAATACGCGACGCGAACAACGAGGAGGCACCACCTGATGGGATGGGCCAAGGGACGCTGGCAGCTCATCGCCCTGCTGGCGATTTTCATTCTGCCCACACTGGCTGCCATGGTGATGGTCTTCAGTGACTGGCGGCCGGGGACGTTCACCAATAACGGTGATCTGGTTCAGCCGCCGGTGCAGCTCGAGCCCGGTCAGTGGCAGGCAGTGGACGGGACAGTTCCCGTTCTGGCAGGCGACTGGCTCGTGGTGATGCCACAGATGCAGGCCTGTGGCGAGACCTGTCTGGAACGTCTGGATGCACTGAACCGTGTGCGTATCGCCCTCGACCGCGACATTGAAAGGGTCCGGCTGGTGGTCCTGCAGCCGGAGGGCCGGTCCGGACCCGTCGTGGAGCCGGCGGCCGGCATACTCAACCTGGCCGCGCCGGTTGCCACGGTGGAGCGCCTCGCCTTGCACGAAGGTGAACCGATCGCCGCGCAGATTGTTGATTATCGCGGTTACCAGGTGATGCGTTATCCGGTGCCCCTTGATGCCTCGGGACTCCTGGACGATCTCGAGAAACTCCTGCGCCTGGCCAAGGAAGAGGCGGAGCGACGTGCCCTTGAGGAGGCCACAGCCCAATGAAAGCCCATCCCTGGTTTTTCCGACTGAGTCTCCTGACCACGGCCGTCACGCTCTGTGTGGTCGTGCTGGGCGCCTGGGTCCGGCTGACGGATGCAGGCCTGGGATGTCCCGACTGGCCGGGGTGTTACGGGCAATGGGATGTGCCCAATACGCCGGAGGCGATCGCGGCGGCGAACGAGGCCTTTCCGGACACCCCGGTGCATATCGGCAAGGGCTGGCGTGAGATGGTCCATCGTTATCTCGCCGGCATCCTCGGGCTCATGATCCTCGCCCTGGGCATCTTCGGCTGGCGCCAGCGTCATCGGCCGGGGCAGCCCTGGAAGGTGCCACTGTTGCTGGTGGGCATCGTGACATTCCAGGCCATCCTCGGGGCCTGGACGGTCACCTGGCAGCTCAAGCCGGCGGTGGTGACGGCCCATCTGCTGGGTGGCCTGACAACGCTCTCACTGCTCTGGTGGGTCACCCTGCGCTGCAACTATCTGGGAGGAACCGGCCGGCTGGCCGGGACGGCGGGCCTTGGTGGTGTGATTGCGGCCGCCGTACTGGCGACGGTGGGGCAGATCACACTGGGTGGCTGGACCAGCACGAACTATGCGGCGCTGGCCTGTAACGAGTTTCCGGCCTGCAGTCTGGGGGAATACTGGCCGGAGCGTGCCGACTTCTCGGAAGGCTTCGTGCTCTGGCGAGGCCTCGGGGTCAATTATGAGTTCGGCGTGCTTGATCATCCCGCCCGTATGGCGATCCACCTGGTGCATCGCGTCGGGGCGATCGTCGTGACACTGGTGCTTGGATTCCTGGCCTGGCGGCTCTGGCGCGCCGGCGGAATCGGCCATGCCCTGGGGATCGCCGTCGGGCTGGCACTGGCCCTTCAGCTGGCGATTGGCATTGGTAACGTGGTCTACAGCTTGCCCCTGACACTGGCCGTCGCGCACAATGCGGGAGCTGCTGTACTGCTCCTCGTACTGGTAACCGTCATTCACGTGAACCGACCGCTGGCAGAATCATGAGTCGCACGCTGGAAGCGAGCACAACCCGGGCCGCCGACGACGCGCCACCCCTGCAGCATCTGCTGCACCACTGGCGTGATTACTACGAGCTGACCAAGCCGGGCGTGGTGGCGCTGATGGTGTTCACCGCGGTGGTGGGCAATCTGCTGGCGAGCCCTGGCAGTCTGCCCTGGAACGCGCTCATCGTCGGTAATATCGGCATCGCGCTGGCGGCCGGGTCGGCGGCGGCGATCAATCATCTCGTCGATCGCCGTGTCGACGCACGCATGAAGCGGACCCAGGGTCGGCCGTTGCCGACCGGTCACCTGCGCACTGCCCATGCGAGCATATTCGCCGGCACCCTCGGCATCAGCGGACTCGCGCTGCTCTACTTCGCCGTCAATCCGCTGACGGCGTGGCTGACCGCCGGGTCGCTGATGGGTTATGCGTTCGTCTATACGCTCTTTCTCAAGCGTGCGACACCGCAGAACATCGTCATCGGCGGAGCGGCGGGAGCCGCGCCGCCCGTGCTCGGATGGGTGGCCGTCACGGGCAGTATCGATCCCCATGCGCTGCTGCTGTTCCTGATCATCTTCACCTGGACGCCGCCGCATTTCTGGGCGCTGGCCATCCACCGGCGCGAGGAATACGCCAGCGTCGATATCCCCATGCTCCCGGTGACCCATGGTGACCGCTACACCCGCTGGCAGATCCTGTTCTATACGGTACTGCTGGTGGGCGTGACGATGCTGCCGTTCGCCACGGGCATGAGCGGGCCGATCTATCTGGTCGGAGCGCTGGCGCTGGGGGCACGCTATCTGTGGTTCGGCTATGCGCTGCTGGCCCGTCCCGATGACCGTTCGCTGCCGATGCGTTCGTTTGGCTACAGCATCGTCTATCTCATGGCGCTGTTCGCCGTCCTGCTTGTGGATGCCTATCTGCCGGTGGTGCTGGCACCGTTCATCGGCTGATCAGAAAAGCAGTAAGTCCACCGGCGATGAATTCAGCAGGCGGGTCGTGACGCTGTAGCGCAGGAAGCTTTCAATGCCCGTGGCCCGCCTCGGGTTGAGCGCGATCAGGTCCGCACCCTCCCGCGAAGCCAGTGCAATGAGTGCCGTGGCTGTCGGCCGGCTGTCAATCTCAACCCGCCGCGAGACCGCATCCAGCCCTGCGCGCTCGACGAATCGCTCAAGCCGCTGTGAAGCCATGGCCTGCTCATTGGACATCAGCGCGTCACGGCCCGTGTCACTCATCTGATTCTGCGCGACCGGTGACTGCTCCTCGGTGCCGACCAGATGCACGATGGTCGTGGACGCCTCCGCGGTGACCGGATGGGCGGCGAGCTTTCTGGCGGCCGACATGGATGCGTCCGAGAGATCGGTGGCGAACAGCAGCCTGCGATAACGGGCGACCGGCGCCGCCCGCACGACCAGGATGGGCACATCGGTGCGGGCCAGTATCCGCTCCGAGGTGCCGCCGAGGAACAGGTCGCGGATCTGACGCTTGCGATGGCTGCCGAGCACGATGAGCATCGTCTCTCGATCCACGGCGGCCTGTATCGCCGCGTCGACGCCGCTGCCGGTCGTCACCTCGGCCGAACAGGCCACCTGATCGGCCTTCTCGATCGTCGCCATGAGGCGCTGTAACATTGACTCGGCCTGGATGCGCTGGGCTTCGACCATCGCAGCGGGCTGATCGCTATCGATCGCATAGACAAGTTTCAGCGCCGATCCGGTCTCCCGGGCGATGAGCAGCGCCATCCGCTGGGCACGCTCGGCGCGAGTGCTCAGGTCGGTGGCAAGCAGGATTTGGCTCATGAGGATCGCCCTCGGGACCGGGTGGGGGGCGTCGAATCAGACGGGAGGATCGGGATCATGGATTTGATGCTGCATTCCGCCTTTGCGGAGGTCGCGACGCTGCTCATGCTCGCGGCGATTGTCGGCTTTGCCGGTCTCCTTCTGCGCCAGCCGCTGATCGTGAGTTTCATCGCGGTGGGCATCATGGCGGGCCCCTCCATGCTGGATGTTGTCCATGCCGAGGCCCAGATCGAGCTGCTCTCCGAGCTCGGTATCGCCGTCCTGCTATTTCTCGTGGGCATCAAGCTGGACATCAAGCTCGTCCGTTCCCTGGGTGCGGTGGCCCTCGTCACCGGCCTCGGCCAAGTGGCTTTCACCGCCGGCATCGGCTTCCTGATCGGCCTGGCAATGGGCATGGATGCAGTCACGTCCCTTTACGTGGCTGTCGCACTTACCTTCTCCAGTACGATCATCATCGTCAAGCTGCTATCGGACAAGCGCGAGATCGATTCGCTACATGGCCAGATCGCCCTGGGCTTCCTGATCGTCCAGGACCTGGTGGTGGTGCTTGCCATGATCGTCCTCTCGACGGTGGGCATTGGTGGTCGAGCGGATGGCGGCGGCGCCGGAGAGATCGCCATGGTGCTGCTGGCCGGCATCGCCCTGGTCGGCCTGGTGGTGCTTTTCGTGCGTTACGTGGCCAATCCGCTCAGCGGCCGCCTCGCCCATGCGCCGGAGCTGCTGGTGATCTTCGCCATTGCCCAGGCCACGGTGTTCGCGACGGTGGCGGATGTCATCGGTCTGGGTAAGGAGCTGGGCGGCCTGCTGGCCGGTATATCACTGGCCTCGACGCCCTACCGCGAGACGATTTCCGCTCGGCTGGCGCCGCTGCGGGATTTTCTGTTGCTCTTCTTCTTCATCTCGCTCGGGTCCACGCTCGATCTGGGTCTGCTGGGAGACAGTCTTGGCGAGGCCCTGGTCTTCTCCGCCTTCGTCCTGATCGGCAATCCACTGATCGTGCTCGCCATCATGGGCGCGATGGGTTATCGGCGGCGAACCGGCTTTCTGGCTGGACTCACAGTCGCCCAGATTTCCGAATTCTCCCTGATCTTCATCAGCATGGGGCTGGCCCTGGGGCATGTCGGCGAGCAGGCGCTGGGCCTGGTGACGCTGGTCGGGTTGGTGACCATCGCTGTGTCCGTCTACATGATCACCTATTCTCACTGGCTCTATGAACACCTCGGGCGGCATCTATGGATGTTCGAGCGCGCCGAGACGCCGCGTGAGCCTGGCGGACAGGCCGACGAGCATATTGGTGGCACTGATATCCTCATTTTCGGGATGGGCCGCTTCGGTACGGCCCTGGGGCTTCGGCTGCAGCGGCGGGGGTTTGCCGTTCTGGGCGTGGACTTCAACCCCAGTGCAATCCGGCGGGCGAAACAGCTCGGGCTGCATGCCGAATACGGGGATGCGACCGACCCCGAGTTCATTGGCTCATTACCCCTCGAAAACGCCCGGTGGGTCGTCAGTACGGTACCCCGCCACCCCACCGGGCTGAGTCGTGAGGACAGTCGACATACCCTGATGCAGGTCATCCGCGCGGAGCCATTTCGCGGGAAAATCGCCGTTGCGTCCCACAGTGACCTGGAGACGGAAGAGCTACAGCGGCGCGGCGCTGATACCGTGCTCGAGCCCTTCCAGGACGCAGCGGACCGGGCCGTGGATCTGATCTGTGGTGCGCAGGAGACGCAACGCACCCCGATTCCTCATATTACTCCGGAGGAGCGCATCGAGGGCCGTTACTAGATCGGGCTCAGCCCTCCCCAGCAGCTCGATCGAGACCCACGTTGTTCTTCTCGAGGACCCGATCGGCGCGGTAGCTGGAGCGCACCAGCGGGCCGGATACGACCTCCAGAAAGCCCTTGCCGAGACCGATCTCGCGGTAGCGGTTGAACTGCTCGGGCGTGACATAGCGGTCCACGGGCAGGTGGTTGACCGTCGGCCGCAGGTACTGGCCGAAAGTAACGATGTCGACACCGATGGCGCGCAGGTCATCCATGGTCTCGATGATTTCCTCATCCGTCTCGCCAAGGCCCAGCATGAGACTGGTCTTGGTGAGGACGTCCGGCCGCCGCTCCTTGGCGTACGCAAGCACATCCAGCGTCTGCTGGTAGCCGGCGCGGGGATCGCGTACGGGGTGCGTCAGCCGTTTCACCGTCTCGACGTTCTGGGCGAACACCTCGAGGCCGGTATCCACCACGGTGTTGATCGCCTCGTGGCGCCCGTTGAAGTCCGGCGTCAGCGCCTCGACCGCCGTCTGCGGGTTGCGCCGCTTGATCTCGCGGATGCAGGCCGCATAGTGAGCCGCGCCGCCGTCATCCAGGTCGTCCCGGTCCACCGAGGTGAGCACCACGTATTTCAGGCCCATGAGCTCCACCGTCTCGGCGGCGCCGGCCGGTTCATTCTCATCGAGCCAACCGCGCGGATTACCGGTGTCGACCGCACAGAACCGACAGGCCCGGGTGCAGACATCGCCCATGAGCATGATGGTGGCCGTACCGGCGCTCCAGCACTCCCCCATGTTCGGGCACATGGACTCCTCGCAGACCGTGGCCAGCCTGTGTTCACGCACGGTCTGGCGGACCTTCTGGTAGGTCTCACCGGTCGGGATCTTGACCCGCAGCCAGTCGGGCTTGTCGCCGCGGCCGGCGGGGGCGGTGTCGCGCTGGGTCTTGATGCCGTTCTTGATGGCCCGCACGCCATTGGGCTTGCTGACCTTCTGGCCACTGACAACGACAGGGATCCCCTTCAATTCGGACATCTCGGGCTCCTTGCTGGCTCAGTCCTTGCCATAAGGGTTGTTCATCACCGAAAACCAGTTCGCATGCGCCTCATCGGCCTGCTTGCGATAGTTCTCGACCTCCTCACGGCTTACCTCTTCCCGCAGGCGGGCGTCACTCACCGGCCGGGGGTCATGCCCTGGCCGGGATGCCGGGGCCTGCTCGTCGCGGAGGTTATCCTCCGCCTGGCGCTCATCACTCATGACGGCGTCTCCCGATGCTGTTCGCGTATAATGGGCTCCAGTATACGCGCCGTAACAGGACCGTCTCCATGGCCTCCGTTTCACAGGTTGATGACCATCGCGATCTGGACCTGCGCGGGCTCAACTGTCCGCTTCCCATCCTCCGGACGAAACAGGCGCTGCGCGAGATGGCGCCGGGCGAACGCCTTCGGGTCAGGGCCACCGATCCGCACTCGGTGATCGACTTCCGCGGCTTTTGTGACACCACCGACAACACCCTGCTTCAGCAGGAAGAGGCTGAGGGCGTGTTTACATTCTGGCTCGAGAAAGGCCGCTGAAGCGGGCGGCCAGCGATTCCACCACCACCGAGAGCCGGCGGCGGAAAGAGGGCGTCGGGTGCCAGGTGAGGCCGATCAGTTCCATGCGTTCACGGCGCTCAAGCAGAAGGTCATCGCTGGTGCCGAGATCATCCACCAGCCCGAGCTCCAGCGCGCGTTCCCCCAGCCAGTGCTCGCCGGTCGCCACGCTGTCGAGGGCGAGCCTCGGCCGGTAGCGGCTGATATGGTGCTTGAACAGATCATGCACCTCCTGGAGTGACTCGCGGAATTTGGCACGGCCTTCATCCGTGTTCTCGCCGAAGACCGTCAGGTCGCGCTTGTGCTCACCCGCGGTATGCAGCTCGAACTCGATATCGTGGCGCTTTAGCAACCCATGGAAGTTCGGCAGCTGGCCGACCACTCCGATGGAGCCGATGACGGCAAACGGCGCGGCGACGATGCGGTCGCCCACGCAGGCCATCAGGTAGCCGCCGCTGGCGGCGACCCGGTCCACGGCGATGGTCAGCCGGATATTCGCTTCACGCAGACGCGCGAGCTGACTGGCCGCCAGGCCGTAGCCCGGCACCATGCCGCCGGGGCTTTCCAGGCGCAGCAGTACCTCGTCGTCCCGCCTGGCGGTGGCGATGATGGCGCTGACCTCCTCGCGCAGGGCATCCACGGCGGTGGCACGAATGTCGCCATCGAAATCGAGCACGAAAAGCCTCGGCAGGCGACCTTCACCGCCCTGGCGGCGCCTTTTCTCACGACGCCGCTCGCGCAGGCGCTGCAACAGGCGGGGGCGGGCGGTCTGGATGCCCTGCTCTATGCGCCGGCTCATCGCCTCGTAGCGCCGGTTGAGCGGCTCCACCTCAAGCTGCTCGCGCTGGCGGCCCCGGCGCCTGCCGGCCATGCCGCCGAGCATGCCCAGGATGATCGCGAAGGCGACCAGCAGGGTGAGCACGCGGGCGAGGAACAGGGCATAATCCTGGATGAACTCCATTGCATTCTCCTTGATCGAA
The DNA here is from genome assembly GCF_040838425.1 of Spiribacter onubensis. Classification (NCBI taxonomy): domain Bacteria; kingdom Pseudomonadati; phylum Pseudomonadota; class Gammaproteobacteria; order Chromatiales; family Ectothiorhodospiraceae; genus Spiribacter; species Spiribacter onubensis. The sequence goes on along the minus strand of NZ_JBAKFI010000002.1, from coordinate 105,219 downwards.
TGCTGGTCATTGCAAACCGCAGAGTTTACGCGAGCCAATGCCCGAGGTAAGCCTCCGGAGGTGTCCCGGATGACCGACCAATTCAGTGAAGCGCCCTTCGAATACCGGGGTGAACCGGTGCTCGGCCTGCGCCAGATCGATCGCATGAACGGAGCCGCGAAGGGAACGGCCTTCCGCGCCTTCAAGCGTGTCCGGCATGCGCTGCAGGAGGATCGGGAATTCTTTGTGGTTGATATTGATGCGCCGGGGGATGCGAAATCGGCGCGCCTCATGGGTGACATGAAGGAAGCCGGTGCGCTCTATCCGGCCAGTCGCGTGGCGGTGCTGATCACCGCCGAGGCCTATGCCCGCATGCAGGGTGTCGCCAGGCTTCCGGCTCGATGACAACGCTGGTGGAATGGTTGCGGCCGTGGGAGCCCTCGGCGCCGGTCTTCATCGCCTGCGCCCTGGCCGTGGTGATCTATGCGGCAGGGATGATGCGCGGTGCCCGTCCCGGCTTCTGGCCGGCGCTGTCCTATTTTGCGGGGGTCGGGCTGATCTATGCCGTGACGCAGACACATTACGACTACTACTCGCAGTTCCTGTTCGCCGCACACCGCCTGCAGCACCTCATACTCCATCATCTGGGGCCTTTCCTGATCGCGTTGTCGATGCCGACCGCCGTGCTTGCGGCTGGTCTGCCGGCCGCCGTGCGTCGGCTGCCCGATGGCGGGCTGCGGCCGTTTTTCCGGGCGCTGCGGGTGGTCTACCGGATCCTGCAGCAGCCCTTCATTGCGGGCTTCCTTTTCGTGGGGCTGATCTATTTCTGGCTGACTCCGGAAATCCACTTCGACGCCATGCTCAGCATCGACCTGTACTGGTTCATGAACTGGACCATGGTCGTGGATGGTCTGCTGTTCTGGTGGCTCATCTTCGAGCGTGGCGATCGCGGGATCACGCCCCGGCTCAGCCCCGGGCGCCGTATCCTGGTGCTGGCGTTGATCATGCCGCCGCAGATCGCGCTTGGCGCCTACATCACCTTCAGTGGTCAGAATCTGTTCGAGATCTACGATGTCTGCGGGCGAGCGTTCCCCATCGACCCGATGCTTGATCAGCAGATTGGTGGGCTGATTACCTGGATTCCGGCGGCTATGATGAGTGTCGCCGCCGCGATCATTGTGCTGGCATTCCGTCTGGAGAGGGATGATGAAAAGGCTTGACCGGCGGCTCCTGCCGCGGCTGCTCGTACTGGCCCTGGGTCTTCTGCTGGTGGCCTGTGGTGGGCGTGACTACCAGACCAAGGGGATCGAGGGGCTGCTGCCGGATCTGGCCTTCCAGCTGACCGGCGAGGACGGTGAGACGCTGACCGAGGCCGATCTCGCGGGTGCGCCGACGGTGATGTTCTTCGGTTTCACCCACTGTCCCGATGTCTGCCCGACGGCCATGGCCCGGATTGCGGCGGCGACGGAAGCGGCGGGGAAGGGGCTCGACAGCGATCTGCAGGTGCTCTTCGTCTCGGTGGATCCCGGCCGTGATGACCCGCAGAAGCTGGCGCGCTACACGGATTTCTTCAGCGACCGGGTCAGCGGAGCCACGGCGGATGTCGAGACGCTGCGCGAGCTCACCAAGCGTTATCGCGCCACCTTCGGCTATGACGAGCCCAATGAGTTCGGCGACTACAACGTCTCGCACTCCAGCGCGATGTACGTGTTCGACGCCGATGGCAATGCCCGGGCGTTGTTCCGCCCGAGCGACAGCGTGGCGGCCATGGCCGCGGACCTGCGGCGGATCGCCGAGGGCTAGTCCTTGAACAGGTCCTTGTCGGTCACGGCACCATACGAGGCCGAGCTCACCAGTCTGGCGAACTTGCCAAGGACACCACGCCGGTAGTTCGGCGGGCGGGGCTGCCAGTTCTTCCGGCGCTCAGCCAGCGTCTCGTCGCTGAGCTTGACCTCGAGCAGGTTGTGGTCGGCATCGATCACCACCGTGTCGCCTTCCTCGACCAGTGCGATATTGCCGCCGACCGTGGCCTCCGGCGCGACATGACCGACCACCATGCCGTAGGTGCCGCCGGAAAACCGGCCGTCGGTGATCAGGCCCACCGCATCCCCCAGGCCGCGGCCGATGATCGCCGAGGTGGGCGCCAGCATTTCGCGCATACCCGGTCCGCCCTTGGGGCCCTCATAGCGGATGATGATGACATCACCGGCCTGGATGCTGTCGTTGAGGATCGCCTCCATGGCGATCTCCTCGGAGTCGAATACCCGGGCGGGGCCTTCGATGCGGCGCTTCTTGATGCCGCTGACCTTGGCGACGGCGCCTTCCTCGGCCAGGTTGCCGCGCAGGATGGCCAGATGCCCCTCGGCATAAACCGGATTGTCGAAGTCGCGGATGATGTCCTGATCCGCGGGCGGGGTCGCCGGCACGTCGGCCAGCAGTTCCTCGATGGTCTGCCCGGTGATGGTCATGCACTCGCCGTGCAGCAGTCCTTTCGCCAGCAGCATCTTCATGACCTGCGGCGTTCCACCCACCTCATGGAACTCGCTGGTCACGTATCGACCCGATGGCTTGAGATCGCAGAGTACGGGCACGCGCTGGCGGATCCGCTCGATGTCATCAATGGAGAAATCAACCTCGCAGGCACTGGCGATGGCCATGAAGTGCAGCACGGCGTTGGTTGAACCGCCGACCGCCATGAGCACACTCGCGGCGTTCTCGAACGCCTTGCGGGTCATGATGTCGCGGGGCAGGCGCTGATGCCGGATCGCGTCCACGAGGACCTCGGCGGCGCGCGCGGCAACGGTATGGGCCTCTTCGTCAACCGCCGATACGGTGCTCGATCCCATGATGCTCATGCCCATGGCCTCAAACGCGCTGGACATGGTGTTGGCGGTATACATTCCGCCACAGGAGCCGGCACCGGGGCAGGCATTCTTCTCCACGCCTTTGAGGTCCTCATCGGAGAGGTTGCCCGCGGCGGCCTTGCCGACGGCCTCGAAGGCACTGACGATGGTCAGGTCCTGGCCCTTGTAATGCCCGGGTTTGATCGTACCGCCATAGACGAAGATCGATGGAATATTGAGCCGGGCGATACCGATCATGGCACCGGGCATGTTCTTGTCGCATCCACCGGTGGCGAGCACGCCATCGAGGCTCTGGCCGTTGCAGACGGTTTCGATGGAATCGGCGATGACCTCGCGGGAGACCAGCGAGTATTTCATCCCTTCGGTGCCCATGGAGATACCGTCGGAGATGGTGATCGTGCCAAAGCTCACCGGCATGGCACCGGCCTCGCGAAGTGCCTCGCTGGCCCGCTCCGCCTGGGCACCGATGCCCATGTTGCAGGGCGTGATGGTGCTGTGCGCATTACCGACACCGACAATCGGTTTGTCGAAATCCTCGTCACGAAAGCCGGCCGCCCGCATCATCGCGCGGTTGGGGGTTCGGGCAAGTCCCTGTGTCACGACGCGGCTGCGGCGGTTGTCGGCCATGTTCAATCCTCGGATGTCAGTTGAATGGGTCAGACGGGCAAAATACGAAACTCCCGCCCCGCTGGCAATCGTCACCGGACTGCAACATGGCATACTCTGCCCCCGAACCGGGCGATATGGCGAGTAGTTGCGGTGACGACGCCACGTGAGCGCTATCAGGCCGACCTGGATAGCGGTGACTTCCTCGACGATGCCGAACAACGGATGGCGGTGGACGCGCTGGATGGCCTATACCATGCCCTGCTTGAGGCGCCGGCGCCGCCTGGCGGGCTGCGGGGCTGGTGGGCGAGGCGTCGCGGTGAGGCGGACGCCGGACCGACGGGGCTCTATCTGTGGGGAGGCGTAGGCCGTGGCAAGACCTACCTGATGGACACCTTCTTCGAGTGTCTGCCGGCCACGGCGGGAAAGCGCCGCGCGCATTTCCACCGTTTCATGCAGTCCGCCCATGAGCGGCTGCGCGTGCTCCGGGATCAGTCCGATCCGCTCCGGCGCCTCGCGTCTGAATGGGCCGAGAATACCCGGGTGATCTGCTTCGATGAGTTTTTCGTCAGCGATATCGCCGATGCGATGATCCTCTCCGGGCTGCTGCATGGGCTGATCGAAGAAGGCGTGACGCTGGTGGCCACTTCCAATGTGCCGCCGGAAGGGCTGTATGACGGCGGTCTGCAGCGGGAGCGCTTCCTGCCGGCCATTGATCTGCTCCAGCGCCATACGCGGGTGATGAACGTGGATGGTGGAACGGATTACCGGCTGCGACTGCTCAGTCGGGCACCCATCTACCATGTGCCCCCGGATGCCCGCGCCGAGGCCGCCCTGGCGGCCGCCTTCGAACAGCTTTGTCCGGAGCGGGAGCATGCCGAACCGGTCCTCAGGATCAATCACCGCGAGATCCCGGCCCGGGGCGTCGGCGACGGCGTGCTCTGGTGCGGTTTCGATGCCCTGTGCGAGGGGCCGCGAAGCCAGGAGGACTACATCGAGATCGCGAGGCAGTTCCATACCGTGCTGATTTCCGGCGTCCCCATCCTCGATCGCGAACGTGAGGACGCCGCCCGACGGTTAATCGCCCTGGTGGACGAGTTCTACGATCGCGGCGTCAAGCTGCTCATCTCCGCCATGGCCGACATCGACTGGTTGTACCGGGGCATGCGTCTGCGTTTTGAGTTCCGTCGCACGGTCTCGCGTCTGCAGGAAATGCAGTCCCACGAGTACCTCGCGACGCCCCATCGCCCCTGAACTTGTCCCCACAACCTGTGGATAAGTCTGTGGAGGGACTGGGGGATCAGCGGCACGGAGGCCATGACACTGCGGTTACGATCAGATCGGTGAATCCTTGAGCAGGGTGTAATTTCCAATAGAATCAGTAACTTACTAATTATCCTCTGCAATCAGGCATTTACGCGCTATATCGCAGGCGCTTTGGCGGGTGCCATGTGCATAACCGGCTCTGTCAAGCCTCATCGCATCAGTCCGGCCACATGCCGTGCCACCCCGCGCGACAAGGCACCGAGATCATAGCCTCCCTCGAGAATCGAGCAGACATGGCCGCCGCAGCAGTAATTGGCAACGGCCACCAGTTCATCGGTGATCCAGCTGAAATCATCGGCGGTCAACTCCAGTCCCGCCAGCGGATCTTCGGCCGCCGCGTCGAATCCCGCCGAGATGATCAGCAGTTCGGGGTCGAAGTCGATCAGCGCCGAGATGGCCTCGCCGTGGAACTGCTGCCTGTAGGCGGCGGAGCCGGTACCCTCCGGCAGGGGAAGATTGAGGATGTTGCCGGGGATGTTCTCCCGGCGGGTGCCGGTGCCGGGAAACAGCGGATGCTGATGAAGCGAGAGATAGAACAACCCATCCCGCCCGCTGAAGATGCGCTGGGTCCCGTTGCCGTGGTGGACATCGAAATCGACGACTGCGACGCGCTGTACGCCGTGGACCGCCTGGGCATGGAGTGCGGCGATGGCCGCATTGCTGAACAGGCAGAAGCCCATGGATTCATCGGGTTCGGCATGATGTCCGGGCGGCCTGGTGGCGCAGAACACGCGTCGGGCCTGACCGCTCTGGATCGCGTCCACACCCTGTAATGCCGCTCCGATGGCCCGGAGCGCCGCCTTGCCCGACCCGGGCGAGACCACGGTGTCGGCATTGAAATGGGTCCGACCCGATGTCGGGATGGCATTAAAGACGTCATCGATATAGTCGCTGTCGTGTGCCCTCTCCAGGGCCTCACGCGGGGCGGACTCGGCCTCATGACGCGCCAGGGCGTCGAACTCCGGCGCCTCCAGGGCCGCCAGGACAGCCTCCAGACGCTCAATGCGCTCCGGGTGGTCACTGCCCGTGTCGTGAGCGAGGCAGTCCGGGTGGGTGATCAGCCATGTCGACACGATGGCTACTCCCCGGTGAAGAAGGTCTGTCGGAAGGCCACCTTGAATGGTCCACCACCCTGATGCGGGTTGACCTCGATCTCGAAGGTCAGCGCTTCGCCATCCTCGACCGGGAATGTGCCGATGTAGGAGATCCAGCCATCGTCGCGCACGCGACGTGCGCCGATCTCGGACAGGTCATCGTTGTTGTCGCGGGCAACGATGTCCACCCGGGCCTCCACGGGCTGGCCCTCGCGCAGAATCGTGAGCATGACCATGCCGCGGGTGCGGCTGCGCATGATTCCGTACTCGTCGGCCACGGTGGAGTTGAGCATGCCGGTGGGCATTGCGCTGTAGTGGATCTCGTATTCACCGAAGCGGTCAGCCTGCTGGGCGCCGGCGACCAGTGGCAGCAACATCAGGAGTCCGGCGATCCATCCAGCAATCCGGCGTGGGCAGTGCGGCATGATGCTCTCCTTCAGGCTCGACAGATGCGGTAAAGCGCCACTTCTCCGAAGAGATTGGGGATCAGGCTCGCCAGCAGCGGGCGCTTGAAGTCATGAGATAACACGCGGCGCTCCAGGATGTGAATACCCAGCTCCTCGCAAAGCGCCTCGAAATCATGAATGGTGCAGAAATGGATGTTGGGTGTCTCGTACCAGGCGTAGGACAGCGCCTCGCTCATCGGCATGCGACCGCGAACGGCCAGGTGGTAGCGCAGGCGGTAGTAGGCGAAATTCGGAAAGGTCACGATCCCGGTGTGGCCGACCCGGAGCATTTCCCGCAGCAGCTGGTCGGGGCGCTGGACCGCCTGCAGTGTCTGGGTGAGGATGACCTGGTCAAAGGCATCATCCTCGAAGTCGGAAAGCCCCTCGTCCAGGTCGCTTTCAATGACATTGATGCCGTTGGCAATGCTCCGGGTGATGCCCGTGGGGTCGATTTCCAGTCCGTAACCCGTTGCCTGGCGGCTGTCGAACAGGTAACGCAGCAACCGGCCGTCACCGCAGCCGAGATCAAGCACCCGGTCACCGGTGCCGACCCAGTCGGCGACGATCTCGAGGTCGGCGCGCAGCGGGCTCATACGCCCACCTCCGCGGCAACCCGCTGCATGTAGGTGGTGAATACCTCCCGATACCGCGGCACGGGCATGAGGAAGGCATCGTGGCCGTGGTTGGCCCGTATCTCGGCGTAACTCACCCGTTTGTTGGTATCGAGGAGCGCGCGCACGATCTCCCGGCTGGCGGCCGGCGGGAAGCGCCAGTCACTCGTGAACGAGGCGATGAAACAGGGTGCGGTGACGCCGCGCAGCGCCTCGGCCAGATCACCCCCGCAGGCCGATGCCGGATCGAAGTAATCCAGGGCCCGGGTCATGAGCAGATAGGTGTTGGCATCGAAGCGATCCACGAATGACTGCCCCTGATGGCGCAGGTAGCTCTCGACCTCGAATTCCACATCGTAGTTGAAACCGTAGTCGTTGGGCTCGCCACGCCGGTCCCTGCCGAATTTCTCGCCCATGGCGGCCTCCGACAGGTAGGTGATGTGGCCGAGCATTCTCGCCAGCATCAGGCCGGTCCGCGGTCGATCACCGGTCGCGGCATAGCGACCCTCCCGGAAATCCGGATCAGAGCGGATCGCCTGGCGGGCGACTTCGTTGAACGCGATGTTCTGTGCCGAGAGCCGCGGGGCCGCGGCGATCACGATCGCATGGGCCAGGCGTTCGGGCAGGTCGATGGCCCACTGCAGCGCCTGCATCCCGCCCAGGCTGCCGCCGGCCACGGCGGCCCAGCGTGGAATGCCGAGGTGATCCGCCAGACGTGCCTGGCTGCGGACCCAGTCGCGGACGGTGACCAGGGGGAAGTCGGCGCCGTAGGCTTCGCCGGTTTCCGGGTTGCTTGTGGTGGGGCCGGTTGAGCCGTGACAGCCGCCAAGGTTGTTGCTGCAGACGATGAAGAAGCGGTTGGTGTCCAGGGGCTTCCCAGGGCCGATGCAGGCTTCCCACCAGCCGGGTTTTCTCTCGTCCGGCGCGTTGTAGCCGGCGGCATGGTGACTGCCCGAGAGCGCATGGCAGACCAGGACCGCGTTGCTGGCATCGGCGTTGAGTTCGCCGTAGGTCTCGTAGGCGAGGGTATAGCCCGGCAGCATCCGCCCCGAATCGAGGGAGAGGGGTTCGTCGAAATGCACGGTCCGGGGCGTCACCAGCCCCACCGAATCCTCGGGGAATGGTCCGCTCATGATTACATCATCAGTGCCGGCGCGATGCGGTCAAGTGGCGGCATGATCAGCATCTTCAGGATCTGGATGGCGATGATGGCGGCCAGCGGGGAGAGGTCCACTCCACCGATCGGCGGGATGATCGCCCGGAACGGCCGGATCACCGGTTCCGTCAGCCCCAGCAGGAGCGTCGTGGCGGGATTGTAGTCGCGCGGATTGATCCAGGAGAGGATGGCACGGACCACGATGGCGATCAGGTAGACGTTGAGTAGCAGGCTGATGAGCTCAGCCGGCGTGCGCAGCAGCAGATAGTCGATCCGTGGCGTGACCCCGGCGATCATCATCAACAGTGCCAGGGCAATGGCCTGCAGGACGACCATCAACACGATCGCCGGGAAGTCGATGCCCCCCCAGCCCGGGATGATCCGGCGCAGGGGCTGCAACATCGGCTGGGTGACCCGCACGAGGAACTGCGAGAGCGGATTGTAGAAGTCCGCCCGCGACCACTGCAGCAGGAAGCGCAGCATGACCGCCATGATGTAGAGGCTGAACAGGGTGTCGACCAGGAAGGCCAGTGGACTGCTGAGATAACCCGGCCCCATGCTTACTGATCTCCCAGTTCGTCGCCGATCTCATGGGCCCGACGCGCCGCGGCCTGCAGGGCGCGGCGGTAAAGCCCGGCCAGGTCGCCATCCTCGAGTACCTGCGTGGCCGCGGCCGTGGTGCCGCCCGGAGAGGTCACCCGCCGGCGTAGCGAGGCGGGATCCTCGCTGCTCTCCAGTGCCATTCGGGCCGCCCCCAGGGCAGTCTCGAGGGTCAGCAGCCGGGCCGTCTCGCTGCTCAGGCCCATGGACTCGCCGGCCGACTGCATGGCCTGCATGGTCAGGAAGAAATAGGCCGGGCCACTGCCGGAGACCGCGGTGACGGCATCCATCTGTTCCTCATCGGGCAGCCAGACCACCATGCCCACGGCGCGCAGGGTGGTCTCAGCGAGGTCATGCTGCGCGGCGGTGACGGCCTGATTGGCATACAGCGCCGTGGCGCCGGTCTGGACCAGCGCCGGCGTGTTGGGCATGGCCCGGACCACCGGCGCGTCACCGCCCAGCCATGAGGCGATATCGGCAGAGCGCACCCCCGCCGCGACGGAGATCACGAGGCTGCCCTGCTCACGGATCTGTCCCGCGAGGTCGCGGGCGACTTCCGCGATCAATGGCGGCTTGACCGCCAGGATCACTGCATCGGCGCCGCGAATGGCCGTGGCGTTCTCCTCGAAGGCCTGAATCCCGAAGTCCTCGATCAGCGCTTCGCGGCGCCCGGCATCGGGCTCGGCAATGCGCAGGCCGGCATGGGGATGGCCATCGGCAATGAGCCCTCCAATCAGGCTGCGGGCCATGTTGCCGCCACCGACAAAGGCGATGATCTTCTCGCTCACGGCTTTTTCTCCGGTCGGGGTCCGAAAACCGCGGTGCCCAGGCGAACCATCGTCGCGCCCTCGGCCACTGCGGCCTCCAGATCGTTGGACATGCCCATGGACAGCGTATCGAGCGCCAGTCCGTCGGCAACGAGTTGTGCCTGCAGTGTGCGCAACTTCCGAAAGGCATCCCGCTGGGATTCGAAGTCGGTCACCGCCTCCGGCAGTGTCATCAGGCCCCGCAGCTGCAGATTGGGCAGATCGGCGATCTGCATGGCAAGCGCCGGTGCCTGCCCGGGCTCGACGCCCGCCTTGCTCGCCTCGCCGCTGACGTTCACCTGCAGGCAGCATTGCAGCGGTGCGGCCTCTGACGGTCGCTGCTCGGACAGGCGCCGCGCGATCTTCAGCCGATCAATGGTATGCACCCAGTCAAAGCCCTCCGCTACCGCGCGGGTCTTGTTCGATTGCAGGGCGCCGATGAAATGCCACTCGATGGCCTCGCCCGCGAGCGCCGCGCGTTTTTCCGCACCCTCTTGCAGGTAATTCTCGCCGAAGGCGTGCTGCCCCTCGGCGAGCGCCGCCCGGATCGCCTCAACCGGCTGACGCTTGCTCACCGCCAGCAGCTGCACGCTGCCCGCCTCACGGCCATGGGCCAACTCCGCATCGCGGATCCGCTGGCGGACCTCGGCAAGGCGCTGGGCGATCCTGGCTGTCTGCTCGGTGGTCATCGCCGGAATGATACGGCGGGAGATGTGATGGCGTCGAATTCGGTTGCTGTGCAGCGGTTGATCCTTGGCCGTGCCCTGCCGCTCCCGTCTCCTTGTCCCGGGCGCCCCGAGGTCGCCCGAGACAAGGAGACGGGATCGCCAAGCCATGATCCGCCACCCGATCCCGGGTTTGCCGGCTCCGCCCCTTTCCCCGGACGATCTCGAGGCGCCGATCGGTGTGTTATCCACCGCGCTCCTGAACGCCCGGTAGTTCCACCAGCTCGACCGCGCCGACGCTGGCGGCGAGCCCCTGGCGGCATTGATGGAGCTCACCCCAGGAGCCGAAGGCGATCAGTCGCAGTGACTCGCGCTCGAGCGGCGGGGTGTCGCTGAGGTAGCGGCCGAGGAGATCCATGATGCCGCCTTCAAAAACGCCGGGCCGGTCTTCGTCAAGGGCGACGCGGGCGGGCACACCGGCTTGTTCAAGGCTGGAGACGCCGGCGATGGCGCTGTCGGCGAGGGCGGGGATGAAAAACCGAGACGGCACCAGACGGGCGGGGACGCCGTAATGGCCGCCGAGCAGCAATAGCCGGACCCGGGTGGTCGCGCGCTCGGCCAGAGCCATGGCCGGGCCGATGCCGAGATCTTCTCCAAGCACCAGCAAGCGTTCATGCTCCCCAGGGATAACGGGCTCGCCCTGGAGCCCGGAGATCGCAGCGGGTGTGCCGGGGCCGATCCGTGCCGGCAGACAGCCCTGCGGCACGACGCCGGCGATCCAGCCTTCTTTCTCGTCGGCATCGCGGATCGGCAGACAGCAGCGTCGCCCGGCAAGCTCCAGCCAAAGCCACTGACCCGGTGCCGGCGCCGCCTCATCCCAGCCGAGCCGCAGCAGCCACCAGTCGTCCATGACCGGTGTTGCGTCGATCAGACGGCCGGGTTTCATGGGGGGTCGGGCTGATGGACCAGGCGTCCGGCCACGAGGGTGTGAGTGGCCCGGGCGCTGAATTCCCAGCCAAGGAACGGGGAGTTGCGGCCACGGCTTCGCAGGCTTTCCTCGGTACAGAACCAGGGCGCGACCGGATCCACCACGACGAGGTCGGCGGCGGCGCCCTCGTCGATACGGCCGCCTTCCAGCCCCAGCAGTCGCGCCGGCTCCAGGGTCACCGTGGCCAGTGCCCGGTGCAGCGGCAGCACCTCTTCCTCGACGAGGCGCAGTACCAGCGCCAGCAGGGTATCAAGGCCACTGGCACCGGGGGCCGTGCTGGCGAAGGGGCCGTCCTTGGCATCCTGGTCGTGGGGCTGGTGGTCGGAGCAGATGATGCGGATGACCCGATCGGCGACGGCCTGCCGGAGGGCCTCGCGATCGATGATGTCCCGCAGTGGCGGATCAAGATGGAACCGGGTGTCGTACTCCATCGCATCCTGATCGGTCAGGAAGAGCTGATGGATCGCTACATCCGCGGTCAGTCTGCGGTTCTCGCCCAGGGCGGTGGTGAGCAGACGGGCCCCGTCGGCACTGGACAGGCGCCCGAAGTGCACGCGCGCCCGACTGGCACCGGCCACGGCGAGCTGGCGGCCGAGACCGGCGGTTTCGGCGGCGGCGGGAATGCCCGGTAACCCCAGCCGGGTAGCCGTCGGTCCCTCATTGAGGCAGCCCTGCGCCAGGCAGGGATCAACGGGGGTCAGCAGACAGGGGAGTGAGAAGGTGCTGGCATACTCCAGGGCCCTTCTCAGGACCAGCGAGTCGGTTATCGGCCGGCCACCGTCGGACAGGGCCGGGCAGCCGGCCGCGGCCAGGCCGGCCATGCCGGACAGCTGCCCGCCGGCCAGTTCCCGGGTGAGTGCCCCCAGCGGGACCACCCGGGCGGCGCCGGTGATGTCGGCGCGATGACTGACCAGTTCCACGACCGAAGGCGTATCCATGACCGGCGTGGTATCCGGTGGCATGACCAGACTGGTGATGCCTGCGGCGGCGGCGGCGCGGCTTTCGCTGGTGATGTCCGCCTTTCGGGTGGCGCCCGGTTCGCGGAGACGGGCGCTGAGGTCGATCAGTCCGGGGATGACCCACTGGCCGCTGGCGTCGATGCGCCGGTCCGGCGTGAAGTCCTCGATCTGTCCCCCGAGCCGGACGATGCGTCCGTCGGCGATGGCCACATCCCCGATTTCATCAAGACCACTGGCCGGATCGATCAGGCGGCCGTTGGAGATCAGGATGCGGCTCATGACACCTCCCGTGCCGTATCCGGCTGAACACCCAGAACCATGGTCATGACGGCCATGCGCACGGCGATGCCGTTGGTCACCTGATCCAGGATGACCGAGCGCGGACCATCGGCCAGGGCGGAGTCGATCTCCACGCCGCGGTTGATGGGGCCGGGATGCATGACGATCGCCTCGGGATGCGCACTGGCCAGGCGGGATTCGGTCAGCCCGTAATGCCGGAAGTACTCTGACTCGCCGGGCAGCAGGGCACCCTGCATGCGTTCGCGCTGCAGGCGCAGGGCGATGACGACATCCACGTCACGCAGCCCGGCGCTGAGGTCGTTGTGGACCTGCACACCGAGGCTGTCGACATCCGAGGGCAGCAGGGTGTTGGGTGCGATGACGCGCACCTCGCCAGCACCGAGGCCGTTGAAGGCATGGATCTGCGAGCGGGCCACGCGGGAGTGACGGATATCGCCGACGATGGCGATGCGCAGTTGTTCGAACGGGCCCTTGTGCCGGCGGATGGTGAAGGCATCGAGCATGGCCTGGGTTGGATGGGCGTGCCAGCCGTCGCCGGCGTTAAGCACCGCCACACCCGGGTCGACATGGCGGGCGAAGTACTCGGCGGCGCCGCTCTGGTTGTGACGGATGACGAACATGTCGGCCTGCATCGCCTGCAGGTTGCGGAGCATGTCGAGCAGGCTCTCGCCCTTGGTTGTCGTCGTATCCACGGCCACGTTCAGTACGTCGGCCGACAGTCGCTTGGCCGCCAGCTCGAAGGTGGTCCGCGTGCGGGTGCTCGACTCGAAGAACAGGTTGATCACCGTGCGACCGCGCAGCAGGGGGACGGTCTTCACCGATTTGCCGATCACCCCGGAGAAGGATTCGGCGGTATCCAGGATGCGCACCAGCAGCCGGGGATCGAGTCCTTCGGTGGTGAGGAAGTGCCGCAGTCGCCCCTGGTCGTCAAGCTGGACGCTCATGAACGGGCCTCCTCAATGACCAGGTGAAGGGGGTCCGGGCCGCGCAGCTTGATGCGCTGCCGTGCCGGCAGATCGATGTAATGGGCGGCGATGTCCGCCTGGACGGGCAATTCGCGTCCCGGTCGATCCAGGAGGACGGCGAGGCGCACCGCGGCAGGGCGCCCGTAGTCGAAGATCTCGTTCAGCGCCGCCCGAATGGTTCGGCCCGTGTAGAGGATGTCGTCCACCAGCACGATGACCCGATCCTCAATGTCGATGGGCATGCGGTTCGGCCGGACCTCGGCCTGGAGCCCGCCGCGGGCCAGGTCATCGCGGTAGAAGGCAATGTCTATCGCACCGGGCTCGCCTGGCAACGCCAGTCGTTCCTGCAGATGGCCCGCCAGCCACGCGCCGCCCTGGTGGATGCCCACCAGCGCGCAACGCTCGCGGCCTTCGGCCGACAGAAGGGTGGCGACCTGTTCGGTCAGCTTGGCCAGCAACGGTTCGATATCAGGTAGTTGTGTTGTCACGGGGCCTGCTCGCTCATCCACGTCTCCAGAATGATACGCGCCGCCTCGGCATCGATCACGCCCGCCCTGGCGCCGCGCTCCCGCAACGCGGTCTCCGCCGCATGACTTGAGAGATGCTCGTCGATGCGATGGACGCTGATGCCGGTCCGCCGCGCCAGCTCGCCGGCGAAGCGCTCGGCAAGGCGGGTGCTCCCGGAGGCGCTGCCGTCGGCATGTCGCGGGATGCCGACGATCAGGGCCGCAGGCTGCCAGTCGTCAACCAGCGCCTGTAAGGCCGACCAGTCCGGGTGCCCCGCACGGCAGGGCAGCACCTCAAGCGCCCGCGCCAGGCCGGTAATCGACTGCCCGACGGCGACGCCCAGCCGCTTCTCCCCGGCATCGAAGCCCAGGTAAGTGGCGGGGCGGCTCATGGCACTGCTTCCCCGAACGACCAGGTGCGGGTGATGACGAGTTCATCACGCCCCTGCAGCACCTCCGGCGGCACCGCCGGGAACGGAGCGGCCGCCTCGACCAGGCGCCGCGCCGCCTGCTCCAGCGCTGGTCGGGTCCCCTTACCGAGCATCCGCGTGGCGACGATCTCGCCACTGGCATTGAGCGTCACCGCCATGATGACCCGTCCCGTGACGTCCGCCTCGATCAGCGCCCTGGGATAGACCCGGTTGCCCACGGCCTCGGCCCGCAGGATCCAGTCGCGCAGGTACCGGGCAGCCGGCTCATCACGGGTGGTCCCGTCAATATGCCGCTGGTGCCCGCGTGGCTGCTCGTCGATCACCCGCCAGCCATCGGGAGCTGCCCCGATGACCAGCCCGATCGGCTGAGTACGCTGCGGGACCGAGCGCTGCAGTTCGAGAGTGAGCGGCATCTCGGTGGTGATCCGGGGGGGCGATGCGATGTCCGGACCGAAGGGGCCGAACAGCACCAGGATATGCACCACCATCGACAGCAGCACCGCCATGAGCAGGCGGTCGCGGGCGAGGGTGGCGTCGTCCATGCCGGATCAGGGGCGTCCCATCAGGCGGTGTTCGATGACCGTGAAGAGCTCGCCGGCGATGTTCGTCCCCTGCTGCGCATCGATTTCCCGCACACAGGTGGGGCTGGTGACGTTGACCTCCGTGAGATAGCCGCCGATCACGTCCAGGCCGGCGAACAGGATGCCGTGCTCGGCCAGCAGCGGGCGGACCTCTTCAACGATCCAGCGCTCACGATCGGTCAGCGGGCGGGCGACGCCACGGCCACCGGCGGCGAGATTGCCGCGGCTCTCGCCCGCGGCAGGCAGCCGCGCCAGGGCGAAATCCATCGGCTGCCCATCGATCACCAGGATGCGCCGGTCGCCGTCGCTGATCTCCGGCAGATAACGCTGCGCCATGACGTACCGGGTACCGCGCTCGGAGAGCTGTTCAATGATGACGCTGGTATTGGGGTCGCCGGCATGCACGACGAAGATCGCCTCGCCGCCCATGCCATGCAGCGGCTTGAGCACCGCGCGCTCCTGGGCATTGATGAAGGCCTTCAGCGGCCCGGCCTTCATCTCCACCACGGTGGGGGTGCAGCACTGCGGAAAGTGGGCGATGGACAGCTTCTCCTGCACATCGCGCAGGCCCCGTGGCCGGTTGACCACCAGCACGCCGGCGCGCTCGGCCACTTCCAGGATGTGGGTGGCATAGACATAGGCGCTGTCCACCGGCGGGTCCTTGCGCATGAGGATCGCATCGAGGTTCTCAAGCGGCTCCTCATCGCGTTCGCCGAGGCTGAACCAGTCATGGTGGTCGTCGCGGACCTCAAGCAGCGCGCCATCGCCATAGGCCGTCCCGTCCCGCAGCGAGAGATCCGCCAGCGTCAGATAGCGGATTTCCCAGCCCCGTCGCTGGGCCTCCAGCAGCATGGCCAGCGTGGTGTCCTTGTACGGGGTGATGCCCTCGATGGGGTCCATGACGACCCCGAGGCGATAGGCCATGGAAAGCTCCTCGTTGCAGCGCGTCGACGGCCGGTAGTCTATCAGCCCGCGTTCGAGTTCAGCGCGCGGAGTTCGCTGTAGATCGGCCGGCCGCCCATGGCCTGCGCCGTGAATGTGGCGGTGAGGCAGGCCACGATGATGGGTAGCGCCAGGGCGACATCGCCCGTGAGCTCGATGACCAGCACGATCCCGGTGAGCGGCGCGCGGACGGTGGCGGCGAAAAGCGCGCCCATGGCGGCCACTGCGAAGAAGGTCGGCGCCAGGTCGAGCGCCGGGGCGACAATGCCGATCAGGCCGGCAAAGGCGGCACCGATCAGCGTCCCCAACGCGAGCATGGGCGCGAAGATGCCACCGGGCAGTCCGAGACTGTAGCTGGTGACCGTCGTGATCAGCCGTAGTGCCAGTAATCCGAGCAGAATCAGCAGGGCCGTCTGATCCCGGAGCAGTGTCGCCACCAGTCGGTCTCCCTCGCCGACCGCCGAGGGCAGGTAGGACAGCAGCAGTCCGAGCATCAGGCCGACCGCCCCCACCAGCAGGTAATGCCGCCTCGTGGGCAGGGCGCGCACGGAACGCACGCCGGCGAGGAGCAGGCGATTGAACAGCACGCCGATCAGGCCCACCACCACGCCGAGGATCAGGAACAGCGGCAGGGCCCCGACGGGCACGGGGCCGTCGTCGGCGACGGGAATCGGCAACTGCGGGCCCTGGCCCATCAGGGCACCGCTGACGATGACCGCGAGGCAGCTGGCCAGGGTGACGGCCTGGAGCGTCGTGAAACGGTAGTCGAACTCCTCGCGGAGCTCCTCGGTGACGAAGATGATGGCCGCCAGTGGGGCGTTGAAAGCGGCGGCCAGACCGGCCCCGGCCCCGGCGGCGATCAGGGCACGGGCCTCGGCCCGGTCACGTCCCAGCCAGTCGCTGACCATCTGTCCGAAGGCGGCGCCGGCGTGAATGGTCGGGCCTTCTCGGCCCAGGGCGAGGCCGGAGCCGACGGCAAGAAGCCCGCCCGTGAACTTGACCGGCAGGACCCGATGCCAGCGCAGGCGGCGATGTGTTCCGAGTATTGCCTCGACTTCCTGAATGCCGCTGCCGGCGGTCTCGGGGGCAAAGCGCAGAACCAGCCAGAGTGAGCCCATCAGGGTGAGCGCACAGAGCAGCATGAGCGAGAACCACGACGGGACTGGAAGGCTGTCAAGCCATTGTTCGAGGGCCGGTCGCTCGCTGACCGCGAGATCGAGGAGGGCGTGAAACGCCGCACCGATCAGCCCCGCCAGCGCGCCCACCAGAGCGGCGGCCACATAGAATCGCCAGGATCGGGGGTTCATTCATCCAAGGGCCGGGATTTGCCTCTAAAAATCCAGTATACCCCGACGGTATAGAGCACGACGATCGGCAGCACGACCATGCCGGCACCATAGAACAGGAACTCGAGGGACTTCGGCGGCGCCGCGGCCTGGTCGAAGCGTAGATCCCCCGGCAGGACCCAGGGCCAGAAACTGAGCAGGAACGCAGTGAACGCCGCGAAGAAGATCAGCGCCGCCATGGGGTAGGCGAGCCGATCCAGCCGTTGACGCCAGCTCCAGATCAGGCCCACCACCCCGGTCAGGAGCAACACTACCGGGACGGCCAGCAGCACCGGTGCCTCGAACCAGCGATCGGTGATATTCAGCCCAGCCAGCAGGGTCCAGACGAAGCTGACCGCGATGAATCCGATACTGATCGCCAGCAGACGCAACAGCCAGTGGTAGCTCCACTCCCGCAGGTCGCCGCGGGTTTTCATCACCAGCCAGCTCGCGCCCAGCAGGGCATAGCCGGCAACGAGGCCCAGCCCGCAGAACACCGCGAAGGGCGACAGCCAGTCCCACGGGCCGCCGACATACTGTCCGCTGTCGACGTCGATGCCCTTGACCAGCGCGCCGACGGCGGCGCCCTGCACGAATGCCGCGGCGAAGGATCCGCCACTGAAGCCCAGATTCCAGAACCAGCGCCGGCGGGTGCTTCGCCCGCGGAATTCCATGGATACACCGCGCAGGATCAGCGCCCCGAGGAGAAAGGCGACCGGCAGGTAGAAGGCCGACAGGAATATGGCATAGACCGCCGGGAAAGCACCGAAGAGCACCGTGCCGATCACCACCAGCCAGGTCTCGTTACCGTCCCAGACCGGTGCGATGGTCCGCAGCATCCGGTCACGCAGGCCGGCGTCACCACTGATGCCGAACAGCATCCCGACGCCGAGGTCGAAACCATCCAGCAGCACATACATCAGGATCGAAAAGGCCAGCGCCGCCGCCCAGAAATGCACCAGGTCAAATTGCCAGATCGTTTCCAAACCCGGGTTCCTCTCTTATCAGGCAGATCGCATGGACGTCATTGCCCGAGCGGAAGCGCCCGGCGATGGACCTTGACCTCGGTGGATTCGTCGGCCTCGATCTCGTTCCCCGGTCCACGCTTGATGGTCCGATGAATATAGTAGGTGCCCGCCGGGAAGATGATCGAGTACAGGCCGATGTAGATGAGTAGCGAGGTCAGTGCCGTGGCCGTTCCCAGCGACGGTGTCACGGCATCCGCCGTGCGCAGCGCCCCGAACACCACCCATGGCTGGCGCCCCACCTCGGCGGTGAACCAGCCGGCGACCACGGCGATGAATCCGCTGGGGAAGCTCAGCGCCGTCGCCCAGAGAAACCATTTGGGTGGCAGCTTGCCGGCGTCCATGCGCCGCCGTCTCACCAGCACGGATCCGGTCCAGGAGATGAACAGCATCACCAGCCCCATCCCCACCATGGCCCGGAATCCGTAGAACGGGATCAGGAATGGCGGGCGTTCGGCCGCCGGCACCGTACGGATGCCCGGCTCGCGGGAGGTGAAATTGAGGTTGTCGAAGAAGCTGCCGAGCTTGGGTACACCGATCTCGAAGCTGTTCCGCTCCGCTGCCTCATCCGGCCAGGCGAGCAGCAGCAGCCGGGCGGGCTGTTCCGTCTCCCAGCGCCCCTCGATGGCCGTGAACTTGCTGGGCTGGTGTTTTTCCACATATTCGCCATTGAGGTGGCCGATCACCAGCTGGAAGGGGATCAGCAGCGCCGCCAGCCCCAGGCCCATGCGCAGCATCACCCGGCTCTCTTCCGCATAGAGGCGTCGCAGCGCGTACCAGGCCCCCACCGCCGCCACGCAGAAGGCCGTGGTCAGGTAGGCCGCCAGCAGCATATGCGGGAAGCGGACCCAGAGGACCTCGTTGGTGAGGATGGCGCTCCAGCTGGTGGGGACGAACTGCTGGCCCTCCAGCGCATAGCCGACCGGCACCTGCATCCAGCTGTTGTTGGCGAGGATCCAGAACGTCGACAGCGATGTGCCGAACGCCACCATGAGGCAGGAAACGAAATAGAACCACGGCGGCACGCGGTGGCGGCCGAACAGCATGACGCCGAAGAAAGTCGCCTCCAGAAGGAAGGCCGTAAAGGATTCGTAGGCGAGCAGGGGGCCCTGGATGGGGCCGGTGCGGGCGGCCAGTTCACTCCAGTTGGTGCCGAACTGGAATGCCATGACAATGCCGGAGACGACGCCCATGACAAAGGCGACGACGAATATCTTCAGCCAGAAATCGAAAAGCCGCCGGTAGACCGGTCGGCCTGTTGCCATCGATAGGCCTTCGAGCGTAGTCAACCACGCCGCCAGCCCGATCGTGAATGACGGGAATATGACGTGAAACGTGATGGTGAAGGCAAACTGAATCCGGGAGAGAATGACGGGATCAAGTTCCAGCATGGCTCAAGCCTCCAGCATTCTTCCCGGATCCAGTGCGACCGGGCTATGAGTTTTCGAGCATCTCGTAGGCGGTCGGGTTGTCGGCGCAGAGTCCGAGCTCGCACTCGAGCAGGGTGGAGCCGGCATTGGCGATGACCAGCAGGCTGAAAGCGCCGAAGGCGAACAGTGCCAGGCCGGTCGGCCGCACCGTGTTCCTCGCCTTGTCGGTACCGTCCGTCTTGTAGCCGTTGTCAAAAATCATCATGAGCGCCGAGCCGATGATGATGAGACCGAACAGCAGCGCGGCCCAGGTGTAGAAGTGCAGCCCCATGAACGTATCGCCATAGCCTGATCCGTAGGGCGAGCTGGGCGCGATGTGCAGAAAGATCTGCCGCACCGACACCATGAAGCCGGTCACTGCACCCAGGATGACAAGGGCGAAATGCCGCGCGCGCTGTCCCTGGAGGATATTCATTGCCAGACCGAAGCCGGCGAGCGCGAAGCCGGCGCGCTGCAGAAGGCAGAGCGGGCAGGGCAGGTCATCCTTGGCAAGCTGGTCGGCGAACGCGAAGGTCAGCACGATCGTAATGGCCAGCAGACCGAGGGCATTGAGCGTTTTCGCGAGTGAATCCGTCATCTCCGCCCCCTAGAAGTTGAGATTGAGCTTGTCGGTGGCGTGCACGTTCAGCAGCCAGAGTGTCCAGAGCACACCCCCGCCCCAGACAACGTAACCCGCACCGGGTTTTTCGAAATAGACCAGCCCGAGCGCAATCGCGACGAGCAGGAAGGGTAGCACCATCATGAGTCCGTTCTCCCGCAAAAGTTCCAAATCGAACCGACCGATGTTGTACCGATTTAAGGGTTTTAAATCCAGTGAATGATTAAAGAATAAGCTGACGAATTCTTTCATTTCTTCGTCGAAAAATGACGAAGTGCCAGCAGCCCTAATATCGGCCCGGGTAGGAGCCAGATCAAAACCCACGGCCCCTGAATCATCCAGAGATGGCTCGTGAGCCAGATGGCGGGGATGCTCAGGCCGAACCCGATCGCGTTCATGATCGCGAGCGAGGCGCCGACCCGATGCGAGGGTGCGCCGGCCGAGGCCATTGCCGAGAATTGCGGCGAGTCGGCGATCACCGTCAGCCCCCAGATGAACAGCAGGGCGATCAGCATCAGTGGTGGCGTACCGAGCGCGGCGAGCAGCGGATAGCCAAGGCACAGGCCACCGGAGACGCTGAGTGCCCGCGACGCCACCCAGGCACTGCCAAGGCGGCGACTGAGATGCCCGCCGATCACGCAGCCCACCAGCCCGATGCCGATGATCAGCCAGGCCACGAAGGGGATAAGGTTGGCGGTCGCTCCCATCCGGCCGAGCTCGCGGGCCACGAGCAACGGCACCAGCATCCAGACCGCGTAGAGCTCCCACATATGTCCGAAATAACCGCTGGCCGCCGCCCGGAAAGCCGGCATTCCCAGGGCCTCGAGGCCGCCGCGCAGCGCGATGGGACCGGCGGTGGGCGGCAGGTGCGGCCCGTCACCCAGGCGCAAGACCAACGCCCCGCCAACGAGGGCGAGCGCCGATGCCCCCAGCAGTGCCCCTTCCCAAGGCAGCCCCAGCGTAAGCCCGCGCATGAGATGCGGCGTGGCGGTGCCCAGCGTCAGCATGCCGACCAGCCAGGCGAGTGCGGCGCCGGCGTGCGAGGGCGTCCATGCGATGACCATCTTCATGCCCAGCGGATAGATGCCGGCCAGGCAGAGTCCGGTGAGAAAGCGCAGCAGAACAGCCAGTGTCGGACTGGTGGCGGCGAGAATGAATCCCGCGTTCATCAGCGCACCGAGCAGGCTGGCGGTCGCAAAGATCCGACTCGCGGAAAACCGGTCGGCAAGCCCCGTGGTCGCCAGCGCCAGGGTGCCCAGAATGAATCCCGCCTGGACGCTCAGCGTAAGCCGGCCCAGATCTCCTTCATCCAGTCCCAGTTCGCCGGCGAGGGAGAACCAGACACCGTTGATGCTGAACCACAGTGAGGTCCCGAACAGCTGAGCCATGACGATGACGGTGAGTGGCTGACGGGCAAGCCGGGACATCATGGTTCCTTGAGGTCGGTTTAACCCATGTCTCCGATCACGGTCTGAATGACGGCCAGTGCCGCCACCGGGGCGGTGTCGCTGCGCAGGATGCGCGGGCCGAGGCGGATCCGCTGCCAGTCAAGGTCGGCTACGCGCTGGATCTCGGCGGGCGCCAGACCGCCTTCGGGGCCAATGAGGGTGGCGAGCGCTGACGCGGGGTCAAGCTGATGGGCCGCCCGGTCGCCTTCGGTATCAAAGATCACGCCGGGGAGACCCGCCACCGCCGTCAGGGCATCATCCACCCCACAGGGCATTTCCACCGACGGGATGCGGTTGCGGCCGCACTGCTCGCTGGCGGCGACGGCCACGGCCTGCCAGTGACGCTGTTTCTTCGCCCAGCGGTCGGTGTCGAGTCGCACCACGCAGCGCTCACTGATCACCGGGATGATCCGGGCGACGCCCAGCTCGGTGGCCTTCTGCACCGAGTAGTCCATGCGTTCACCCTTGCTGATGCCCTGCAGGATGGTCACCGCCACCGGGGGCTCGGCCTCGCGCGGCGAAAACGCCTCGATGCGAGCCCGCGCGCGGCGCTTTTCAAGGGTGTCGAGGCGAGCCGTGTACTCCCCGCCGGTGCCGTCGAAAAGCACAAGCCCGTCGCTGCGGCGCAGACGACGGGCCTGGATATGTCGGACCACCGCATCGGGCAGGTCCATGACCTCCCCGACCGGTGGGATGCCTGTCACATGCAGGCGAGTGGCGGGTTCAGTAGCGATAGTGCTCGGGCTTGTAGGGGCCATCGACCGAGACACCGATGTACTTCGCCTGCTCCTCGCGCAGCGTGGTCAGATGGGCGCCGATCTTCTCGAGATGCAGCCGGGCCACCTCCTCGTCAAGATGCTTGGGCAGGACGTAGACCTCGTTGCCGTAGCTGCCATCGTTGTTGAACAGCGCCATCTGGGCGAGCACCTGGTTGGTGAAGCTCGCCGACATCACGAAGCTGGGATGACCGGTGGCACAGCCCAGATTCACCAGGCGGCCCTCGGCCAGCAGGGTGATCTTCTTGCCGTCGGGAAAGGTGATGTGATCCACCTGCGGCTTGATGTTCTCCCACTGATACTGACGCAGGCCGGCGACGTCTATTTCGTTGTCGAAATGCCCGATGTTGCAGACGATGGCCTCATTCTTCATGACGGCCATGTGATCGTGGTTGATCACGTTGTAATTGCCGGTGGCGCTGCAGAAGATGTCGGCCTTGTCCGCCGCCTCTTCCATGGTGACCACCCGATAGCCTTCCATGGCGGCCTGCAGGGCGCAGATGGGATCGACCTCGGTGACCCAGACGCTGGCACCCAGGGCCTTGAGGCTCTGTGCACAACCCTTGCCCACGTCGCCATAGCCGACAACCACGGCGATCTTGCCAGCGATCATGACATCGGTGGCGCGCTTCAGACCGTCCACCAGCGACTCGCGACAGCCATAGAGGTTGTCGAACTTCGACTTGGTCACCGAGTCGTTGACGTTGATCGCCGGGAAGGGCAGTTCGCCGCTCTGCTGCATCTCGTAGAGGCGCTTGACGCCGGTGGTGGTCTCCTCGGTCACGCCCTTGATGGCGGCCTGCGTGCGGGCGTAGAAGCCCGGGTTCTCCTTCAGGCGCCGGCGGATCGCCGCGAACAGCGCCCGCTCCTCATCGCTGCCCGGGTTGTCCAGAACCGACGGATCCTGCTCGGCCTTCGCCCCCAGCGTCACCGCCATCGTGGCATCACCGCCATCATCGAGGATCATGTTCGGCTCGCTGTTCGGCCACTCGAGGATGCGATGGGTGAATTCCCAGTACTCCTCCAGCGACTCGCCCTTGTAGGCGAACACCGGGGTGCCCGCTTCGGCGATGGCCGCCGCCGCGTGGTCCTGGGTGGAGTAGATGTTGCAGCTTGCCCACCGGCACTCGGCACCCAGGGCCTCGAGGGTCTCGATGAGCACCGCGGTCTGGATGGTCATGTGCAGCGACCCGGCGATGCGGGCGCCCTTGAGTGGTTTCTCGCCGGCATACTTCTCGCGCAGTGCGATCAGGCCGGGCATTTCGGTCTCGGCGATCTCGATCTCGCGACGGCCCCAGGGGGCGAGGCTGGCATCGGCGATGATCGATCCGGAGAGCCTGGTGTCAACGACAGCGTTCATGGTTCAACTCCATGTGTTCCGTCGAGCGCCGTTGTCCGTTGAGTCCCCGTGCCGAGCCTCCCCCGCCTCCAGGCGAAGTGCAGCGCTCCTCGACACGCGAACGATTACTGCGGCGGTTACAGGCCCGCGGCGCTGCGCAGGGCCTCCGCCCGATCGGTCCGCTCCCACGGGAAGCCGTCTTCCTCGCGGCCGAAGTGACCATAGCTGGCCGTCGGCCGATAGATGGGGCGGACCAGGTCCAGCATCTTCAGGATGCCATACGGGCGTAGATCGAAGTGCTCGCGCACCAGTTCCACGAGCCGGGCCTCGGAGACGCGGCCCGTGCCGAATGTGTCGACGAATACCGACATCGGCTCGGCCACGCCGATGGCGTACGCGAGCTGGATCTCGCACTTTTCGGCCAGACCGGCGGCGACGATGTTCTTGGCCACGTAGCGGCAGGCATAGGCCGCGGAGCGGTCCACCTTGGATGGGTCCTTGCCCGAGAAGGCCCCGCCGCCGTGGCGCGACATGCCGCCATAGGTGTCGACGATGATCTTGCGGCCGGTCAGGCCGCAGTCACCCACCGGTCCGCCGATCACGAACTTGCCCGTGGGGTTGATGAAGAACCGCGTCCGGTCACTGATCCAGTGCCCGGGGATCACCGGCCGGATCACCTCCTCCATGAGCGCTTCCTTGATGTCGCTCTGGGAGACCGTGTCGTCATGCTGGCTGGACAGGACGATCGTATCCACCGCCACCGGCTCGCCGTCCTCGTAGACGAAGCTGACCTGGGACTTGGCATCCGGCCGCAGCCACGGCAGGACGCCACGGTGGCGGATATCGCTGTGGCGCTTGACCAGTCGATGCGCGTAGGTGATGGGGGCCGGCATCAGGACGTCCGTCTCGCGGCAGGCATAACCGAACATCATGCCCTGGTCGCCGGCGCCCTGCTCCTCCGGATCGGCCCGGTCGACGCCCTGGTTGATGTCCGGGCTCTGCTTGCCGATGGCATTGAGCACCGCGCAGGTGGCGCCATCAAAGCCCACCTCGGCGCTGTCATAGCCGATGTCCAGAATGGTCCGGCGGACCAGATCCTCCAGATCGATCCAGGCCGAGGTCGTGATCTCGCCGGCGACGATGACCATGCCTGTCTTGACCAGGGTCTCGCAGGCCACCCTGGCCGCCTGGTCATCCGCGAGAATGGCATCGAGGACCGCGTCGGAGATCTGGTCCGCGACCTTGTCCGGATGCCCCTCGGAGACCGATTCGGAGGTGAACAGATACTGGTTCCCCATTGCTGGCAGTGCGCTCCCTGTCGCCGGCACAAAAACTCGCACGATTGTACAGTCGGTTGCCTGCATGCGGGAAGTTCTGGAGAATTGCCGCCCACATAACCGCTTGGATCTGCCCCGGAGAAACCGCCCCATGTCCAGCCGCCGCCAACTCGCCAACGCGATCCGCGCCCTCTCCATGGATGCCGTCCAGCAGGCCCAGTCCGGGCATCCCGGCGCGCCGATGGGTATGGCGGATATCGCCGAGGTCCTGTGGAACGATTTCCTCCGGCACAATCCGGCCAATCCACACTGGCCTGATCGTGATCGATTCGTCCTCTCCAACGGCCACGGCTCGATGCTCATCTATTCGCTGCTGCATCTGAGTGGCTATGACGTGCCGATGGATGCGCTGCGCAACTTCCGTCAGCTCGAGTCGGGCACGCCGGGTCATCCGGAGGTGGGTGACACGCCGGGCGTCGAGACCACCACGGGGCCGCTGGGACAGGGGCTGGCCAATGCAGTGGGCATGGCGCTCGCCGAGCGTATCCTCGCCGGTCAGTTCAACCGCCCCGGGCATACCCTGGTGGACCATCATACCTACTGCTTCCTCGGCGACGGCTGCCTGATGGAAGGCATCTCCCATGAGGCCTGCTCGCTGGCGGGCACCCTTGGCCTTGGGAAGCTCATCGGCATCTACGACGACAACGGCATTTCCATCGACGGCAAGGTGCGGGGGTGGTTCACCGACAATACGCCGGCCCGGTTCCGAGCCTATGGGTGGCATGTGGTGGAGGAGGTCGATGGCCACGATGCCGAGGCCATCCGCGCCGCCATCGAACAGGCCCGGGCCGTGACCGACCGGCCCTCGCTGATCTGCGCGAAGACCACCATCGGATTCGGTGCGCCCAATGTCTGCGGTACGCATGGCGTGCATGGCGCGCCGCTCGGCGATGACGAGATCCAGGCGAGCCGGGAGTTCCTGGGCTGGGCGCATGGCCCATTCGAGATCCCCGATGACATCTACGAGGGCTGGGATGCCCGTGCCCGCGGGTCCGCGGCGGAGGTCGAGTGGCGCGAGACGCTGGCGGCCTACCGCGAGGCGCATCCGGAGTTGGCCGCCGATTTCGAGCGGCGCATGGCCGGCGAACTCCCCGAGCACTTCGCCGAGCATGCCCGGGCATTCATCGAAAAGGCTCAGGCGGAGGGCAGGGACGATGCCAGCCGCAAGCACTCACAGGCCGTGCTGAACGGTTTTGGTCCCCATCTGCCGGAGCTGGTGGGCGGATCAGCGGATCTCACCGGGTCGAATAATACCTGGTGGGCGGACTGTACCGCCGTCTCTGCCGAGGATGCCGACGGCAACTACCTCTTCTATGGAGTGCGTGAATTCGGCATGACCGCCATCATGAACGGGCTGGCCCTGCACGGCGGTATCATCCCCTACGGCGGGACATTCCTCGTGTTCTCGGACTATGCCCGCAACGCCGTGCGCATGGCGGCGCTCATGGGTGTTCGCAGCATTCTCGTCTACACCCATGATTCCATCGGTCTGGGCGAGGACGGGCCGACGCATCAGCCCATCGAGCAGTTGCCGAGCCTGCGGCTGATCCCCAACCTGGACGTCTGGCGACCATGTGATCTCACCGAGACGGCGGTGGCCTGGCAGGCCTCGCTGGAGCGCACCGACGGCCCCAGCGCACTGGCGCTGTCGCGGCAGAAGCTGCCCCATCAGCCGCGTCAGGATGACGAGATTGACGCGATCCGCCGGGGCGGCTACGTCCTGCGTGAGCCCGGCGCCGTTCCGGAGGCGATCGTCATGGCCAGTGGCTCGGAGGTGGGCATGGCGGTGGCGGCGGCGGAGGCGCTTGAGGCGCGCGGTCACGCCGTCCGCGTCGTCTCTGTTCCCTGCCTGGAGCGCTTCCTGGCGCAGCCGGCGGACTACCGCGAGGCCGTCCTTCCGGCATCCGTTCAGGCACGGGTCGCCGTGGAGGCGGCCGCGTCCGACAGCTGGCGGGCCCTGGTGGGCAGCGAGTCGGGCCTGGTGGGGCTGCGGCATTTCGGTGCATCGGCACCTGGCGACACGGTCTACGAGCATATGGGGCTGACCACCGAGGCAGTGGTGGCGGCCCTGGAGCAACAGCTGGCGAACTGAAGCCGCCGGCGTTCATCACGACACGATCAGCGAAGATCAGAGTAATAATCAGGAGTCGACAACATGGCGATCAAGGTTGGAATCAACGGCTATGGCCGCATTGGCCGTAATGTGCTGCGTGCGATTTACGAGGCGGGCCGCAGTGATGAAATCCGGGTCGTGGCAATCAACGACCTCGGTGATGCCGACACCAACGCCCATCTGACCCGCGTTGATACCGCGCACGGCCGCTTCCCCGGGACGGTCGAGGTGCGCGACGGTAACCTCGTGGTCAACGGCGACGAGATCAAGGTGCTCGCCGAGCGGGATCCGGCCAGCCTCCCCTGGGGTGAGCTGGGCGTCGATGTGGTGATGGAGTGCACCGGGCTGTTCGCCAGCAAGGAGAAAGCCTCGGCCCACCTCCAGGGCGGCGCGAAGAAGGTGCTCATTTCCGCGCCGGCCGGCAAGGATGTCGACGCGTCGGTGGTCTACGGCGTCAACCACGATGTGCTGCGGGCGGATCACACCATCGTCTCGAATGCCTCCTGCACCACGAACTGCCTGGCGCCGCTGGTCAAGCCGCTCAACGATGCCATCGGCCTTGAGCAGGGTCTGATGACCACGATCCACGCCTATACCAACGACCAGGTGCTCACCGACGTCTACCATAAGGATCTGCGCCGCGCCCGCAGCGCGACGATGTCGCAGATCCCCACCAAGACCGGTGCGGCCGCGATGGTCGGCCTGGTGCTCCCGGAGCTGGATGGACGCCTGGATGGCTACGCCATGCGGATTCCCACCATCAACGTCTCCAGTGTCGATCTGTCCTTCATCGCTTCGCGGGACACCTCGGTGGAAGAGGTCAACGAGGTCGTCAAGGCGGCCGCGGAGGGCCCGCTCAAGGGGGTGCTCGCCTACAGTGACGGTCCCTATGTCTCGGTGGACTTCAACCATGATCCGCATTCCTCCACCTTTGACGCGACCCTGACCAAGGTCAGCGGCCGGCTGGTGAAGGCCTGCGCCTGGTACGACAACGAGTGGGGCTTCTCCAACCGCATGCTGGATACGGCCCTGGCCATGATGCAGGCCAAGTAATGGCGGTCAGGACACTGGATGATGTCACCCCTGCGAATCAACGGGTGCTGGTCCGCGAGGATCTCAACGTACCGCTCAAGGATGGCGAGGTTGCGGACGAGGCCCGGCTGAGGGCCGCGCTGCCCACCCTCCAGCGCCTCCTCGATGCCGGCGCGCGGGTCATGGTCATGAGCCATCTCGGTCGTCCGAAGGCGGGATCCTTCGACCCGAAGGCCTCGATGGCGCCGGTCGCCCGTCGGCTGGGCGAACTGCTGGGCCAGGACGTGCCGGTGGTGCGTGACTGGCTGGAGACCGATCCGGCACCGGCCGCCGGCGAGCTTGTGCTCTGCGAGAACGTGCGCTTCAACGCCGGTGAGACGGATGACGACGAGGACCTCTCGCGTCGGATGGCCGGGCTCTGCGACCTGTTCGTGATGGATGCCTTCGGTACGGCGCATCGGGCCCAGGCCTCCACGCATGGGGTCGCACGCTTCGCACCGGATGCGGTGGCCGGGCCATTGCTGGCCGCCGAACTGGCGGCCCTCGGCAAGGCGCTGGAGGCACCCGCCCGGCCGCTGGTGGCGATCATCGGGGGCTCCAAGGTCTCCACCAAACTGACCGTGCTCGAGCAGCTCACCGACCGCGTGGATCAGTTGATCGTGGGTGGCGGCATCGCCAACACCTTCATCGCGGCCGCCGGTCATCCGGTGGGTCAGTCGCTCATCGAGGCCGACCTGGTGGATACGGCCCGCGCACTCATGGACAAGGCCCGAGCCGCCGGTGGCGAGATCCCGATCCCGGAGGATGTGGTGGTCGCCGACGAGCTCAGCGAAACCGCCGAGGCGCGGGTGCGCGACGTCGACTCGGTCGGTGACGGCGAGATGATCCTCGATGTTGGCCCGAAGACCGCGGCGGCCTATGCCGAGCGGCTGCGCCAGGCCGGCACCATTGTCTGGAACGGCCCGGTGGGCGTGTTTGAGATCGATGCCTTCGGTGGCGGCACGCGGGCGCTGGCCGAGGCGATTGCCGAGTCCCCTGCCTTTTCCATTGCCGGCGGGGGCGACACCCTCGCGGCCGTGGCCAAGTATGGCGTGAGCGATCGTATCTCTTATATCTCCACGGGTGGCGGTGCCTTCCTCGAGTTTCTCGAAGGGCGCGAGCTGCCGGCCGTGGCGGTGCTGGATCGTTAAGGAGGATCGGTAATGAGCCGTCAGACAAAGATAGTGGCAACGCTCGGTCCCGCCACGACCAGTCCCGAATCGCTGCGTGCCATCGTCGACGCGGGCGTCGACGTGGTGCGCATGAACCTCTCCCATGGCGATCATGACGAGCACCGCGGGCGTGCCGAGGCGCTGCATCAGGCGGCCCAGGATGCCGGCCGGGTGGTGGGCATGCTCTGTGACCTGCAGGGGCCGAAGATCCGTGTTGAGCGTTTCGCCGATGGGCCGGCGGAGCTGGAAGAGGGCGCGGGCTTCTTCCTCGACCCCGAGCTGGGCGGCGACGCCGGCAGTGCCGAGGGCGTCGGCGTTGCCTATGCCGGGCTGCCCGACGATGTGGCCCCGGGCGACATCCTGCTGCTCGCCGATGGCCTGATCCGGCTCCGGGTGGAGCGGATCCAGGGGACGCGCATCCACACCACGGTTTTGGTGGGCGGTACGCTGTCGGATCGCAAGGGCATCAACCGCCTGGGCGGCGGGCTCTCGGTGCGGGCGCTCACCGACAAGGATCGAGTCGATATCAAGCTTGCCGCGGAACTCGAGGCCGACTATGTGGCGGTGTCTTTCCCACGCGATGGCGCGGATATCGACGAGGCCCGCTCGCTACTGCGTGACGCGGGTGGTCATGGCGGCATCGTCGCCAAGATCGAGCGCCATGAGGCGGTGGATGCGCTGGCGGAGATCATGGAAGCCGCCGACGCGGTGATGATCGCCCGTGGCGACCTGGCCGTGGAGATCGGCGATGCCGAGTTGCCCGGCGTGCAGAAGCGCATCATGCGCATGGCCCGCGAACGCGACTGCGTGGTCATCACCGCCACACAGATGATGCAGTCGATGGTCGACAACCCGATGCCCACGCGCGCCGAGGTGCTGGATGTGGCCAACGCCGTACTGGATGGCACGGACGCGGTCATGCTCTCGGAGGAGACGGCCATGGGCCAGTTTCCGGCGGAGACGGTGGCCGCCATGGCGCGCGTCTGCGTGGGGGCAGAGACCTACGCCGACGAAACGCGGCCGATGGCCGGTCTGGCGCCCGGAGTGCACTTCGATCGCATCGACGAGGCCATCGCCAAGACCGCCATCACCACCGCCAACAGCCTCGGGGCCAAGGCGATCGCCGCCATGACCGAGTCGGGCGCCACCGCCATGTGGATGTCGCGCATTGGGACCGACATTCCCATCTATGCGCTCTCCGAGCAGCCGCGCACGCGGCGCAAGGTGACCCTTTACCGTGGTGTGAACCCGATCAGCTTTGACCCCATGCAGCGGGAACATGACGCGGTGAACCGCGAGGCCGTCGCCGAGCTTCAGAGCCGGAACGCCGTCAGTGGCGATGATCTGGTGGTCATCACCAAGGGCGACCTTGCCGGTGTCCGGGGTGGCACCAACGCCCTCAAGGTGGTTCGGGTCAACGAGATCCTCTAGCGCCGCAGGCGCTGTTCCGCCTCACGGTACTTGTCCGCCGTCTGCTCGATGATCTCATCGGGCAGGCGGGGGGCGGGCGGTGTCTTGTCCCAGTCCAGGGTCTCGAGGTAGTCCCGGACGAACTGCTTGTCGAAGCTCGGCGGTGAGCTGCCCGGCCGGTAGGCATCGGCCGGCCAGAAGCGGCTCGAGTCGGGCGTCAGGGCCTCGTCGATCCACACCAGATCGCCGGCGGCATCAAGGCCGAATTCGAACTTGGTATCGGCGATGATGATGCCGCGATCCCGCGCATAGCGGGCGGCCTCGGTGTAGAGCGTCAGGGTGATGTCGCGCAGCTGTTCCGCCATATCGCGGCCCAGTTCACGGACCACGGCGTCGAAGGCGACGTTCTCGTCATGGCCGCCGACTTCGGCCTTGGTGGAGGGCGTGAACAGGGGCTCGGGCAGGCGGTCCGCCTGGCGCAGGCCAGCGGGCAGCGGGATGCCGCAGAGATGGCCGCTCGCCTGGTAGTCCTTCCAGCCCGAACCAATCAGATAGCCCCGGGCGATGGCCTCAAAGGGCAGCGGCGCCAGGCGACGGACCACCACTGCCCGGCCGGCCACCTGCTCGCGTTCTTCCGGATCATTCAGCACCGCCTCCAGGGGCAGATCGAGGCACTGGTTGGGGATGGCACCGGCCAGCCGATCGAACCAGAAGTTGGACAGCCGGGTCAGCACGGCGCCCTTGCCGGGAATGGGATCGGGCAGGATGACATCGAAGGCGGAAAGCCGGTCGGTGGTCACCACCAGCAGGATCTCGTCATCCACGGCATAGACATCACGGACCTTGCCGCGCTGGAGTAGCGGCAGACTGGTGATCTCGCTCTGGTAAAGGCGCTCGGGGGACACGACGGGCTCCTGGTGGCCGGGTTATCGAAGGCGGATGATATCAGGCCAGAAGGAGACTCAACTCGGCTTCTTGATCTGCTCGAAGGCGGCCAGTGCCGCCTGGCGGCTCGCCTTGAGATCGACCATGGGGTGCGGGTAATCCACACCCAGGGTCAGCCCGGCGTCGGCGAGCACCCCGTCCGGCGCCTGCCAGGGCGCATGGCGGTGTCTGGCCGGGAGCCGGGCCAGCGCCGGGATCCACCGGGCGACGTAATCGCCGCTGGCATCGAAGCGCTCGCCCTGACGGACCGGGTTGAAGACCCGGAAATAGGGCGCGGCATCGGCACCGCTGCCGGCCACCCACTGCCAGCCGAGGCTGTTGCTCGCCAGGTCGGCATCCACCAGCGTGTCCCAGAACCAGGCCTCACCATCCTGCCAGGGCAGCCGCAGGTTCTTGACCAGGAAAGAGCCCACCACCATGCGTACGCGGTTATGCATCCAGCCGGTGGCATAGAGCTCACGCATGCCGGCGTCGACGAGCGGGATACCGGTCTCGCCGCGCTGCCAGGCGCCAAGCAGCCGTCCGCCGGGGTCCGCCTGCCAGGGGAAATCGGCGAATCGGGGGTTGAGGGGTGCATCGGGGAAGTCGGGATGGTGATAGAGCACATGGTGCGCGAATTCCCGCCAGCCGATCTCGGCGAGGAAGGCCTCCGCACCATGCAGCAGCCCGTCCTCGGCGCCGTGCCGGGCGAGGGTGGACTGCACTGCCTGCCAGATCTGTCGCGGCCCGATCTCGCCGAAATGCAGGTGCGGTGACAGGCGCGAGGTCCCGGCGACCGCCGGCAGGTCGCGGCCCTCGTCATAGGCGGCCAATGCCGCCTCGAGGAAATCCTCAAGCCGCCGGGCGGCGCCGCGCTCGCCGGGCTGCCAGCGCTCCCGCAGGCCGCCCGCCCAGTCGATCCGCGGCAATAGCTGCAGGGCCGTCAGCGGCGCGTTGCCCTTGTCCGACGGCTCAAGGGCGCCGTTGAGCCCTTCAATGCCGGCGGGAGCCGTCAGATGCCCGGGGATCGGTAAGGGCGCCATTGGCTCCGGGTGTCTGCGGCAGGCGCGCCAGAACGGCGTGAATGCCTTGTAATCGCCGCCGGTGCCGGTCTGTACCGTCCAGGGCTCATGCAGCAGGGCGGCATTATGGCTATGGACCTCAAGCCCACGGGACCTGAGTTGCTGCTTGATGCCTTTGTCACGGCGGATGAGTGCCGGTTCGTAGAGGCGGTTCCAGTGCACCGCCTCGGCACCGGTCGCCTCGATGACCGACTCCAGCGCCGCGAGGCTGTCCCCATGCCGGATCACCAGCGGTACGCCGCGGGCGGCCAGCTCGCTGGCGAGCGCCTCCAGACTGTGATGCAGCCACCAGTTGCTGGCTTCCCCCGGCGCCCAGGCGCCGGCCTCGTCGGGCGCATGGATGTAGACCGGAATCACCGGTCGGCCGTCCTGAGCGGCGGCGCTGAGGGCGGGATTGTCGGCGAGGCGCAGGTCGCGCCGTATCCAGTAAAGGGCCGGGGCCATGTCGGGCGCTCCTCGTGGCGGATCGCGGAGTCGTTGGCGGATTACCGTGGTCAGACCGTAAGATTGTACGCACAGGTAACTCAACGGCACAGGATGGCCCATGGCGGCAGAGATGACAGACGGCGGACGGGTGGCACTGATCACGGGCGCAAGTGCCGGTATTGGCCGCGCACTGGCCATCAAGCTGGCCCGGGACGGCTGGCGGGTGGCGGTATCCGCGCGCCGCGAGGAGGCGTTGCGGGCGATCGGTGAGGAATACACCGATCTGGCCGACCGGCTCCATCCCTACCCCCTCGACGTGACCGATCCCGAGGCCTGCCAGCAGGTCTTCAATGCGGTGGAGGCCGAGATCGGCGAGATCGACACGGTCATCCTCAACGCCGGGGATTACGATCCGATGACCCTGGACGCGTTCGATCCCGCGCTGTTCCGGCGCCTGGCCGAGGTCAACTATCTGGGGGCGGTCAATGGCGTGGGCGCGGCGCTGGGCCCCATGCGGGCGCGCGGCCGTGGCCAGATCCTGGTCACGGCCAGTCTCTCGGCCTATCGCGGCCTGCCGCAGGCCGCGCCCTACGGCGCCAGCAAGGCGGCCGTCCTCAACATGGCCGAATCCCTGCGTCCCGCCCTGATCGGGACCGGCGTGAGCCTGCGGGTGATCAACCCCGGGTTCGTGAAGACGCGGCTGACCGAGAAGAACCGCTTTCACATGCCCCAGCTGATCACCCCGGAACAGGCGGCCGACTACATCCATCGCGAGATCGATGATGCCGGCTTCGAAATCATCTTCCCGAAACGTTTCGCCTGGACGCTGAAGCTGCTGCGGCTGCTCCCCTATCGGCTTTACTTCGCGCTGACCCGCCGCATGGTGCAGGCATGACGGCCCTGCAGCGCTACGGGGAATTCTTTTCGGCCATGCAGCCGGAGGATCTCGACCGCCTTGATGCCGTTTTCGTCGAGAACGCGCGCTTTCGGGATCCTTTCAACGAGGTGAACGGCATTGGTGGTATCCGGGCGGTGTTCGAGCACATGTATGCCAATTGCGCCGAGGCCCGCTTCGAGGTGCTCGAATCGGTGGGTGATGAACGGCTGGGGTACCTGCGCTGGCGGCTGCATTTCAGGCTCAGGCGTGACAAGGCGCCCCGCCGTCCCCTGGAGGGCGTCTCCCGGGTGGTTTTTGCCGAGGACGGCCGTGTGCGGGAGCATGTCGACTACTGGGATGCCGCTGGTGAGCTCTACGAGCAGTTCCCGGTGATCGGGGGGCTGATGCGCTGGTTGCGATCACGCCTTGCCGTGGACTCGGGGGGCTAGGGGGGCGTCATTCCGCCCGGCGCTCCCTCCACATCGTGGACCCGGGCCCTCGTCGCGAGCTGGGCCCGGCGGTCATGGGGAAAACGCCACATCAGGCCGGTGGCGGCGAGTTTGAAGGCGATGGGCACCGCGCCGTAGAAAAGCGCCAGCGCCAGTGTGCCATCGCGGTCATCGACCTGCGTGGCGTCAAAGCCGGACCACTGGAGCAGCGGGAAGGCGATGCCGACGGCCAGCGCGAGGGCCAGCTTGGTGGCCATGTTCCAGATCCCGAAATAGAGACCGGTGCGCCGGCCACCGCCACCCGCCGTGTCGAGATCGACCAGGTCCGCCTGGATGGCGGCCGGCAGGGCCATGTCGACGGCCACACCCACACCCGAGAGCACGCAGATCAGCAGGAACGCCCAGGTGTCCCCCGGGCCCAGGAATGGCACCCAGGCAAACACCAGCGACGTCCAGAGCATCGACAGGGCCCAGGCCCGGTGCTTGCCGATGCGTCGGGACAGCCACAGCCAGCCGGGCAGGGCGAGGATGCCCACCACGAAGTAGACCAGCAGCAGCGGACCCGTCCAGGCCTCGGCACGCAGTACATGGGCGACGAACAGCGTGAACAGTGAGGCCGGCAGGCCGTTGGCCAGCCCATTCATGACGTAGGCCGCCACCAGGCGCAGGAATGGCCGGTTGCGCCGCAGCAGCCGCCAGCCCTCACGCCAGCCGACCGGGTGCGAGGGCAGATGGTATTCCGGCACCCGCCAGAGGGTGAGAATCACCACCGGTGGCAGCACCAGGACCAGCAGCCAGGCGAGCCCCGCGAGCGTGGCGGCATCGGCTCGACCGGCACCGACCACCGTGGGCCAGGCGATGGCGAGCAGTGTGCCGGCCAGCATGAACCCTTCGCGGCTGGCGGTCAGGCTCGCGCGTCGGTCGTAATCCTCGGAGAGCTCCGCC
Organism: Spiribacter onubensis; assembly: GCF_040838425.1. Classification (NCBI taxonomy): domain Bacteria; kingdom Pseudomonadati; phylum Pseudomonadota; class Gammaproteobacteria; order Chromatiales; family Ectothiorhodospiraceae; genus Spiribacter; species Spiribacter onubensis. The sequence goes on along the minus strand of NZ_JBAKFI010000002.1, from coordinate 69,647 downwards.
CCCCAGGCCGTATAGGGCAGCGACATCAGCGTCCAGCCCAGGTAGGCGGCCAGCCCCCAACCCAGGAGATAGCCGACTCCCACCGCTTCCGGTGGCCTGAACAGCGCCCAGGCACTGATCAGCAGCAGGGGCATGCCGGCGGCGATCAGCGGCCGTCGGCGTCCCCATCGCGTGTGCAGCCGGTCGCCCAGGCTGCCGATCAGGGGGTCGGTGATGACATCCCACAGCCGGGCCACCAGGAGCGCGGTGCCGACCGCCGCGAGGCCCAGGGTCTCCCCATAGAACCCGGGCAGAAAGATGTACATGGGCACCCCCATGACGGCCAGCGGCATGGCGGGCAGGCCGTAGAGGAGGATCCCGCCGCGCCCGAGGCTCACGGCCGGCGCAGCAGGACGCGTTTGACGTCGATGCTGCCGGTGCGGAAGCCGGCGTAGCAGTAGGCGAGGTAGTAGCGCCACATGTTGATGAAGTGTTCGTCAAACCCCAGCCGGTGAATCTCTGGCAGGGCCCGGACGAAGCGGGCGTCCCACTGTAGAAGCGTGGCGGCGTAATGCTGGCCGAGCCCGGTGGATTCCATCACCGCAAGGCCGGCATGCTCGCTCTCCTCGGCAAGCCTGCGCGGGGTCGGCAGCATCCCACCCGGGAAGATGTAGCGCTGAATGAAATCGGGCCGCCGGCGGTATTCCTCGAATCGCTCTTCGGCAATGGTGATGCCATGCAGGCCGATATGCCCGCCGGGGCGCACCCGGTCGTGCAGCATTCGGAAATACGCCGGCCAGTATGCCTCGCCGACGGCCTCGAGCATCTCGATTGACACGGCATGGTCGAACCGGCCGCGGGTGTCGCGGTAGTCCTCCAGTCGAAGCTCCACCTGCCCGGCGAATCCGGCCTCGGCGATGCGTCGACGGGCCCAGGCCAGCTGCTCGGTAGACAGAGTCAGCCCGGTGACCCGCATGCCGCGCTGCGCAGCCGCCATGGCAAAGCCACCCCAGCCGCAGCCGATCTCCAGGATATGCTCGCCGGGTCGGGCGCCGAGGGTGTCGAGCAGCTGGTCGTACTTGTTCTGCTGGGCCTCGGCGAGGGGCTGGTCGGGATGCTCGAAGATCGCCGCCGAGTAGGTCATGGTGTCGTCCAGCCAATGCCGGTAGAACTCGTTGCCGAGGTCATAATGCGCGGCGATGTTGCGGCGGCTGCCGCGCTGGGTGTTGCGGCGACCGCGATGATGCAGCGCGAGTCGCAGCCGATGCAGCCATGAGGGCTCCATGCGGCGCTCGAAGGCGTCCTCGTTGCGCAGCATCAGTTCCAGCAGATGAGCGGTGTCCGGGCTGGACCACTCGCCGGCCATGTAACTCTCGGCGAAGCCCACTGAACCGCGGGTGGCGATGCGCGCGACCATGCGGCCGGGCCGATGGAGCCGCATGACGCCGGTGGGTCCGGCCTCGGCGCCCTGGATCAGGAAGGGCTCGCCACCGGGCATCTGGCCTTCCATGCGGCCGCGCCTGAGGCGGCTGAACCAGCCGAGGAGGATCCGCCCGGCCAGCGGCAGTGGAGAGGGCAGGTCGACGACCGCCTGCTGGGTGCTTGTCATTGGCTGATCTCCGAATCCGGCGGCGCCGGGCGGCGGTGGAATCGACCACCCCGGAGCCAGATCTTAAGCGCCTGCCAGTGAATGGCGGCGATCACCTTCAGCGTCAACAAGGGTACCGTGAGCGCCACGCGGAGCAAGCCCCGATCACCACCCCGGCATCGTTGACCGGACTGCACGGCGATCAAGGCCGGCTGGTCTGGATCCTCCGCATTATGCCAGTTCACCGTAGCGCCGTAATGCGCCGCCGGCGCCTGCAGACGGAACCGGTAGTGGCCCTCCCTCGGCAGGAAGGGCGAGACGTGGAAGACCTTGCCGGCCTGGTCGCGCAGGCGCTCCGGCAGCGCCGCGCCGTTGTCATGCAGCAGATAGCCGTGCCAGTCGCCAAAGGTGTTGCGTACCTCGCAGAGCACCGCCCGCAGGCTGCCGTCGGCGTGCCGGCAGAACCACAGCGTCAGTGGGTTGAAGACATAGCCGAGCACCCGTGGGTAGCAGAGGATCTGCACACGGCCGCCGTCCAGATCAATCCCGGCCGCCGCCAGCTGCTCATCAATCCAGGGGCGCAGCGGCGCGCCATCCTTGGGGCCATGATCGCGGTCATGGAAGCCGATCAGGTTGAAGCGGTTGTGCGAAAAGAGCCGATATCGCCGGTCGGCCTCGTCGAGGCGGTCAATGTCCAGCAGCAGGCTGAAGACGCGATAGGCAAACCGATAGCGTGGTGGGATGCGCCGCTCATGGACGAGGCGCCCGGTGTAGATGATGAGGGCGTCATCCTGCATCAGGGGGTGGCGCCGGCCCCCAGCGGGGCGGGCGTGTTCAGCGGGACATGCGAGTCGGCCGCCCTGGCGTCGCCGGCCCAGGGCGGCGGTGCGCCGAGCCGTTCGGCGACCCGGACCGCGCTGCTGAAGGCGTCCTCATGGAAGCCATAACCATGATAGCTCCCGCAGTACCAGATGCGGTCGACGCCCTGGATCCCGGGGAGCGCTGCCTGGGCGGCCACCGCTGCCTGGTCGAAGACCGGATGGTCATAGCGCTGGCGCCGGATGACGGTCTCCGGCGCCGGCTGCCGCAGGGGGTTCAGCGTGACCATCACATCGGTGTCGGTGGCGAGTGATTGCAGTCGGTTCATCCAATAGGTCACCGAAACGGGCTGTCTCCCATCGACGCTTCGTGCGGTGAGATGGTTCCACGACGACCAGACCGCCCGACGTTTCGGCATCAGCGCGGGATCGGTATGCAGCCAGGCGTCATTGGCCTGGTAGCCGAACGCCCCCAGCAGTCGCGCCTCGGCCTCGCTCGGCTGGTCGAGCATGGCCAGGGTCTGATCGCCGTGGGCGGCCATGACCACCGCGTCGAACTCGCCGAGCTCGCCGGCATCGCCGGCAAGGCCGACGCCGGATGCCAGACGCCTGACCGAGCGCACCGGGGTGCCGGTGTGGACATGCTGGATGGCCGGTCTCATGCGCTGGATGTATTCGCGGCTGCCGCCGGCGACCGTGCGCCACTGCGGACGGTCCTGGAGCTGGATGAGCCCGTGGTTGTAGAAAAAGCGCAGGAAGGACCGCGCCGGGAATCGCAGCATGATGTCCTGTGGGCAGGACCATATCGCCGCACTCATGGGCAGCAGGTAGTAGCGCCGGAACGCGTCGCCCATCCCCAGCTCATCGAGGAGTTCGCCCAGGCTCTGATGGTGACTGCGGCCGCTGGCCAGCCGCTCGTTGGCCTCGCGGTTGAAGCGCAGGATATCCCGCACCATGCCCCAGAACCGGGGGCGAAACAGGTTGCGGCGCTGGGCGAACAGCGTCCCCAGGCCGCTGCCCGCATACTCCAGGTCGATGTCCGTGGCGGCAAACGCGAAGGACATGTCCGACTCGCGCGTGGGCACGTCGAGATGGCGGAAGAGCGCCGAGAGCTGGGGATAGTTGGGTTCGTTGTAGACGATGAAGCCGGTGTCCACAGGGATCTCACCCTCGGGCATCCCGCAGGCAACGGTGTTGCTGTGGCCGCCAAGGCGGTCATTGGCCTCAAAGAGCGTGACCTCATGGCGCTGCGAGAGCAGCCAGGCCGCGCCGATGCCAGCCACACCGGCGCCGACGACGGCGATCTTGCGGGATTCCATGCGATGACCCATGCGTTCGACTGAGTCGTCCATTGTACAGGCTTGGTGGCCCGGCAGCGGCGCGTTATCTTGATATCCAACAAGCCCGACCCATTCCCTTTACCGGAGTGCCCCGTGAGCGCAGAGCGCGATTTTGTTCCCCTGGACCTGGCCATCCTCACCATTTCGGATACGCGTGGGCCTGCCGATGACCGCTCGGGCGACACCCTGGCAGATCTTGCCAGCACCGCCGGGCACCGTGTCGCGGCGCGGGACATCGTCATCGATGACCGCTACGAGATCCGCCGCATGGTCTCGGCCTGGATCGCCGATGCATCGGTGCAGGTCATCATCACCACCGGCGGGACGGGGTTCACGGCGCGGGATGTCACCCCCGAGGCGGTCCGGGTGCTGTTCGACCGTGAGATACCGGGATTCGGCGAGCTGTTCCGGCAGATTTCCCGCGAGACCATCGGGACATCCATGCTGCAGTCCCGGGTCGTTGCGGGAATGGCCAATGGCACCCTGATCGCCGCACTGCCCGGGTCGACCGGGGCCTGTCGCGACGGCTGGAACGGCATCCTGGCCGACCAGCTGGATGTCCGACATCGTCCCTGTAACCTGGCCGAACTGGCGATCGGCGTCTGATGCCCGTGGCCCAGGGGCGGCGGCGTCCGCGCGGGGAGGCCCGTCGCCGCATTCTGCGTCTGGCGGCGAAGTGGCTGCAGCAGCGCGGCTATCATGGTTTCAGCTTCGGGCAGATCGCCGATGCCCTGGAGATCCAGAGCGGTGCCGTGCACTACCACTTTCCGTCCAAGCCCGATCTGGTCACTGCGGTCTTCGCGGGCTACCGCGTCGAATTCGCCTGGTGGCGGGAGCAGATGGACAGCAGCCGTTACGGGCCACTGGAGCAGGTCGGCCGGTTCCTCGATCTGGAGGCCCGCAACATCGAAGGCGAACGGGTCTGCCCGCTGGGGGTGGCCGGGGTGGAATACGCCAGCCTGCCGGCCCAGGCCTGTGCCGAGGCGGAAGGCCTGCGGGACGATCTCGCCGAGTGGCTCACCGGTTTGCTGGAGACCGGTCGCCTTGAGGGCACCCTGGACTTCCCCGGCGATGCCAGCGACCAGGCAAGGGCGATCATGGCGGCGGCGCAGGGGGCGCTGCAGCTGGTCCGCCTCCATGGCCGCGACGATTTCGCGGCGGTGCGTCGAGCCATACTCGCGGGGCTGACGCCGCGCGGCGTCTGATTCGGTGGTCTGCTAGAATTTCAATCATGCAAGATCTCATCATCGCCCCCTCCATCCTCGCCGCCGATTTCGCCCGGCTGGGCGAGGAAGTCGACCGGGTGCTGGCCGCCGGGGCCGACTGGGTCCACTTCGATGTCATGGACAACCACTATGTGCCCAATCTGAGCTTCGGGCCGGTGGTCTGTCAGGCGCTTCGGCGTCATGGTGTGAGCGCGCCCATTGACGTGCACCTCATGGTGCGGCCGGTGGACCGGATCATTCCGGACTTCGCCGCCGCCGGGGCCAGCCTGATCAGCTTTCACCCCGAGGCGAGCGACCACGTCGACCGCAGCCTGCAACTGATCCGCGATCAGGGTTGCCAGGCGGGGCTCGTGTTCAACCCGGCGACGCCGCTGGACTGCCTGCGCTATGTCACGGACAAGGTCGACCTCATCCTGCTCATGTCGGTCAACCCCGGGTTCGGCGGTCAGCAGTTCCTGCCCGGCACCCTCGACAAGCTGCGTGAGGCCCGCGCCCTCATCGATGCCCAGTCGCATCCGGTCCGGCTGGAGGTCGATGGCGGCGTTGGACCGGACAATATCGATGCGGTGGTGGCGGCCGGCGCCGATACGGTCGTGGCCGGGTCAGCGATCTTCGGTAAGCCTGACTATGCCGCGGTGATCGCCGAGATGCGTGAGCGGGCGGCACGGGCCGAGTCGTGACCCTGTTCTTCCCCGACGCCGTCCTGTTCGATCTTGACGGCACGCTGGTGGACAGCGCGCCCGATCTGGCCACCGCGGTCAATCGGACTCTCGCCGATCTCGACCGCCCGGCAATCGATGAAGACCGGGTCCGCGACTGGATTGGCAATGGGGCCCGGCGGCTGGTCGCCCGGGCACTGGCCGGCCGGCGCGGGATCACCGCCGAACCGCCGCAGACCGAGGTGGCACTGGCGCGTTTCTTCGTCCACTACCGTGACTGCCTGTGCGAGCGCAGCATCCTGTATGCCGGCGTAGCGGACGGGCTCGCCCGGCTGGCGGCGCTGGATCTGCCGCTTGCTGTCGTGACGAACAAGCCCGGCGCCTTCACCCAGCCGCTTCTGGAGGCGCTGGGCATCGCCGGGCGCTTCGCCACCCTGGTCAGTGGTGACACCCTCGCCGTCAAGAAACCCGATCCGGCACCGCTGGTCCACGCGGCGGAGGCCCTGCGGGTGGATGTCCGGCGTTGTCTGTATGTGGGGGACTCCGCAGCGGATCGCGATGCGGCCCATGCCGCCGGTGCCCTGCTGGTGCGGGTGCCTTACGGTTACCCCGGCGACGATGCTATCTTTGCCGCGCATCCGGCAGCGCTGACCCTGACCGTTCCGGCGCTGGCCGAGCGACTGGCAGCGCTGTCACGGCCCAACCGGATGGCTCCATGAACCAAGACACCATCGAACAGTATGCCCGCGAGGGCTTCAACCGCATCCCCCTCGTCCGCGAACTGCTCGCCGACCTGGATACGCCGCTTTCCACCTATCTGAAGCTGGCGGCCTCGTCCGGGAGCTATCTCTTCGAATCCGTCCAGGGCGGTGAGAAGTGGGGCCGATATTCCATCATTGGTCTGCCCTGCCGGCGACAGTACCGCGTCCACGGCCACCGGATCGAAACGTGGGTGGACGGCAGACTGCAAGCCGAAGAGGTGGTTGATGATCCGCTGGCGTGGGTGGATGCGCGTCATAAGGCGGTGAGCGCCGCGCCACCGACGGACCGGCCCGGTCTGCCGCGCTTTCTGGGCGGCCTCGTGGGCTATTTCGGTTATGACACGATCCGCTACATCGAGCCGCGCCTGGCCGATTGCCCCAACCCGGACACCCTGGGCGTTCCGGACATCCTGTTGATGGAATCCGAAGAGGTTCTGGTCTTCGACAATCTGGCCGGTCGGTTGTATCTGGTGATCAACATCGACCCGTCCGAGGCGGGTGGACTGGCGCGGGGCGAGGCGCGCCTGTCGGCGCTCGCCGAGCAGCTGCGCGGCGAGGCGCTGGCCTATGCGCGGCCCACACTGCCGCGACTCGTCGCCGAGGAGGATTTCGACTCGTCCATTGGCCGCGATGACTACGAGGCCGTGGTCGAGCGCATCCGGCAGTATATTGTGGATGGTGACTGCATGCAGGTCGTGCCGTCGCGGCGCATGAGCGCGGATTATCATGGGCGGCCGCTCGACCTCTACCGCGCACTGCGCTGTACCAATCCGTCCCCCTATCTGTTTTTCCTCGATTTCGGTGACTTCCAGGTGGTGGGCTCATCGCCGGAGATCCTCGCCCGTCTCGAGGAGGGTGAAGCGACGGTCCGCCCCATCGCGGGAACACGGCGGCGCGGGGCGACCGCCGGGGAGGATCGCGAGCTCGAGTCCGATCTGCTGAGCGATCCCAAGGAGCTGGCCGAGCACCTGATGCTCATCGACCTGGGGCGGAATGATATCGGCCGGGTCAGCGAGCTCGGTTCTGTGCGGGTCACCGATCGCATGACCATCGAGCGCTACAGTCATGTGATGCATATCGTCTCCAACGTGACCGGACGGCTGCGCGAAGGACTCGGGCCCATGGACCTTCTGCGCGCGACCCATCCCGCCGGCACCCTGAGTGGTGCGCCAAAGATCCGCGCCATGGAGATCATCGACGAGGTCGAACCCGTCAAACGGGGTGTCTACGGCGGTGCCGTGGGCTACCTGTCCTGGTCGGGCAACATGGACACGGCGATTGCCATCCGCACGGCGGTCATCAAGGACGGCCGGGTGCATGTCCAGGCCGGTGGCGGTGTGGTGCACGATTCCGATCCGGTGGCGGAGTGGGAGGAGACCGTGAACAAGGGGCGCGCGCTGTTCCGCGCGGTGGCCATGGCCGAAGCCGGCCTGGACCAGAGCTGAGCAGGGGGACGCCATGCTGCTGATGATCGATAACTACGACTCGTTCACCTACAACCTGGTGCAGTATCTGGGCGAGCTGGGCGCCGACGTGGCGGTTTATCGCAACGACGCGATCACTGTCGATGAGATCGAGCGCCTGCGGCCGGAGCGCATCGTGCTCTCCCCGGGGCCCTGCACCCCGAACGAGGCGGGCGTGTCGCTGGAGGTGGTCCGACGCCTTGCCGGTCGTCTGCCGATCCTCGGTGTCTGCCTGGGTCACCAGGCGATTGGCCAGGCGTTCGGCGCCGACGTCATTCATGCCGGGACCGTGATGCATGGCAAGACCTCATGGGTGCATCACCTCGACCGGGGTGTGTTCCAGGGACTGCCCGAGCCGCTCGAGGCGACGCGCTATCACTCGCTGGTGCTGGATGCCGGCACGCTGCCGGAATGCCTGGAGATCACCGCCTGGACTGAACTCGAGGGTGGCGGCATGGAGGAGATCATGGGGATTCGTCACCGTCACCTTGATGTCGAGGGGGTGCAGTTCCATCCGGAGTCGATCCTCACCCGCACGGGGCATGATCTGTTGCGCAATTTCCTGGCCCGGCCGGCGGCCGCGGCCTGACAGGGGAGGAGATCAGAATGGAAATCCAGGCAGCCATACGCCGGGTCATGGACGGGGGCGATCTCGGCGAGGCCGAGATGACCGCGGTCATGAGGCGGATCATGACCGGCGAGGCAACCCCCGCGCAGATCGGTGGTTTCCTGATCGGGCTCGCCATGAAGGGCGAGACCGTCACCGAGATCGCCGCGGCCGCCCGGGTCATGCGCGAACTCGCGGTCCATGTGACGGTGGATCGTGACCATCTGGTGGATACCTGCGGCACCGGCGGAGATGCCCGGGGGACGTTCAACATCTCCACGGCGACGGCGTTTGTGGTGGCCGCCGCCGGGGGACGCGTGGCCAAGCACGGCAACCGCTCGGTCTCCAGCGCCTCAGGCAGCGCCGACCTGCTGCAGGCCGCCGGCGCCAGCCTGGATCTTGACGCCGAGGCCGTGGCCAGCTGCATTGATGCCGTTGGCGTCGGCTTCATATTCGCGCCGCAGCATCATCTCGCCATGCGCCACGCCATCGGCCCGCGCAAGGAAATGGGCGTGCGCACGGTCTTTAATCTGCTGGGGCCGCTGACCAACCCGGCGGGTGCACCGAATCAGCTGCTTGGCGTCTATGACGAGCGCTGGGTCCGGCCCGTCGCCGATGTGCTCCGGACGCTGGGCAGCGAGCGGGTCATGGTGGTCCACTCGGAGGATGGCCTCGACGAGATCAGCATCGCCGCGCCGACCCGGGTCGCGGAACTGCGTGACGGCGAGGTGCGGGAATACCGCATTCGACCGGAGGACTTCGGCCTTCCGTCGGCCTCGCTGGAGCCCCTGCGGGTGGAATCCGCCGAGCGCAGCCTCGAGATGATCAAGGCCATCTTCGATGGACTGCCCGGGCCGGCGGCCGACCTGCTGGCCCTGAATGCGGGTGCGGCAATCCATGTCGCCGGGCTTGAGGATCACCTCGGTGATGCCGTCAAGCGGGCTGGCGAACTGCTGGCCAGCGGCGCGGTCCGTGAACGCTTTGATCGATTCGTCGCCACGAGTCGTCGTCTGGGAGACCCGGCATGAGCGGTAGTCACGATACGCCGGATATCCTTCGTCGCATTCTGGCCCGAAAGGCCGAGGTGGTGGCCGAGCGCAGCGAACAGGTGACGCTGCAGGCCCTCGCCACCCGCGTCGAGGAAGCTCCGGCGCCGCGCGGCTTTCGGGCGGCGCTGGAGACGCGGATCGCCCGTGGGGAGGCCGGCGTCATCGCCGAAATCAAGAGGGCCTCGCCCAGCAAGGGGGTGCTGCGCGACCCCTTTGATCCGACGGCCATCGCCCGCAGCTACGAGCGGGGCGGCGCCAGCTGCCTGTCGGTGCTGACCGAGGCGGATTTCTTTCTCGGCGCGGACGAGCATCTTCAGCAGGCCCAAGCCGCCTGCGACTGCCCGGTGGTTCGTAAGGACTTCATCTTCGATCCCTATCAGGTCTACGAGGCCCGGGCGCTGGGCGCCGACTGCATCCTGCTGATCGTGGCGGCACTCGGCGACACCAGGCTGCGCGAACTGCACGCCCTCGGCGAGTCACTCGGCATGGATGTGCTTGTCGAGGTGCATGACGAGGTCGAGCTCGAACGCGCCCTGGCCCTCGAGGCCGCGCTGGTGGGAATCAATAATCGCGATCTGCGGACCTTCGAGACCGATATCGAGACCACGATGCGGCTCGCGGACCGCGTACCCGCATCGGTGAGGCTTGTCACCGAGAGCGGCATCCACACCGCGGAAGAGGTGGCCACCATGCGTGCCTGCGGTGTTCACGCCTTTCTGGTGGGTGAGGCGTTCATGCGGGCCGAGTCCCCCGGTGACAGGCTCGCCGAGCTGTTCGGCTGATCAGCGCGCCTCGTGGACGACGATGGTCCGGCCACGGGCCGAGATCAGCCGGTCGGCCTCCATGTCGCGCAATACGCGGCCGACCATTTCCCGTGAGCAGCCCACCAGTCGGCCCAGTTCGATGCGGGTGATCCTGAGCTGCATGCCCTCGGGGTGGGTCATGGCATCAGGCTGTTGAGCCAGCTCGCGCAGGGTGGCCTCGACACGCCCGCGCACGTCCTCGAACGCGAGGTCGCGGAAACGCCGGCTGGTGTCCCGCAGTCGTCTCGTCATCTGCTCGACCACCGGATGCAGGATGTGCGGATGCGCCGTCTGGAGTCGCGCGAACCGCTCGTAGCTGATCTCGGCGAGCTCACAGGTGTTTCGCGTCCGAATCCAGGCGCTGCGCATCGGTGCATCGCCGAACAGGCCCACCTCGCCGATGAAGTCACCGGGATTGAGGTAGGCGAGAATCAACTCCCGACCATTCTCGTCCTCCTCCATCACGCTCACCGAGCCGCGGAGAATGAGGTAGAGACGATCGCCGGACGTGCCCTGATGGACGATCGTTGAGCGGGCACGGTAGCGGCTGCGCCGGCAGTGGCGCAGCAGTTCGACAATGGCCGGGCGCTGAAAGAATCGAACGCTCTCGGGTGACATGTAACCTCCCTGTCGCCTGAAAGATGGGTTTTCGGTCGTGCCGACGTCCGACGGTATACTGACGCGGTGAGCCAATGCATGACCCATGTGGAGGGGTCTGGAAATAGGGGGAATGCGGTGAAGGCGCATATACGCTGGCTTGATGGCATGGCCTTCGAGGCCGAATCGGGTAGTGGGCACCGACTGACGGTCGATGGACCGCCCGATATCGGCGGACGCGATCGTGGACCACGGCCCATGGAGCTGCTTCTGGAAGGCCTGGGTAGCTGCTCGGCGGTGGACGTCGTGCACATCCTCCAGCGTGGCCGGCATCCGGTTGCCGGCTGCGAAGTCGATGTCGAGGCCGAGCGCGCGGAAACCCCACCCAAGGTCTTTACCGCGATTCACCTGCATTTCCGGGTCCGGGGCGAGGGGCTGAAGGCCGCCGCGGTGGCACGCGCCGTGCAGCTCTCCGCCGAGAAATACTGCTCGGCTTCCCTCATGCTCGCCAGGGCCTGCGAGGTGACGCACAGTCACGAGGTGGTGGAGGATTGAACGGTCATGTCCAAGGGTCGCTTGTCTGACGTGGCACGTTTGTGTAGCATTCCCGATCTTAATTCGGGAGCGTTGGCTTCGGAGACAGGACACCCATGAAGACTTTCAGCGCCAAGGCGGAAAATGTGCAGCGCGACTGGTACGTCGTCGATGCCGCCGGCAAGACCCTGGGGCGGCTCGCCTCGGAAATCGCTTTCCGCCTTCGCGGCAAGCATAAGGCGGCTTTCACGCCGCACGTCGACACCGGCGACTACATCGTCGTGGTCAATGCCGAGCAGGTGGCCGTGACCGGCCGCAAGGCGCAGCAGAAGACCTACCACCGCTTCACCGGCTACGTCGGCAACATGAAGTCGACGAACTTCGAGACGCTGATTCAGGAGCATCCGGAGCGGGCGATCGAGCATGCCGTCAAGGGCATGCTGCCGAAGAACCGGCTGGGCCGCCAGATGATCAAGAAGCTGAAGGTGTACAGCGGTAGCGAACATCAGCACCATGCCCAGCAGCCTCAGGCGCTGGAAATCTGAATCGGAGCGGACTGACCGATGGCAGTTGAACAGTATTACGGAACCGGCCGACGCAAGACCTCCGCGGCACGCGTCAACATGCGCCCGGGAAGCGGCAACATCATCGTCAACGGCAAGCCGTTGGACGATTATTTTGGCCGTGAGACCGCCCGGATGGTGGTGCGTCAGCCGCTCGAGCTGACCGAAACCACGAATAAGGTGGACATCAAGGTCAGCGTCTTCGGCGGCGGCTCCAGCGGACAGGCGGGTGCCATCCGGCATGGCATCACCCGGGCGTTGATCAACTACGACGAAGAACTGAAGACGAGCCTGCGCAAGGCCGGGTATGTCACCCGCGACGCGCGCATGGTGGAGCGCAAGAAGATCGGCCTGCATAAGGCCCGCCGCGCCACCCAGTTCTCCAAGCGCTAAAAACGGTTTTTGGGGGATCGTCTAGCGGTAGGACTGCGGACTCTGACTCCGTCAACCCAGGTTCGAATCCTGGTCCCCCAGCCATTCATAAAAAGGTCCCCGCGAGGGGCCTTTTTTATGAATAATTGGTCAGCAGGGTTCGAACCTGGAAGGTTCGACTGCGACCGTGAGGGAGCAGAACGACCGCGCGCAGCGCGTGTCGGCCCGAAGGGCGAGGCCGCAGGCCGAGTAATCCTGGTCCCCCAGCCATTCAGAAAGGACCCCGCCCCTGGCGGGGTTTTTTGTGGATAAATGAGCGTGAGCGTCTGAAGCTGGAAGGTCCGACGATGGAAATTGAACTCTTTGGTGTCCTCCGCGAGGCCGCGGGCGACCGTGTGTTAACGCTTGACCTCGAGCCGCCGCTCGCCATCGGCGAGGTCCTTGAGGCACTGACGACCGCTTATCCGGCGCTGACCTCCCACCTGCCACGGGTCGCCTGCGCGGTGGGCGATGAGATGCGCTCGCGGACGGATCAGATCCACGCAGGCGAGACACTCGTGCTGCTGCCCCCTGTCAGCGGCGGATAGCGGTCGCTTTTCACCCTAACGACTTTCGAAGAGGGTATGCTGTCAGGTTGTCCATGGGCGACCGCCGGAGTGACTGCATTGACCGACCCCCTGCAGGAATGGATCGCGACGCGTGGCGAAGCGGCCATCTGGGCAGATTTCCCGCGCGAGGCCCTGGAAGCGGGTGAGCGGCTGATCCGTGATCAGGCCGTACTCGACTGCAGCCCGGGTGGTCAGGGTTTCTTCGCCCGCGTCCAGGCGGACCGGCGCCATGTCCACTCGGTGGACATCCGTATCCATCCGCTGCCATCACCGAAACCCGTTACCGCCTTCTGCAGCTGTGACGCGGGTGGTGGATGCGAGCATGCGGTGGCCGCACTCCTCCATTATCTGGGGCGCAAGGCGCCGGCGGGCATGGTCAGGGCCAACCCCGCCATCTGTCAGTGGTTGGGTGAGGCCGAGGCGATCGCCCTCGGTACCGACGATACCGGTTCAACCCGCCGGCATGAGGAGGTCCTGGTTTACCTGCTCGATGTCGATGCGCAGGGGCAGTTGAGTGTCGCCGTGCGTCGAGCCCGGCGCCGTCGTCGTGGCGGCTACGGGCGGTTGATGCCCTTCCCCGGCGTGCGGCGGTCGCCGGCAGGGCTGCTGGGCGCCGCGGACCGACGGCTGTTGCGTCTGCTGCCGGAGACCGGTCAGGCGGTCGAGCGGGATGACCTGCGCTTCATGCTCAGGGCCCTCGCCGAGACTGGCCGTGCCCATTGGCGGACCAGCGATGCGCCGCGCATTCATGAGGCCGGACCGATGCGTGGCGAGTTCGCATGGCAGGTCCAGGCCGACGGCAGCCAGCGTCTCGCGGTCAGGGTGGATGGCGATCGCGTCGCGCTCACGGGGCACCCCCCGATGTGGGTGGATCCAGTGGAGGGTGGCTTTGGCGTGATCGATACCGGTGTCTCCCACGCGCTCGCGGCCCGGCTCCAGGCCGGGCCGATGGTGGCCCCGGCCGAACTGCCGGCAGTCGCGGAAGCGCTGGCCGACCGGGATTTACCGATTCCCGTGCCGAAGGCGCCGCGACGACGCCGGATCGACGATGTCATGCCGGTACCGATCCTGCGCCTTACCCGTCTCGGCGACCCCAACCGTCCCGGGCGAAGCGAGGGTGGCGAGGCCGTTGCCGAGTTCGGCTTCGAGTACGCCGGGCATTACGTCAGTGCCGAGACCAGCGGTGTGGCACTCTCGGTGTTCGAGGCCGGCGAGCTGCGAGACTATCAGCGCAATGCGCGGGCCGAGTCCCGCGCCCGGCAGCGTCTGGCGCAGGCCGGCCTGCATCCGGCCGGTGCCATGGCCGAAGGCCGGCTGGTGCCGGGCCATACCCGCGACTGGCGCAAGTTCGTCGCAGAGGATGTCCCGGCGCTGCGTGCCGACGGCTGGCGGGTGGCCATCGAGCCGTGTTTCCCCTGGCGCCTGGCCGAGGTGGAGCGCTGGCAGGCCGAGGCCGAGCGGATGCCGGAGCAGCCCGGCTGGTTCAGTTTCGCGCTCACCATCGAGGTGGATGGCGAGCGCCACGCGCTCATGCCCCTTCTGCTGGCATTGATCCGCGATAATCCCGCGGCCATGTCGCCCGCCTACCTCGATGCCATCGACCCGGCCAGCAGTCTGCTGGTGGACCTGGGGGACGGCCGCCTCGTGCCGGTGCCAGCCCGGCGGCTGGTACCGCTGCTGAAGGGGCTCACCGAGCTCTACGATCCCGCTGCCAGGCTCTACGATGGGCGATTGATGCTGCCGCTGGGTCGCAGCAATGTCCTCGATGCCGTGGATGAGGCCGAGGGCCATGCATTGCACTGGGTGGGTGACGCGGATCTGCGCCGCCTGGGGCGCGAACTCAACCGCCTCGATCCGCAGGCCGGGGTGGCCACGCCCAGGGGCCTGCATGGCGTGCTCCGCCCCTATCAGCGCGAGGGCGTGGCCTGGCTTCAGCGCCTTGCCCGGCTCGAGCTGGGGGGTGTGCTGGCGGATGATATGGGGCTCGGCAAGACGCTGCAGGTCATCAGCCATCTGCTGCTGGAGAAGGAATCCGGCCGCGCCCGCGCCCCGAGCCTGGTGGTCGTGCCCACGAGTCTGCTCTTCAACTGGGCCCGGGAGGCAGAGAAGTTCGCTCCCGGCCTGCGCGTGCTGCAGCTGCATGGTCCGCAGCGTCATGCAGGCTATGCACGGCTGGCGGAGTACGACCTGGTGCTGACCACCTACAGCCTGCTGGTGCGCGATATCGAGCGGCTCCGGGCGCAGTCCTGGCATCTGCTGGTGCTGGACGAGGCGCAGGCGGTCAAGAACCCCCGGGCCCAGGCGGCCCGCGCGGTGCGCACGCTGGAGGCCCGCCAGCGGCTCAGCCTCACGGGGACGCCGCTCGAGAATCACCTTGGTGAGCTCTGGTCACAGTTCGACTTCGTGGCACCGGGGCTGCTCGGCAATGCCGCCGCCTTCAAGCGGGTCTACCGCCGGCCCATCGAGCAGGAGGGCGACGACAGCCGGCTTGAAGCGCTTCGGGAGCGGGTGGCGCCCTTTCTGCTCCGTCGCACGAAGCAGGCCATTGCCTCGGACCTGCCTGCGAAAACCGAGATTCCGCTCTACGCCGAACTGGCCGGTGCCCAGCGCGATCTCTACGAGCAGCTGCGGATCGCCCAGGCGCCACGCGTGCGCGAGGCGCTGGCCCGGCCGGGAGAGCCGCAGAACCGCGTGCGCATCCTCGATGCCCTGCTCAAGCTGCGTGAAGTCTGCTGTGATCCGCGACTGATCCGGGAGGCCTCGGTCGGGGGGTCCAGTTCGGCCAAGCTTGACCTGCTCCTGGAGCTCATCGATGACCTGCGCCAGGCCGGGCGTCGGGTGCTCGTGTTCTCGCAGTTCACGCGCATGCTGGCGCTCATCGAGACCGCCCTTGAGGCGCGGGGTCTCACCTGGGCGAAGCTCACCGGCGAGACCCGCGACCGCGAGGCCCAGGTGGCCCGGTTCCAGGCCGGCGAGGTGCCGATCTTTCTGATCAGCCTCAAGGCCGGTGGCACGGGTCTCAACCTCACCGCCGCCGATACCGTGATCCACTACGATCCCTGGTGGAACCCGGCGGTGACACGGCAGGCCACCGACCGCGCCCATCGGATCGGCCAGGATCAGCCCGTGTTCGTGTACCACCTGCTCACCCGCGATACCGTGGAAGACCGCATCATGGCGCTGCAGCGGGACAAGGCGGCGCTTGGCGAGCGCCTGCTGGGGGATGCGGGCACGGCCGGTGCCGATGTGCTGGATACGGACACCGTCGAGCGGCTTTTCCAGCCGCTGGATTCATCGGATCCGGACACTGCCACGGATGCCGGCTCGGCCGGCGCGGCCCGTCGACGGGATTCAGGCGCGCCCGGTTAGGGACGGCGGGCTCCGCCCTGCCTCAGGCGCCGCCAGAGCCGGCCATCGATCACCGCCAGACCCAGGAACAGGACGCCCATGCCGAGGAAGGCCGTGGGCTCAAGGCGTTCTCCGAGGAACATCGCCCCCAGGCTGATGGCGGATACCGGCACGATGAAGGTCACCAGCGACATGTTGGTGGCGCCCGCCGAGGCCAGGATGCGGAAGTAGAGCAGGTAGGCGAAGGCCGTGCAGAGCAGGGACAGCCCGGCCAGGGCCGCCCACCCCTGCAGACCCGGAGAGAGTGTCCAGGGCTGATCGACGATCAGGGTCACCGGCGTCAGCCAGACCGTGGCGGCCGTGAGCATGTAGGCGGCGTTGACCAGAGGTGGCGTGTCTCCGAAACGCCGGCCGTAATGGACGGCAAATCCGTAGCAGATGGTCGCCCCCACTACCGAGAGCTGCCCCAGGCTGTAGGGATCGAGCTCGCGGAGAAGATCCGGCCCCATCAATACCGCCACGCCGGCAAAGCCCAGCAGAACGCCCGTGGCGCGGGCTGGGGTGAGCCGCTCGTCGCTACCGATGAGCAGCCCCACCAGGACCGCCCAGATCGGTGTCATGGCATTGATGATGGAGGCAAGCCCGCTGGGAATCTGGGTCTGGCCCCAGACAATGAAGGAAAAGGGCATGGCATTGCTGATGGCACCGAGCAGCAGATAACGACGGGCGATGGTGCCGGAGAAGGGGAGTGAGGCACCGCGGGCGCGGGCAATGAGCAACAGGGCGGCGGCCGCCAGGCTGACCCGTCCAAGGACCACCGTGAACGGCGGCAGTGTCTGCAGCGCCACCTCGAAGAAGAAAAACGATCCGCCCCAGACGGTGGAGAGGACGATCAAAAGAAACCAGTCGCGGGCGCTCATGGCGGCGCAGGGTAGGCCTCGGTGCGGGATTCGTCCAGCAGAAAATAAAAAGGCGGCCCGAAGGCCGCCTTTCAAGGCTTCAACTGTCAGACAGTCTTAGAACTTGTAGCTGAAGGCCAGGGCGTAACCGTCGCCCTCATCCTGGCTCTTGTCAGCCTTACGATACTCGGCCGAAACGTAGACGTTGTCGGCAAGGTCATACACACCGCGAGCAATGACCTCGGTGCGGCTTGAGATATCATTGCCCTTGACCTGCTGGGCACCCAGCTGGACCAGGCCGAAGCTGTTGTCAAACTCACCGATCACACCATAGATCTTCTGCTTCTTGGTGCCCTGGACGCCATCCTTGTAGATGTTGCTGTACTTGTAGAAAGCGTCAACCTTCACGTCCTGGATGGTCGTGACGGCACCGACACCGTAGGCACCGTCAGAGTTCGAGTTCTGCAGGTTACCCTCGGCGTAAGCAACATGAACCGTGACCGGATCCAGGTTCGCGTAGGCGGCCGCGTTGATGCTCGACGTCTTGCTGCTGGTCCGGGTGCCAGGATTGTCGCTGGCGCTGTCCGTCAGGGCGTCCTTCTCGTTGTCACCCTGCAGCGCTGCCTCGACCTCGAAGCCAAAGCCGTCGAAGTCCGGGGAGGCGTAGGTCAGGACGCGGGTCCGCTGGATGGCGTTGGAGAACGTGTAGGTCAGCACGTCGTTCTTGTCGGCGAGGATGTCGAGGTACCGGTAGAACAGGTTGTCGTTCTTACCATAGGTGACCGAGCCGAAGTCGCCTGCGACGGTGCCGTAAGCAACGTGGGTGCGAACGCCGTCATCGTTCTCGTCGTCCTTGGTGTTGCCAAGGGTCGCCTGCGGGCGGAACTGCATGAACGTCGAGACGGTCAGGCCGTTGACCGCATCGGAACTCGCACCGACGTTGATGCGCGGCGACGTGGCATAGTTGGTCTGGCTCTTGCCTTCAGCGTCCTTTGTACCGGTGACCCAGGAGTAGAACCGGGCGCCGAGATCAACCGAGGTCGAGTCGTCGATCTGGAAGGTCGCGGCGGAGGCGGTGCCGATACCGGTGCCCAGAAGGGCCGCGGCGGCCAGGGCGGAAGTTGTCTTCTTCATCATTTTGCTGTCCCCCATATGGGATAAGTTTGAACAGTCATGCCGGGGAGCTACCACCGGCTGTTCGTAATTTCGTGCTCATCAGCCGCCCGGTTTGTGGTGCAGATGCAACACGCACTGGCCCGCTGTTGCGCACAGGACGAAACATAGCCTAGTTTGTCGCCCCATGCAAACCCCCTTGATTAAATAAAACCGTAGAAAATTTCAGGCAGTTGCGTGACGACGTTCATGCCGGTGCTCACAAAGTTGTGTTCACGCAACGCCAGTTGTCGGTTCCAGGAGCTTTTCATGACCGATTCGGAGATTCCGCTGGAGACGCATCTGAACGCCGAAACCGGCCGTATCCGCTGGACGGAACTCGAGCGGCACTTCGCCCGCGGCGTGGTCGTGCGGGTGGATCCGGCGCTGGACCTGGTCGCGGTCGCGGCGGCTTTCGTGCGGGATGATGAGCCGACGGTCATGGAATGGATGACCGCCGGCCAGGTCTGGCGGGCGGTGTCGGAGGATGCGCAGGAGTGGCACGCCCGCGACCCCGAGCTCTGGGCGGTGGTGGCCGCCCCCTGGGTGCTGGTCCAGGAGGCCTGAGCGGCGCGCTCAGTCGGCCAGGCGGTCGCTGAACCCGGCCCGGGCCTTGGCCAGCTTGGGTTCGATGACCATCTGGCAGTAGGGCATCGGCGCGTTCTGCCGGTAGTAGTCCTGATGCTCGGCCTCGGCCGCGTAGAACCGGGTCAGTGGCACCAGCTCGGTGACGATGGGCGCACGGAGGGCCCCTTCCGCGGTCAGTCGCTGAATATGCGCCTCGGCGATGGCCCGCTGATCATCGTCCTCGTACAGGATGATCGAGCGATACTGCGGCCCCACATCCGCTCCCTGACGATTGGGCGTGGTCGGGTCATGGATGGTGAAGAACACCGAGAGCAGCGTATCGAAGTCGATGGTCTGCGGGTCGTAGTCGATGCGCACCACCTCGGCGTGACCGGTACGGCCGGTGCACACGCTGCGGTAGTCCGGGTCGGGGGTGTCGCCGCCAGCGTAGCCGGAGGTCACGCTATTGACGCCGGCGAAGCGCTGGAATACCGCCTCCAGACACCAGAAACAGCCGCCACCCAGGGTTGCCGTTGCCATGAGTTTCTCCTTATGACTGCGGATTGGCGAAGGCCTGGCCATGGCCTTCCATATGCGCCTGATGGTCCTGCTTCAGCGCCCATTCCACCGTCGGAAAGGCGAGCTCGTCCCAGGGCAGATCGGAGTAGTGGAACAGCCCCACGGACTGGGATTCCGGGCCGGCCTCCACGTGCGGGTCGGTGAGGATCGCCCGGTAGATGAGCTGGACCTGATGGATGCGGGCCAGGCTGTAGACGGCGAGCAGGCCGGTGAGCTCGAGCCGGGCCCGGGCTTCCTCCCAGGCCTCGCGGCAGGCGCCCGCCTCGGCGGTTTCGTTGAGTTCCATGTAGCCCGCCGGGAGGGTCCAGTAGCCGATACGCGGCGGAATGGCCCGGCGGCAGAGCAGGATGCGCTCGTCCTCGGCCCGGGCGACCACGCCCACCACGATGCGCGGATTTTCGTAGGCGATGAAGCCGCACTCGGGGCAGGTCAGCCGTTCGCGGTCATCCCCTTCGGGCACCTGGTAGAGACGGGGGCCGACGGTCGGAACCTCGGAGTCGGTCATAATGGAATTACTCCGGCGATTTTCGGTCTTCGAGGATAACAGAGCCCAGGCTGGAAGCCATGACACGCACTCTGTCACGCTACCGTGCCGTACAACCCACAGGAGGCCCGCATGGCCGACATCGCCTTCGAATCGCTCAGCCGCTGGTACGGCGAGACCCCGCGCCGCACGGTGCTGGATGGGGTCTCCGGGCAGATCCATGGCGGCGAGTTCGTGGTCGTGGTCGGCCGCAGCGGCTCCGGCAAGTCCACCCTGCTCAACCTGCTCGGCGGTCTGGACCGGCCGAGCGCGGGTGTGGTGCGCGTCGACGGCACCGATCTCGCCCGGCTCAGCGATCGCGATCTCACGGCCCTGCGCCGTCGTCGCATGGGCTTTGTCTTTCAGGCCTACAACCTCATCCCCACCCTGTCGGTGGCGGATAACCTGCGCCTGCCGCTCAGTCTGAACGGCATGGCCGATGACGGCCGGGTGGCGGACTGGCTCGGGCGGGTCGGGCTGGATGGCCGCGGTGAGGACTGGCCCGACCGACTGTCCGGCGGTGAGCAGCAGCGGGTGGCCATCGCCCGGGCGCTCATCCACGAGCCCGACTTCATCCTGGCCGACGAGCCCACGGGCAACCTCGATCTCGAGAACGCCGAACGGGTGGTCTCGCTGCTCGACTCCCTCTGCCGCGCCGAGCAGCGCACGCTGATCATGGTCACCCATGCCCGCGAGGTGGTCGGGCTGGCCGACCAGCTGCTCACCATCCGCGAGGGCCGGCTGGTGGAGGCGGCGGAAGCCCGACCCGCCGGCGTGCCGGACACCGGGGCCGCCACGCCATGAACCGGCTGCTGGGCCGTATCGGCCGGGCCGACCTGCGGCGCCATCCCCTGCAGACCGGGCTGGCGATGCTGGGCGTGGCCATTGCCGTGGCGGTGGTGGTGGCGGTGGACCTCGCCAATCACTCGGCGCGTGAGGCGATGCGGGTGTCGCTGGAGTCGGTGACCGGGCGGGCCACGCATCAGGTCGTCGCCGGGCCCGGCGGCGTTGACGAGGCGCTCTATACCCGACTTCGCACGGAGCTTGGCGTGCGGCAGGCGGCGCCGGTGGTGCAGGGTGGTGTGACGCGGGCGGGCGCCGGCGAGCGGCCGCTCACCCTGCTGGGCCTGGATGCCTTCGCCGAGGGCCCGTTCCAGCGGCCGCTGGGCGGGGGTGATGCCCTGGGGGATGCCTTCAATACCCTCCTGCTGCGTGACGATGCCGTTGCCCTCGGCAGTGGCGAGGCGCAGCGGCTGGGCGTCGCCACCGGCGATACGCTGGATCTGCGCATCAATGGCCGCCCCCACCAGGTGACCGTAGTGGCCGTGGTGGATGATCCCGATGACCAGAGCCGCGGGCTGTTACTGGCCGATATTGCCGCGGCGCAGTCCCTGCTGGGGCAGCTCGGTCGCCTTGATCGCATTGATCTGATCATTGATGACACCCGCGCCGAGGCCCTTGCCGCGCAGCTCGACAGCGACGCGCGCATTGTCCCCGCGGCGGCGAGCGCGGACTCGGTGCTGCAGATGAGCCGGGCATTCCACATCAATCTGACGGCCCTGTCGCTGCTCGCGGTGGTGGTCGGGGCGTTCCTGGTGTTCAACACGCTGGGCTTCCTGGGGGTTCGACGCCGCCCCACCATCGGCATCCTGCGGGCCATGGGCGTGCAGCGCCGGGAGGTGCTCCTGCAGGTGCTGGGCGATGCCCTGCTGATCGGGATTGTTGGCACCCTGATCGGTCTCGGGCTGGGATTCGCCCTGGCCCATGGCCTGGTCGGCCTGGTGCTGCAGACCGTGAATGACGTGTACTTCGAGCGCGCCGCCGGCGAGCTGGTCCTCTCCCCCTGGAGCCTCGCGGCGGGCCTGCTGGTCGGCCTCGCCGGCTCGGTGGGGGCAGCCCTGGCGCCGGCGCGCGAGGCGGCGGCCACCCCGCCGCGGGCGGCGCTCTCCCGGGCGGATCTCGAGACGCGGGCGCGGCAGCTCGCCACCCGCGGCGGCTGGAGCGGGATCGTGGTGGTGGTGCTCGGGGCCGCGGTGATCGCGCTGAGCTCGGGGCTGGTGCCGGCATTCGTCGGGCTGTTTGCCCTCATTCTCGGGGCCGCGCTGCTGGCGCCCGCAGTGATCCTGGGCACGGGGGCCATGCTGCGGCCGCTGATGCGCGGCCGGCCCGTGGGTGGGCTGATCGTCGAGGGCGCGGTGGCGTCGCTGAGCCGCACCGGCGTTGCGGTCGCCGCGCTGTCGGTGGCGGTGGCCGCGGTGATCGGAGTGGCCGTCATGATCGAGAGCTTCCGCGCCAGCGTCATTGACTGGCTGGAGGGCTCTCTGGCGGCGGACTTCTACGTCTCGGCACCCGGCGGGCTCACGGACGCCCAGGCCGATCGTCTTGCCGATCTTCCGGCGGTGGATTTCGTCAGTCGCTCGCAGTGGGTGGACCTGGCGACGGCGGACGGCCCGGTGACGCTCTGGGCGCTGGGATTGCCGGCGGGGCAGACGCCGGCGGTGGATATCCGCCGGCCGTCGGCCGATACAGCGCTCGAGGGCTACGCCAATGACCGCGCCGTGCTGGTCAGCGAGCCGTTCGCGGCCCGTCGCGATCTCTTCCCGGGCGACACCCTCAGCCTGCCGGTGGCGGGTGGGACGAACGAGTTCGCCGTTGCCGGCATCTATCGCGACTATGCCTCGCCCACCGGTGCGGTGCTCATGCGACGGGGGCTCTACCTCGACCTCTACGACGATCCTGCACTGGCCGGCATCGGTGTGCATGCCGCGGGTGGCGCCGTGCGTGCTGAGTTGATGCAGCGCCTGGAGGCCCGCCTGGGCGGCGTGCCCGGGGCCCGGGTCACCGATAACGCCGCGGTGTTCGAGCAGTCGCTGGTGATCTTCGATCGCACCTTCGCCATTACCGAGGTGCTGCGCTGGCTCGCCGGGCTGGTGGCGTTCGTGGGGGTGATCTCCGCGCTCATGGCGCTACAGCTCGATCGGCTGCGGGAGTTTTCGGTCCTGCGGGCCATCGGCCTTGGCCGCAGCGGCCTGGCCGGTCTGGTGGGCAGGCAGAGTGGCCTGCTGGGGCTGATTGCCGGGCTCTGGGCGGTGCCGCTCGGCATCGCACTCGCCGCGCTGCTGGTCTTTGTCATCAATCGCCGGGCCTATGGCTGGACCATGGGCTTTGAGCTCCAGGCCGGACCGGTCGTCGAGGGCGTGGCGCTGGCGGTGACCGCCGCGCTGCTGGCCGCAATCTATCCGGCCTGGCGCGCGGCGCGCCTGCGCCTTGCGGAAGGACTCAAGGGGGAGTGATGCGACGGATGGACCCCGGCCTGCTCGGGCTGCTTGGACTGCTGCTTGGCGCGCTCATCATCGGCGTGGTGCGCTTCGGTCCTGATCATGCCCGCCCGGCGGGCGAGGCCCAGAACCTCGCCGAGGTCATGGGGCCGACGGCGGACGCCGATGCCTTCGCCCGGGTGACCGGTCCGCGGCCGCTGGAATTCCCGGCCGATCATGGCCCCCATCCCGATCACCGGACCGAGTGGTGGTATTTCACCGGCAACCTCACCGCCGATAACGGCGACGCCTACGGCTTCCAGCTCACGCTGTTCCGATCGGCGCTGGCTCCGTCCATGCCCGAGCGAGACAGCGACTGGGCGACACGACAGGCCTGGATGGGGCATTTCGCCGTCACCGATCTCACCGCCGGCGAGCATCGCGCCGCGGAGCGCTACCAGCGCGGCGCCCTGGGTCTGGCCGGCGCGCATGTCCGGCCCGTGCGGGTCTGGCTTGATGACTGGACCATCGAGAGCACGGGCCCCGAGCGGCTCTTTCCACTCACCATTCACGCTGAGGATCCCGCTACCGGCATCGCCGTCGACCTGAGGCTGAGCGCAGCCAAGCCGCATGTCCTCCAGGGTGATGCCGGCTACAGCCGCAAGGGCGCGGATCCGGCCAATGCCTCACGTTACTACTCCTACACCCGGCTGACCGCCGAGGGTGAGGTCGGCTTTGATGGCCGGCGCGCGGCGGTGAGGGGCAGTGCCTGGCTGGATCGTGAGTGGAGCACCAGCGCCCTCGATGCCAACCAGCAGGGGTGGGACTGGTTCGCCCTCCAGCTTGATGACGGCCGCGACCTCATGGTCTATCGGCTGCGCCGCACTGATGGCGATACCGATCCGAACTCCGCCGGCATTCTGGTGGATGCCGAGGGGGGAAGCCGGGTGCTCGGACGTGATGATTTCCGGCTGACGCCAGCGCGTTACTGGGAGAGTCCGCGGACCGGATCGCGCTACCCGGTGGGCTGGCGACTGCAGCTGCCTGACGAAGGCCTGGATCTGCAGGTCGAGGCCCGGCTTGATGCCCAGGAGATGCCCACCACCGTCCGCTACTGGGAGGGATCCGTGGCCGTGGAGGGCACGGTCGATGGGGTGGGCTATCTGGAGATGACCGGCTACTAGGCGCGATCCGCTCAGGAGTCTGCGGACTCGGCGCTCTCCTCCTCCCAGGCCTCCTCGACATTCACCGAGCCCTCCTCGAGCGCGGCAATCATGGCATCGACATCGCCGCCGTGGCTTGCCGCCTGCAGGGCGTCGCGGAAGACCAGCAGGATGCTCACGCCGCTGGTCTCGATATCGAACACGCGCCAGCGGTCGTCGCGCTTGTAGAGCTGGATGCGCAGGGTCAGGTCATCGACATGCGGCCCGCGCACCTTGGCCGAGACGATGGCCCGCTTGTCATCCTCGGAGACGGTGCGCAGGGTCACCTCTCCCTCCTCGGCAAAGTCCGCCGCCTCCTCGGCATAGCGCTGCAGGGCCCCGGCATAGAGATTGGCAACCCGCTTCGTCAGCGCGGCCCGCAGGCGCTCGATATCCGCCGGATCGGCTTGGCGCGCGGCCGGCCCCATGGCGAAGCGGGCCATCAGACTGGTATCCACCCAGGGCAGCACCTGCTCGTTGAAGAGCTCGACACCCGCTGCCCGGTCCGTGGCCAGTGTGTCGCGCTCCTCGGCAATGGTCTGCAGGGCCTCGGTGACGACTTCGTGCACCACCTCTTCGGGCGATGCCGGCTCGCCGGCGGCATTGGCACTGGCGGCCACGCTGGCAGGCAGCAGGCCGAACAGCAGCAGGGCGATGGCCAGTGTCAGGGCTTTAGGCGCATTCATCGGCGATCTCCAGCAGGTGATTGAGATAGTCCAGCCGCATCCTTGACAGCCGGATCCGCTCGGCCAGCCCCGGATCCGGGTCCGGCAGGATCTCCAGCAGGTCAGCATGAAAGAATACCCCGAAGCTGTCGATATAGTGCAGGTGATGATTGCGATCGAGTACCAGGTTGTCGACGCCGTAGAGGTCAATGACCCGATCCTCGCGCACGTACCACTGCTCGGCGGTGGCGATGAAATGCCGCAGGGCATCGCGCAGGCGCTCGTCTCGGGCGATCATCGGCGCCAGTTCGGACTGATTGACGGGGTTGGCCACATCGAACCAGCGTCGGACGGTGGGGGCCATGGCGATGGCGCTGGGCTGGCCATCAATGACGGTGCGGACGTACACCGTCCGCGGCACGATGTCGCCCAGCGCGGCCTGCAGCCTCTGGTGATCGCGGTGCAGGATGGTCACCTCAATGGCCGGAATCGGCAGGCGCGGGATCTTGATGACCCGGTCCAGGGTCTGCCGCTCGCCATCGCGGATCACGCTCCCGCTGCTGCGCCAGACCTCGCAGTGATACCCCGCATCGGAGATCAGCGTCGCCGGCAGCCGATCGGTGCGCAGACAGGCGATGCGGTTATCAATGCGGTCGTCTTCGCGGGCCATGGCTCAGGTCGCCGCCGCCAGGCGGCGCTGCTGCTGCCAGAGCACCAGCACCGAGAGCGCGGCCAGGGTGGCGGCGAGGCTCATGACGCTCACCATGGTGAGCAGTGGATGGCCGCCGATCAGCCCCACCAGCCCTGCGCTCAGGGCGCCGAGGCCGAACTGGGCGACGCCGAACAGCGCCGAGGCCGCGCCGGCATGATCCGGATGCCGGTCGAGCAGTCCCGCCACGGTATTCGCCGCGATGATCCCCACCGTGGCGAGCGCGACGAAGAGCACCGGCGTGATCAGCCACTGCGCGGTCACCCCACTGGCGGCCATGGCCAGCAGGATGGCGCTCGCCACGGCCATGGTCAGCACGCCGGCGGTGAGCATGCGGCGATGGCCGAAGCGCATGACCAGTTGCCCGTTGGTGAGGTTGCCGATCAGCAGGCCAATGACGTTGAGCGCAAAGAAGTACCCGAACTGCGCCTGCGGCACGTCAAAGACGCGGGTGTAGACGAACGGGCTGCCCGCCACATAGGCGAACAGCGCGCCGAAGGCCATGCCGCCGGCGCCCAGGTAGGCGAGGCTCAGCGGATCCCGCAGGATCGGGACATAGCCGAGGAAAAGCCGCGTGAGGCGTCCGGTCGGGCGCCGCTCGCGCGGGTGCGTCTCGGGCAGGCCGATCAGGAGCATCGCCGTGCACAGGAGTGCGAAACCGGTCAGCGCCCAGAATGTCGCCCGCCAGCCGAGGCCCGCACTCAGCCAGCCCCCCAGGACCGGCGCGATCAACGGCGCCAGGGTCATGACCAGGATCACGAACGACATCACCCGGGCCGCCCGGCGACCGGCGTAGATATCGCGTACCACGGCCCGCGCGATCACCGGGCCGGCGGCCGCGCCGAAGCCCTGTACCAGGCGCCCGCCAAGCAGCACCTCGATGGTCGGCGCGAGCGCACAGACCAGCGTCGCCGCCAGGTACATGAGAATGCCGGCGAGCAGCGGTCCACGACGTCCATAGCGATCGGCCAGCGGTCCGTACAGGAACTGCCCGCTGGCCAGCCCGACGAAGAACAGCGACAGGCTCAGTTGGGTGAGCGCCGCGCTGACCTGGAGGTCTTCCTCGATCAGCGGCAGGCCGGGCAGATAGAGATCGATGGACAGGGGCGCGAAGGCGGTGATGACGCCCAGGATGACGATCATGGCGACGCCGTCGGGACGGGCCGGGTGAAGGGGTGCGAGCAAGGGTGACCTCTCGTTGCTGGGTGCGCCGGTCAGGTGATCGGTGCGACCACGGCATTGTAGCGTAGCGGCATCTGCCCGCGGTTGACCGCGGGGCTCGGCCTGTGCGGTGATTGAGGTTTTTCGCCCGCAGGAGTTCCATCGCCGTGGCGAGTGCCCGCCCCCTGCCCGAACCGGCCCTGGAGCTGTCCGCCGCCGAACTGGCGGACGCCCTGGCGTGCCGGGCTCCGGCAATGGTGATCACCGGCGCCGGTGTCTCCACGGCATCCGGCATTCCCGATTACCGCGATCATGCCGGGAGCTGGAAGCGCGGCTCGCCCATGCAGCTTGCCGAGTTCACCGGCAGTCACTATGGCCGCCAGCGCTACTGGGCCCGCAGCTTGGTGGGCTGGCGCACCGTGGAGCGGGCCCGGCCCAATGCCGCCCATCGCGCCCTGGCCGGCCTGGCGCGGCAGGGAATCGTGGGGCCCCTCATTACCCAGAACGTCGATGGCCTGCATCAGGCCGCCGGGAGTCCGGATGTACTCGATCTGCATGGCCGCCTCGACCGGGTGGAGTGCCGGGACTGCGGCCGGGTGATCCCACGGGCCCGACACCAGGATCAGCTCGAGGCCGCCAACCCGGGCTGGGCGGAGGCCGCCCGGCGACGCGAGATCGCCCCGGACGGCGACGTCGAACTGGGCGATGTCGACTACGGCCGCTTCGTGGTACCGACCTGCGAGGCCTGTGGTGGCATGCTGAAGCCGGCGGTCACCTTCTTCGGGGAGACCGTGCCCACGGCCCGGGTGGAGGCCGCCTTCGCGGCGCTTGAGGCCGCTCCGGCACTCTGGGTCGTGGGCTCCTCGCTGATGGTCTGGTCGGGCTATCGGTTCGTCCGCGCGGCGGCGGCCGCTGGCAAGCCGGTCTATCTGCTGGGTCTGGGCATCACCCGGGGGGATGCCGAGGCAAGCGGGCGGCACACGGCGGATTGTGCCGAGGGGCTGGCGGCCATCAGCGAGGCGCTCGCGACGCGCTGACCTGGCGCAGCAGCCCGTCCCGGGCCCAGTCGGCGAGGGTGTTGAGCACATCCCATTCCACTCCCTCGCGGGGCCCGGCGCCGGGCAGGGCGGAGAGCTCGGTGATGATGCGCTGTGGATCCAGCCCATCGGCGACATGCAGCCACACCAGCGCGGCCGTGGGATTCGGGGCAAGCCACTGACCCGTTTCGGTGGCGAAAAGCCGCAGCCCGTCATCACCGAACACCTCCTCGACCTGCCAGGGCCGCAGGGGCGGTGGCCTGATGGCCGTGTCGGCAAGCGCCCCGGCGAGGCGCAGATCCGCCGGCCGTGGCGCCGGAAAGTACGGCCAATAGCGCGCGGCATCGGCGCCAGGGAATAGCCGCTCGAAGTCGCCGGCGGCCGCCAGCTCGGCATCTGCCGCGGCGGCGAGCGGGCCCGCTTCGGCGCGCGCATCGGCCCGGGGTCGGTCGGGCGCGTTCAGTCCCAGCAGCGAGACCAGGTCATGGACCATGGCCCGCTTGATGCGACCCTCGGCATCGCCGCCGCCGCCCGCCCCGGCGTAAACGCCCAGCGACGGGTTCAGGTTGCACTCGAGCAGCCAGGGATTCATGTCGGCATCCACCAGGCAGTCCAGGCCGAGGAACTCGTAGCAGCCCTGCGGGTCGGCGCCGGTGGCGAGCGTGGCACTGCGCAGAGTCTCGCGGGCGGCGATGACGGTGATGGTGATCAGCTCGCGCAGACGGCGGAACAAGGCCGCCGGGTCGCGGCCCTCGGCCTGCAGTCGCTCGCGATAGCGGGACAGCTCGATGAAGACCACCGGTTCGTCCATGCCGGTATTGCCGGCATTGATGTCGGGGTTGGTCTGGTGGACGAAGGGGTCGGCGAGGTCATCCAGCGTGTAGGCATGCGAGGCGAGCTTGGCAAAGCCCTCCCGGTAGAGGTAGACCCGCAGGGGCTCGATGCTGCTGATGAGGACATAGAGCCGCAGGACGTATTTGCGCCCGTCGATCAGATGCGGGTCATCGAGGTAGTGCTGGACCACCCAGTCCTCGCCGGTCGGGGCCTCGGCAGGGTCGCGGAGCACCCGGATGCCCTCGCCGCGGGCGCCGTTGGCCGGTTTCTGCAGCCAGAGCCGCCCCGGATGGGCGGCGGCCTCAGCGAGCAGGCGGGCATGATCATCGGGCATGCAGAAGGTCTGCGGAGTGAATTGGCTGCGCCGGACGATCGGGCTGTCCTCGCCATGAATGGCGGCAAGCCGACCGTTGAGGCCGGCGAGGGTGTCCGCCAGAGCGGATTTCACGGTCAGGCAGTGGTTGCCGGGAATGTGGTTGATGCTGCGCCCGCCGATGACCCGGGCGAAGGTCTCGGGCCGGGGCATGCCCACCTGCCAGCGCGTGTGCCAGTCGCCGCCCGCCGCCGGCGCCCACCGGGCCGGGTCGAGGGCCTCGACGAAGAACCGGTCCTCGGGGCCGGGTCGATCGCGGGTGAGGGCGTAGTGGCGCTGGGCCATGGGCGGCGGGGTCTCCGAAACCGGGGTCAAGGCGGCATACTAACCGGGTGTCGGGGCGTTCCCAATGCCCCATTGGCATGACGGTGGATGCAACAATCGGAGGTCCGATGGACACAGCGCGCTATTATCCCGGCTTTGCCGATGACTGGCAGGCGCCCCTGGAGGCGCTCGCCGACGCCTATGGCGTCGACTCGCTGCTGATCATGCGCTCGACGCCGACGCACATGGTCACGGCCGTCAGCGCCGGGCCGCGGCAGGATACTTACCACCCCGGTGATGCCGGGCCGAAGAGCGTGAACGCGGGCTGCCACAAGCTCTACTGCGAGCAGGTGGTCAACGAGGATCGCCCCCTGGAAGTGGCCGATGCCCGAACGGATCCGGAATGGGCCGGTAATGAGGATCTGGTGCGCTTCGGGCTTGGCACCTACCTCGGCTATCCGCTGCATGACGCCGACGGCCAGGTGCTCGGCACGCTCTGCGCCCTGCATGGCGAGGGGTTTGATTTCGACGCCGGCGAGCCGCCCCTGCGCCAGGAGCTTGCGGCCCTCGCTGCGCGCATTGACGCGGCCATCGCCGCCCGCGAGGGTTAGGCAGACGATGCCGGGCGCGCTGCCCAGCAAGACCTGCCCGGTCTGCGGCCGCGAGTTCAACTGGCGGCGCAAGTGGGCGAAGGACTGGGAGAACGTGCGCTACTGCTCGGAGCGCTGTCGCCGCAACCGCCGGCTGGCCGAAACCGAGGGCGCGGCCGAGACACCGCGGGCCGTGCCCAGTGGCCGGAAACGCCGGCGATGAGCCCGCAGCTTGTCTGGTTCAAGCGCGACCTGCGCATCGCCGATCATGCCCCGCTCGCCCGGGCGGTGGCGGCGGGGCCGGTGCTGCCGGTGTATGTCATCGAGCCCGGCTACTGGGCGGAGCCGGATACGGCAGTCCGCCACTGGGCGTTCATCCGCGAGAGCCTGCGCGAACTCGATGCGGCCCTGCAGGCGCTGGGCCTGCGGCTCTGGGTGTTCGAGGCCGATCTACCCGCGCTCTTCGAGTGGCTGCATGCCGGGATCGGTTTCTCTGCCATCCATGCCCACGAGGAGACCGGCAACGGCTGGACGTACCGCCGTGACCGGGCCGTCGCGGCCTGGTGCCGACGCGCCGGTGTCGCATTTGAGCAGACGCCGCAGTTCGGCGTGGTGCGCCCCCTCGCCAGTCGCGATGAATGGGCCGGGCACTGGGAGCGGCGCATGAAGGCCTCCCCCGTGGCACGGCCCACGCAGGCCCTGGCGGTTGAGCCCGGTGCAGCGTTCCGCGCTCACGCCCTCGACCCGCAGGCCCTGCCTGTCGAACGCGGGGTTGGACGCACGTCCTGTCCCGGGCGCCAGGCCGGTGGCCGCGCCGCCGGCGAGGATCTGCTGGCGAGCTTTCTCGCCGAGCGGGCCGAGAACTACCGCCAGGGCATGGCGAGCCCGGTCTCGGCGTGGCGGGTGTGCTCGCGACTCTCCCCGCATATCGCCTACGGCACCCTCTCGCTGCGCGAGATCGTGCAGACCCACCGGCGTCGCTGGGCCGAGGCCCGCGCCGCGGCTCCCCGCTCGCGCTGGGCGCAGTCACTGAAGTCGTTCGAGTCGCGCCTGCACTGGCACTGTCACTTCATCCAGAAGCTCGAGGACGAGCCCGCGATCGAGTACCGCAACATGCATCGCGGCTACGACGGGCTGCGGGATGAGACGAACACCGACCCGGCCCGTCTTTCCGCCTGGATCGAGGGGCGCACGGGATTGCCCTTCGTGGATGCCTGCATGCGCCAGCTCCGCGCCGAGGGGTGGATCAACTTTCGCATGCGCGCCATGCTGGTGGCGGTGTCGAGCTATCACCTGTGGCTGCACTGGCGCGAGCCGTCGCGGGCGCTCGCCCGGCTGTTCACCGACTACGAGCCGGGTATCCATTACTGCCAGTTCCAGATGCAGTCCGGCACCACCGGCATCAACACCCTGCGGATCTACAATCCGGTCAAGCAGTCCCGCGACCAGGATCCCGCCGGCGACTACATCCGTCACTGGATTCCGGCGCTGGCCGCGGTGCCGGCGGAGTGGGTTCACGAGCCCTGGCGGATGCCCGCCGGGCTTCAGCAGCGCTACGGCGTCCGGCTCGGCCGCGATTATCCCGACCCGGTGGTGGATCATGAGCAGGCCGCCCGCGAGGCCCGCGAGCGGATCAAGGCCCATCGCGCCAGCCGCGACCTGCAGCGTGAGTCCGAACGGGTGCGCCGCAAACACGCCAGCCGCACGCCAAGTCCCGAGCGGCCGCGGCGCAGGCGCCGTGCGCCACCCGGTCAGGGCGAACTGGATCTTTAGAAAAAAGAGAACCGCCCGCCGGTTAGCGACGCCGGCGGACGGTTCGGGGTGGGGGACAGCGGTCGGACTGGATCAGAACTCGTAGATCAGACCCGCGACGCCGAGCTTGTCGGTGTCGCCCGCATCGATCACATTGCCGTTGGAGAGCTGACGGTCCAGATCACCATACTCGGCAAAGATCATGACGCTGTCGGCAAGCTCGTAGTTGATGCCCGCCGCGACCTGACTGCTGCTGCTGCCGTTTTTCGGGTCAAAGTTCTGCGCACCGCCGTAGAGGTCACCACCGCCGTAGTCATAGCTCACTACAACGGCCGTGAAATCCTGGTCGTTACCGTCCTGGTTGTTGACCTGGGAGAAACGGGCACCGACCTCAACACGCTCGGAGATGTCCGCCACCGCTGAGAAGCCGAGGACATGATCCTCTGACTTGAAGTCACTGCCTTTGGAGGAGTCTTTCGAGCCACGGCTGTCATAGGCGGCAGCCAGAGCCAGCGGTCCGAAATCATACTCGGCAGCGGCGATCAGGCTGACCTTGGCGCTCTGGTTGTCACGGTTCTTATGGCGGCCCTGCAGACGGAAGGAAAACCCATCGAAGTCCGGGCTGTAGTAGGTGACCATGCTGTCTTCGTTGGTCAGATCGGCGCCCTCGAAACTCGCATTCTCGAACGGATCCACCGCGTCGCTGATCAGGTCCTCATAGACGTTATCGCTCGCACCAACGGCGACTTCACCGAACTCACCCACGAAGCCGAGGACGCTGCCGTCGCGCTTGACGTCGTCGTTGTTACCGAGGACGTTGAACTCGAACTCAGCCTCCGCGTAGGCCGTGATCCCATTGCCCAGATCGCGCTCGCCGGCAATGACGACCTTCGACCCGTCGTCGACGAACTTGGTGTCATCATTACCGTCGTCGCGCTTCTCGTAGAGATAGTTGAGGACAATCTCACCGCCCAGGGTGAGGGTGGTGCCTTCGACTTCGAACTCGGCGGCCTGGGCGCCGGCGGTGGCCATGCCAGCGGCGGCGAGGAAGGCCAGTTTGGATGCGTGCTTCATCACGTGATTCCTCATTTGGACAATGTCGTTGCGTTGGCGCGACACCCGGCCGTGGAGGCCGCGGTCGCGACTGGCGATGACATTGCCCGGAAGATGTGACGAGCCGATGAGGATCCGGTGACGATTTCCGGTCAGTTCAGTGGCATTTCTCGGTCATTCCTATGACAGCCGTGGCGGGACGGCAACGCGCCGCCCCGCCTGTGTGGTGGATGCGAGACAGTGCGGGCGTGGTGGGTCCGAGCGGGGCGGGGCCGTTGGAGCGTCAATCGCGCTCGGCGAGACGATCACTGAGTTCGGCGGGCGTGCGGGCCACGGGCAGGCAGGTGTGACCGCGACAGACCCAGGCCCCACTGCCGTCGGTGGGGGCGGCTGCGGCCATCTCGCCGGGCCCCGGCATGAAGATCAGCCGCTGCGGGTGGTAGCCGGCCTCGGCCACTTCCCGCAGGGCCGCTGCGGTGGCGCCATCCGCCCGGATGATCACCTGCTCCGGTGGCGCCAGCAGCTCGTCCAGGGCGTCGAGTACCGCGCAATGGGCGGCCGGCGCCTTGTCGATGCTCTCGGCGGCCGCGGCCACCGCCCGCTTGGCAGCCGTGCTGTAGCGGCGGTCGCCGACCCACTGACCGAGGCGATTGAGGGCGAGGGCGGCCACGCCGTTGCCGGCGGGCAGGGCGTCATCGGTCCAGGCCCGTGGGCGCTGGATGAGCGTCTCGTGGTCGGCCGCGGTGAAAAAGAAGCCCCCCGCCTCGGGGTCTTCGAACTGCTCGAGCAGCACATCCCCCAGGGCCATGGCCCAGTCGGTCCGGCCCGCGGACCAGCGTGCCTGCTGCAGCTCGATGAGCGCGGCGAGCATGAAGGCATGATCATCGAGGTAGCCGGGGAGATCGGCGCGTCCGTCACGCCAGCTCGCCAGCAACCGCCCGTCCCGCCACAGATGCTCGCGCACGAAGTGCTCCGCCTGCTCGGCACGGTCGATGAGGTCGGGTAGATCGAGGAAACGACCGGCGCGGGCCAGGCCGCGGATCATCAACGCATTCCAGGCCGTCAGCGCCTTGTCGTCGCGGCCGGGGCGCTCGCGTCCATCGCGCGCGGTGCGGAGTTTCTGCTGGGCGGATTGCCAGCGCGCCACCAGCGCCTCCCGCGGTGTCTTGAGCACCTTGGCGAGCTCCGAGAAGGCCATATGCACCTGGGGGTGCCAGCGGCCCTCGAAATTGGGTTTCTCATCGAGCCCCAGCCGTCGGATGACCAGCTCGGCCTCCTCGGCATCGACGACGGCGCGGATCTCCTCGGGGGTCCACAGGTAGAACGCGCCCTCGCCGGCGCTGGTGTCGGCATCCAGCGAGGTGGCGAAGCCGCCCGCCGGCAGCTGCATCTCGCGCAGGGCCCACTCGGCGGTCTCGCGGGCGATACGGCGGAAAAACCGGTCGCCGGTGGCGCGGTAGGCGTCGCTGGCCACGCCGATGAGCAGGGCATTGTCCGAGAGCATCTTCTCGAAGTGCGGGATCATCCACTCGCCGTCCACCGAGTAGCGGGCGAAGCCGCCACCCACCTGGTCGTAAATCCCGCCGAGCGCCATGCGCCGCAGGGTGTGGCAGGCCATATGCAGCGCGCCCCGGTCGGCCTCTCCGCCCTGCTGGCTGCGGGCGTAATGGCGTAGCAAGCGCTCCAGCGCCACCGGCTGGGGGAACTTGGGGGCATCGCCGAAGCCGCCATGGGCCGGATCGAACCGCTCGCCGAGCTGCAGGCGGGCGGCTTCCAGCGCGTCGCTGCCGGGCAGCCCGGCGCCGGCGGTACCCGCGCTCAGCCGATCCATGACCCGCTGCAGATCGGCATTCTGTTCGGTGATCTCGTCGCGATGGTCCTGCCAGACCCGGTGGATGCGGTCCATGACATCGCCGAAGCCGGGCATGCCTTCCCGGGGCTCGGCCGGGAAGTAGGTCCCGGCAAAAAAGGGCACCTGGTCAGGGGTGAGGAAGACGGTCAGGGGCCAGCCACCGCCGCGTCCCACCAGCAGTTGATGGGCGGTCTGGTAGATGCGATCCAGGTCCGGGCGCTCCTCGCGGTCGACCTTGATGTTGATGAAATCGCGGTTCATCTGCTCGGCGATGGCCGGATGCTCGAAGCACTCGTGGGCCATGACATGGCACCAGTGACAGGCCGAGTAACCGATGGACAGCAGAATCGGGCAGTCGCGCTCGCGGGCAGCGGCAAGGGCGGCGTCATCCCAGGGCTGCCAGTGCACCGGATTGGCGGCGTGCTGGCGCAGATAGGGGCTGGTCGTCGCCTCCAGACGATTGGTGTCGATGGCCGGTGAGGGCATGGTTCGATCCCGCAGATTCCTGTCCGATGCAGGATGCTATCATCCGCGGCTCAGGCGGGTCTTACCGAGGAAGGAGGCTGGATGCAGGTCGATGCGTCAACCGGGCTGATCGCCGGTGTGTCTTTCGTGGATTCGCCGAACCGCGGCCCCCGACCGCCAGGCAGTGAACCGGAGTTGGTCGTGGTACACGGCATCAGTCTGCCGGCCGGGCAGTTCGGTGGCGGTTATATCAGCCAGCTCTTCACCAACCAGCTCGACACCCGCACGGACCCACGCTTTGCCGAGCTGGCCGGTCTGCGGGTATCCGCCCATGTCCTGATCGCGCGGGACGGGCATCTGACCCAGTTCGTTCCGTTCGGCCAGCGGGCCTGGCACGCCGGTGATTCGGTGTTCCAGGGCCGTCATGAGTGCAATGACTTCTCCATCGGCATCGAGCTGGAGGGCACCGACGGGTCCGGTTTTCGTGATATCCAGTACGAGCGGCTGGAGTCGATCATCCGACTGCTGCGTGAATGCTACCCCGGTATCGGTGCCGATCGGGTGGTGGGGCACTGTCATATCGCGCCGGGCCGCAAGAGTGACCCCGGCCCGGATTTCGACTGGGGGCGGCTGCAGCGCAACCTCGGCATCATCCGGCCGACGACCCAGCGCAGGGTCCTGTCGAAGTGAAACTGATCGCGCTCATCGCCTCGCTGCTCGTCAACAGCCACCTGCCACCGGGCGGCTGGCGCAGCGCCCGCGGCTTCTACCGCTATGCGGCCTGGCTGCAGGCCCGGCTGATGCCGCTTCATGCCTGGAATCATGCCTGCGGACTGGCACTGCTCCTGGTGCCGCTGCTGGCCCCGGTGGCGCTGCTGCAGTGGTCGCTTGGCGATGCCCTGTTCGGCCTGCCGAAGCTGGTGCTGGGTATCGCCGCGCTGTGTTTTGCCTTCGGGGGTGGTGAGACGCTGGAGACGGAGGTGGCGGCCTTCACCGCGGCCTGGCGCCGTGGCGACGAGGCGGCCGCGGCGGCGGCGCTGAATGATCTCTCCGGCGGGCAGGCCGGTGAGATGGCCTTCGAGGACCTGCCCGAGGCCGCCGCCGGGCATCTGGTGCTGCGGGCGCGGACCCGGCTCTTCGCACCGATCTTCTGGTTCGTGCTGCTCGGTCCGCTGGGAGCGTTCGGCTACCGCCTCGCCGTGCTCGCCCGCGGCTTTGGCGACTGCCACGACAATGCCGGCCCGGGCTACTGCGGCCGGGCCGCTGAACTGCTGGCGCTACTCGACTGGCTCCCGGATCGGCTGATGGCGCTCGCGCTCGCCCTTGCCGGGCATTTCGGCGGCGCCTGGGGCGTCTGGGAGCAGACCGCCGGCGAGGAAGCGCCGCGGCGCCTGGCGGAGACCGGGCTGGCAGCGCTGGGGATTCCACCGGCGGGTGCCCCGCGGGACCTCACCGCCGAGGCGGTGGCCGACGTCCACGGTCTGCTGCGGCGCACGCTCTACGTCTGGCTGGCACTGGTCGCCGCCGGCGTGCTCCTCGCCATCGGCTGATCAGACCACGAGTACCGGGCAATGGGCGGCGCCGGCCACCCGATGGGCGACGCTGCCGAGCAGCACACTCGCCTCGTCGGTGGTGCCCTGGGCGCCGACCACGATGAGATCGCACTCGCGCTGCCGGGCGAACTGGACGATGGTGCTCGCCGGCCGTCCACCCTTTACGAACGCCCGCAGCCGTTCCTTGGGCACATCGTGATCGGTGATGTACTGCTTGGCCGACATGGCGATGTCGGTCGCATATTCCTTGAGCGCGTCATCGGGCAGGTCCAGCCGTCCAGGCCGGACCATGGAGAGTGACGCTTCGCGCAGGCTGTGGTGCTTGAACACGCAGAGGACGAGAATCTCCGCATCGGTAAGCCGCTGCAGGCCGATGGCCTTCTCCAGCGCCTTCATGGCGCCGCTGGAGCCATCCACGGGAACCAGGATTCGATTGAATACCGCCATTCGCCGCCCCTAGTTGAACATCAGATCGCGCAGGCCCAGGGCAATCTGCGGGAACATGATCAGTAGTGCCGCCGCCGCCACCAGCATGAGGACGAACGGTGGTGTCCCGCGGATGACCTCCATATACGGCCGCTTGAAGATGGCAATGGCCGTGAAGATATCGCAGCCGAATGGCGGCGTCGCCGAACCGATGGCCACCTGCAGGGTGATCAGTATGCCCACCAGCACCGGGTCGAGGCCGGTGGCCTCGATGGCCGGCATGAAGATCGGCGTGAGAACCAGGATCACCACGATTGGATCGACGAACATGCAGGCGATGAAGAACGCGATACAGATGGCGATGAGCACGCCGACGGGGCCGGCGTCGTTGATGCCCACCGCGCCCAGCACCGCGTCCGGGATCTGGGCGAAGGAGATGATCCAGGAAAAGCCGTTGCCCGCGCCCACGAGGATGAATACCACCGCCGTGATCAGCCCCGTCGACTTGGCGATCGCCCAGATATCGCTCGCCTTGAGCGAGCGGAAGATCACGAACTCGAGAATCAGGGCGTAGAGGACGCACACGGCCGCCGCCTCGGTGGGGCTGAAGACACCGCCGTAGATGCCGCCGACGATGATCAGCGGAAAGCCGAGGGGCCAGAGCGCCTGGCGGACGGCGGCCAGGCGTTCGCCCCAGCTCGCCTTCTCTTCGGTGGGGACGTCCATGACCCGCGCATAGATCATGCAGTAGACGGCGAACATGCCGAGGATCATCAGTCCGGGGCCGATGCCGGCGATGAACAGCTCGCCGATGGATGTCTCCGAGATGACGCCGTAGACGATCATGCCGATGCTGGGCGGGATCAGGAAGGCGATATCACTCGAGTTGATGATCAGCGCCAGGGTGAAGGAGTCCTTGTAGCCGGCCTTTAGCATGCGCGGGCGCAGCGGCGAGCCGATGGCGACCACGGTGGCCTGGGTCGAGCCCGAGACCGCGCCGAACAGCGTGCAGGAGGCGGCGGTGCTCACCGCCAGTCCGCCCTTGATGTGGCCGATGAAGCTCATGACCATGTTGATCAGCCGCTCGGCGGAGTGCCCGCGGGTCATGATGTCGGCGGCGAGGATGAACATCGGGACCGCGATCAGCGACGCCGGGCGGATGCCGGCGAGGATCTGCTGGATGAGCGTCTCCATCTGGCCAAAGCCGCCGAACATCATCGTAAAGCCGATGGTCGCGCCGGCGATCAGCGGCACCATCATCGGAAAGCCGAGGAGCAGGAGGATGACCATGGCGGTGAACATGATGATGCCCATGGCCTATACCTCGGTCTCGGTGTCGCTGTAGCCATCGACCATGGCGGTGGAGAGATAGACGTCCTTTTCGCGCAGGTTCTTGATGGCGGTGAGGAAGTACTGGATGCCGGTGATCCCGAAACCCAGCGGGACCCAGACGTAGATCGTCCAGATCGGGAAGCCGAGGGCCGGCAGCACGCGGCCGCTGTCCCGTACATCGATGATGTACCAGACCGAGAAATACAGCAGGAAGAACATCGTGGCGGAGGTCACCAGGGCGATGATGATCATCACCGCCTTGCGGCCGCGCACGGGGAAGGCGTCGTAGATCGCGGACATGCGGATGTGACGGCCGTGACGGGCGGCATAACCGATGCCGGCGAAGGTGATCATGATGATCAGGATGCGGTTGATCTCGCCGGAGAAGAAGATGCTCTGGCCCAGCGCGAAGCGCCCGACCACATTGGCGATGGTGTTGATGGCCATGAGCAGGACGCCCAGGGCCAGGATGACCGCTTCAAGGCGGGCGAGGAAGGTGTCGAGCAGTCCCAGCGGACCCGGCAGGTCCGATCGATAGGCCTTCTCGGCGGCTTCGTCTTCTTCAGCGCTCATTGTGACTGGCCTCCCCGCTGAGAAACAGGAAGGGGGTGGGCCCGCGGTGCGGACCGCACCCCCTCCGAAGCGACGGTCATCAGGCGGCTGATCAGTCGTTCTGAACCGCCTGGAGATCGGCCTTGAACTGCTCGAGCAGGACTTCGCCGTTCTCACCCGTCATCTCGAGGTAGGCCTCTTCGACCTGCGGCGCACGGGCCTTGAAGGCCTCGATCTGCTCGTCGGTCAGACGCGTGACCGTCACCTCGTCGGAGGCCGCGAGGATCTTGTCCAGCGACTCGTCGGCCAGGCCCTGGATATGCTCCATGGTCACGTCATAGGCGTGATCGGACGCGTCGACGATGAGCTGCTGCTCATCGGCCGGCAGGCCGTCGAAGAAGTCCTTGTTGGCCATCGACGCGGTGGTGAACCAGCCATGTCCGGTGAAGATCAGGTTCGGAGAGACCTCGTAGAGGCCGCCGGACTCGATCCAGAAGATGGGGTTCTCCTGGCCGTCGATCACGCCGGTCTGCAGACCACCGTAGACCTCACCCCAGGGCAGCGGCGTGGCCGTCGCGCCGAAGGCGTTGTAGGTCTCCGAGAGCAGCGGGTTGGTCATGACCCGGATCTTCTTGTTGTTGAAGTCCTCGGGGCTCGTCACGATCTCATCGACGGTGACGACCATTTCGCCCTCGGGATACATGTTCAGCAGCTCGAGGCCATGCTCGGCGTAGAGCTCGGGGAAGATCTCGTGGATCGCCTCGCTCTCGTCGAAGAACTCCAGCACCGTCTCTTCATCGGTGGGCAGCAGGTAGGGCACGAAGAAGATCTGGGCCGCGGGCAGCCAGGCACCGCTGAACCCCGGTGACTGGTTGACGAACTCGAGGATGCCGGCCTGTGCCTGCTCCATGATGTCGTCGGACTCGCCCAGCTCGCCGAAGCGGTAGACCTCGACCGTGTTGTCGGAGTTGGACTCGATGTAGTCCTTGAAGGCCATGGCGTAGACGTCCTGGACGTCGCCCTCGAACTCTTCGTGGGCGTATCGCCAGGTATCGGCGAGGGCGGCCGTGGACAGGCCCATTGCCAGCGCACCGGCCGCGGCACGCGTGAAGATGGCGGATGACTTCATGTGTAAGTCTCCTTGTTGCTGTTTCGGGTGACGGCGGAATGCCGGTCACTTGCCGATTGGCAGCCATCACAGGATTGTGACAGTCGGTTTAACGCTAGCCCGCCCTGTTGACGGGGGTCAAGTGAACGCGAAAACCACGGATATGGCCTGAATCCTGCAAGGATCTCTCGGCTGTGGCTGGGGTCCGGCGGGTGATCCTGCGGACTCCGGCTTGTCCCGGATTGCTTATCGTTTCCCGCGGGAGCGGGGGAGATCTGCGCGTCGCGGGTATTGCCGACCGGCATAGGCCCGGCTCTGCATGCGCACCGTGGCGGTGGTCAGGATGGGTAGCCGTCCGTTGGCGAGCATCAGGCGCTCGCGGGAGTCATAAGCATTGGTCCAGCGGGTTGCCGCGCGAACGGCCTGGAGAATGAACCAGTTGGCGTAGGGTACCTTGAGCTCGTAGCCATAGCGGGCCTGAACGCGAAGGAGGGTGGCGTCCTGGATGTTCAGGTCGCTGCGCGGTCCCGGCTGCGTCGAGGCGGCCTCGAGGCGGCGGTAGGGCAGGTAGCGCCGGCCCTGCCGATCACGCCGGGCGTGGTCGATGAAGGCCTCCTGCGTGGGGTTGAGGATGCGCAGATCGAGGTTGATCCGGCTATCCGGCATGGCCCGGGTGATGAACGTGCGCTCAAAAGCGGTGGCTGTCGGCCTGGCGAGTTCCATCGGCGTGATCGCCCGAGCGAAGGCGTTGCGCATCGCCCCCATGTCCGCATTATTGAGGGCGCCGGCCCGCGCGGCCATCAGGGTGGCATGGTCGATCACCGCCCGCGCCTCGTGAATGAACGCCCACTGCGCGACGGAGAGCCCCAGGACCAGAATCACCGGCAGCGCGATCAATGTTTCGAGCATGACGCTGCCGGTGTTGCAGTGGCGGGTGGAGGGAGAGGGAGGTGTTGCATGGGGTGGCTGTGCCCTCCGCACATGGATATGGCACACGCCCCCGCTCCACGATTGATACACATCGTCACGCCCGGGAGCCCTGCCGCGGGCGCGACGAGGGAATGAGTAAAGGGCTCCCGCCGCGGCTGCACACGATCTGTACACACGCCTGATCCGCATCACCACGCCCGCGACGCCACCGGCCATGCAGATGTTGACGCCGCGCCGGATGGGGCAATGGCGTCTGAGGTGATCGTGTGGAGTCATCGTGTGGACTGATCGTGTGGACTGATCGTGTGGACTGATCGTGTGCGACGCGTCGGCCAGAGCATCCCCAACCTCCTTCGATCACCGCTGCATTCGCACCACGACAGAATGGCGCCGGCAGCGCGACCTTAATGTTGGCTCGCGCCACCGGTGTGGGTTGGGTTTGCAGCCAAGCTGAGCCGAGTTGCTTGGCGGGCGGTTCAGGTGCCGCTGTTACCGGCCTGGCGGCAATTGGCGGGGGCATATTTTGCAGGGAGATCGCCGCCATTGGTTGTCGCGCTGCATGTCCAGCTCAGGTTGTTACCAGATGTGTCAGGTATGAAGGCGAGGCTGCTACCAGCGGAGATATCATCACCAACCTCTTTGAAGCTGACGACGATTGTTCCTTTGGCAATGTCTGTAGCTGAACCATCCCTCAGAGAGATATCGCTAATTAGGTCCGTCTCGTAATCAGCACCCAACCCGAGCCCCGCTTCCGTATTCGATGTCGGCAGCTCTCCGTTCGCATAGTAATAGTCCGCAACGCTGGTCTTGACGGCGCCGGCAGCCGTGACCGCCTCCGTCACCTTGGCTCGCACCGTGTAATCCGAATAGGCCGGTACGGCGACGGCGGCGAGGATGCCGATGATGGCGACGACGATCATCAGCTCGATCAGCGTGAAACCCTTCTGTCGATTCCGCATGAATGGACCTCCATATTGATGCGCGGGCGGAAGGTGATGGCCCGCGGGGTGTATTCGACCGGAGGCAGTGGGGGCGGGGTTGTGGCCTGGATCACAGCGCAGATTGATGGTGCTCTGATGCCGGCCGGTGGCTTTATGGCCCCGGTGAACGGCAGTCGCGATGCCAGTGGGTGCCGGTCTCGGTGGCGGCCGGAGGGTGCCGTTACCTTGCGGTGCGACATTTTTTTGAATCGGCCCGGCGAATCGTGGAGAATGCGGCCAATTTTATTCGAGGAGGCGGAGCGTCCATGAACCTTCACGAGTTCCAGGCGAAGCACATCTTCAGCCAGTACGGTATTCCCATTCCCAAGGGTTTCGTGGCCCGTTCCGCCGCCGAGGCGAAGTCCGCGGCCGAGCAGCTCGGCGGACCGGTCTGGGTGGTCAAGGCCCAGGTTCACGCCGGTGGCCGGGGCAAGGCCGGCGGCGTGAAGATCGCCAAGAGCCTCGACGAGGTCACGCAGTACACCGAAGAGATGCTCGGCACGCGGCTGGTTACGCATCAGACCGACGAACACGGCATGCCGATCAACTCGGTGATGATCGAGGAAGGGCTCGACATCGCCCGCGAGATCTATCTCGGTGCCCTGGTCGACCGCGCCAGCAAGCGCGTCGTCTTCATGGGATCGGCCGCCGGTGGCATGGACATCGAGGAGGTCGCCGCCACCGAGCCGGAGAAGATCATCACCGTGCGCGTCAACCCGGTGGCCGGGCTGCAGCCCTACCAGTGCCGGCAGATGGGCTTCGCACTGGGCCTCACGCCGGCGCAGATCAAGCAGCTCACGCAGATCATGCGCGGTCTCTACCGCTGCTTTGAGGAACGCGACCTCAGTCTCGTCGAGATCAACCCGCTCATCGTCACCGGCGACGACGAGCTGCTGGCGCTGGATGCCAAGATCAACGTCGATGACAATGCCATCGAGGTGAACCGCCAGGCTGAGATCGCCGACATGCGCGATATCAGCCAGGAAGACGAGACCGAGGTGCAGGCCGCCGAGCACGGCCTCAACTACATCACCCTGGACGGCAACATCGGCTGCATGGTCAACGGCGCGGGCCTGGCCATGGCCACCATGGACGTGATCAAGCTCCACGGCGGCGAGCCGGCCAACTTCCTCGATGTCGGCGGCGGCACCAACAAGGAGCGCGTCACCGAGGCGTTCAAGATCATCTCGGCCAGCCCCGACGTCCAGGGCATCCTGGTCAACATCTTTGGCGGCATCGTCCGCTGCGACATGATCGCCGAGGGCGTCATCGCCGCGGTCAAGGAGGTGGGCGTGAACGTGCCGGTGGTGGTCCGGCTCGAGGGCACCAACGTCGAGCAGGGCAAGCAGCTCCTCGCCGAGAGCGGCCTCGACATCATCCCCGCCGACGATCTCACCGACGGCGCAGAAAAGGTGGTCGGCGCGGTCAGCGCCTGATCCCGCAACCCGGACAGCAGACGAGGAATTCTCATGAGTATTCTGGTGGACAAGCACACCAAGGTCATCGTCCAGGGCTTCACCGGGAAGCAGGGCACCTTCCACGCCGAGCAGTGCATCGCCTACGGCACCAACATCGTCGGCGGCACCACCCCGGGCCGTGGCGGCGAGACGCATCTCGATCGCCCGGTGTTCAACACCGTGCGCGATGCCGTGGACGACACCGGTGCCGATGCCTCCATGATCTACGTGCCGGCGGCCTTTGCCGCTGACGCCATCCTTGAGGCCGCCGAGGCCGGCATCAAGGTCATCGCCTGCATCACCGAGGGCATTCCGGTCCTCGATATGCTCAAGGTCAAGGCGGCGCTGGACTTCTACGACGCCACGCTGATCGGCCCCAACTGCCCCGGCATCATCACGCCGGACGAGTGCAAGATCGGCATCATGCCTGGCCATATCCACAAGGCCGGCTCCATTGGCATCGTCTCCCGCTCCGGCACCCTGACCTACGAGGCGGTCAAGCAGACCACCGACATCGGCATGGGCCAGAGCACCTGTGTGGGCATCGGGGGTGATCCCATCCAGGGCATGAGCTTCATCGATGTCATCGAGAAGTTCGAGGCCGATCGCCAGACCAAGGGCATCGTCATGGTGGGCGAGATCGGCGGTACCGCCGAGGAAGAGGCCGCGGAGTACATCCAGGCGCATGTCCGCAAGCCGGTGGTGGCCTACATCGCCGGCGTCACCGCGCCTCCCGGCAAGCGCATGGGCCACGCCGGGGCCATCATCAGCGGTGGCAAGGGCACGGCGGCGGACAAGTTCGGCGCGCTGGAGAAGGCCGGTGTGGCCACGGTGCGTTCGCCGGCGGAGATCGGCCAGCGGGTCAGTGACGCGTTCACCGGCTGATTGACACCCGCTGCCTGACGGGTTGGCAGCCCATGACCGGGGGAGGCATCCTGCTCGGATGAACGAGCGCCTGCGCTTTGCAATGGCCCAGCTCAACCTCCTCGTTGGGGATGTGGCGGGTAACACCGATGCCGTGATCGCGGCGGCCACCGAGGCGCGTGACCGCCTCGGTGCGCAATTGGTCTTCTTCCCGGAGCTCACGCTGACCGGCTACCCGCCGGATGATCTGCTGCTGCGGCCGGATTTCATCGCCGCCGTGGAGCGGGGTATCGACCGCATCGCCGATGCGGCGCGGGGCATCACCGTGATCGTCGGGGCGCCCCGGCTCGAGGCCGGGCACCTTCATAACGCCGCGCT
Organism: Spiribacter onubensis; assembly: GCF_040838425.1. Lineage (NCBI taxonomy): Bacteria > Pseudomonadati > Pseudomonadota > Gammaproteobacteria > Chromatiales > Ectothiorhodospiraceae > Spiribacter > Spiribacter onubensis. The sequence continues at coordinate 24,818 of NZ_JBAKFI010000002.1, read as the reverse complement.
GGTCATCCGCGACGGTGCGGTGGTGGCGCATTACGCCAAGCAGGAACTTCCCACTTACGGTGTCTTCGACGACCTGCGCTACTTCACGCCGGGTGAGACGCCCTGCGTGGTGGACGTGGCGGGCTGTCGAGTGGGCGTGACCATCTGCGAGGATGCCTGGCATGCCGGACCCGTGGGGCAGGCCGCCGCCGCCGGTGCCGATCTGATCGTCAACCTCAACGCCTCGCCCTTCGACCAGTACAAGGGCAGCGCCAGGGCGTCGGTGCTGCGCGACCGCATCGCCGAGACCGGCCTGCCGATCCTCTACTGCAACATGGCCGGAGGGCAGGACGAGGTGGTCTACGACGGCGGCTCCTGCGCCTTCGATGGCAATGGCGACCTCATGTCGCGGGCCCCGAATTTCGACACCGGCCTCTATCCGGTGGATATCGAGCGCATCCATCGTCGCTGGACCCCGCTCGAGGGCGCCATCGAGCCCTCGCTCTCCGCCGAGGCCGTGGTCTACGAGGCCCTGGTCTGGGGCGTACGCGACTACGTCGAGAAGAACCGCTTCCCCGGTGTGGTGATCGGGCTCTCCGGCGGGATCGATTCGGCCCTGGTCGCCGCCATTGCTGTCGACGCCCTGGGCGCGGATCGTGTGCACTGCGTGATGATGCCCACGCGCTATACCTCGGAGATGAGCCATACCGATGCCGGCGTCATCGCCGAGGCCCTCGGCGTGCGCTACGACACCGTGGCCATCGAATCGGTGTTCAACGAATTCCACTCGGTGCTGTCCCCGGTCTTCGGCGACCGGCCGGCGGATGTCACCGAGGAGAACCTGCAGTCGCGGATCCGCGGCACACTGCTGATGGCGGTGTCCAACAAACTCGGCGGGCTGGTGCTCGCCACCGGCAACAAGAGCGAGATGGCGGTGGGTTACGCGACGCTCTACGGCGACATGGTCGGTGGCTTCTCGCCGCTGAAGGATATCTTCAAGACCGAGGTCTACCGCCTGGCGCGTTATCGCAACACCCTGGCCGAGGTGATCCCCGAACGGGTTCTCTCGCGCCCGCCCAGTGCCGAACTGGCGCCGGACCAGAAAGACACCGACAGCCTGCCCGAGTACGCCGAGCTCGATGCCATCCTCGCCGCTTATGTCGAGGAAGATGCCAGCATCGAGGAGATCGTCGATCACGGGCACGAGCGGGAGACGGTCGAGCAGGTCGTGCGGCTTCTCCATCGCAATGAATACAAGCGCCGCCAGGCCGCCCCCGGCGTCAAGGTGACCACCAAGGCATTCGGTCGTGACCGGCGCTATCCGATCACCTCGGGGTTTGGCCGTCAGCCGGCCTGATACACTGTGGCACTCTTTGAAAGCGGAGAGATTGCATGAAAAAGATCGAGGCCATCATCAAGCCCTTCAAGCTCGATGACGTGCGTGAGGCCATCGCCGAGGTGGGCATCACCGGCATGACCGTCACCGAGGTCAAGGGTTTTGGCCGCCAGAAAGGCCACACCGAGCTCTATCGCGGGGCGGAGTACGTGGTGGATTTCCTGCCCAAGATGCGCGTCGAGGTGGTTGTCGCCGACGAGCTGGTCGACCGAGTGGTCGAGGCCGTGGTGGGGGCCGCCAATACCGGCAAGATCGGTGACGGCAAGGTATTTGTCAGCCCGGTGGAGGAGGCGATCCGCATCCGCACCGGAGACTCCGGCGAGCAGGCGCTTTAGGCGGCCGGCGCGTCGGCCGCCGACGCCGGTATCCGGCTCACCCGCGGCTCGCTACAGCACGTTACTGGGCGGCTCAGGGGCATCCCGCCCGGGGGCATCGTCAGCGCTCGGCGCTGGCGGCACCTCGATTTCCTCGCCTTCATAGATGCCGGGCATCTCGGGGATGCCATCGCCGCCCCGGCTCGGCAGCGACTCCTTCTCCGCGATCACGCCGTCGGCGAGTTCATCGAGGCCCAGGTTGCGGTAGGCGAGGGCCAGCAGATCCATCGCCGGTTCCACCGACGGGGTATCGGGGAACTCGTTGATCACCGTGATCGCGCGCCCCGCGGCGGCCACCCATGCCTCACGGTCGGCATAGAACCGCGCCACGCTGAGCTGGAAGCGGGCGCCGTCGGCGAACAGGATGTCCAGCCGCTCCCGGGCACGATCGACGTATTCGCTGTCGGGGTAATCCTCCACCAGCGTGGCATAGGCATCAAAGGCCTGCCGCCGCGGGACCGGATCGCGGAGGGTGTTGTCGACACCCACCAGGCGCTTGACGGGATCCTCGTTCTTCTCCTCCAGCGCCAGGCCCTGCATATACCAGCTGTAGGGGACCGCCCGGTGGCGCGGGTTGATCCGGCGGAAGCGCTCGGCGGCGGCCACGGTGGAGGCGACGTCGCCAGCGCGGTAGTAGACGTAGATGATGTCGAGCTGCGCCTGGGTGGCGTAAATGCCGAACGGGTACTGGGCCTGCAGGGACTCCAGGTCGCGGGTGGCGGTCTCCCAGTCGCCGCGTTCCATGGCCGAGGCGGCCTCCCCGTAGAGCTCGGCCACATCGGCGTTGACCAGTTCGTTGGGCGAGTCATCGTTGCTGGCACAGCCACCGAGCAGGCCGATGGCCAGTAGAATGAGGGCAAAGCGCTTCATGGAACCCGTTTCCGAATCTGTGGGCAATGCGCCTAGTCTAGAGAAAAGCACGGGCAGCGCCCAGCGCCATGAGGGATCCGGGGCAAGGCAATGAGTAGTGAGATGAACGACAGACAGCATGGCACGCGGGTGGATGAAACGGCCCGGGTGCCCGAGGCCGCCGCCGGACGGCGACTCGATGCGGTGGTTGCCGAGCTCTTCCCGGCGTTTTCCCGCTCAAGGCTGCAGCGCTGGCTGAAGGACGGGGCGCTCACGGTGGACGGCGCCTCGCCACGGGGGCGGACGCCGGTGCAGGGCGGCGAGCAGGTGGTGATCTGCGCCGAGCTGCCGGAAGAGGGGCCGGTGGCCGCCGAGCCCATCGCGCTGGATATCGTCTTCGAGGACGATGCGCTGCTGGTGGTCAACAAGCCGGCGGGGCTGGTCGTGCATCCGGGTGCCGGCAACGCCGACGGTACGCTGCAGAACGCGCTGCTGCATCATGACCCGCGCCTGCATGCCGTCCCGCGGGCGGGCATCGTCCACCGGCTGGATCGCGAGACCACCGGGTTGATGGTCGTGGCGAAGACGCTGGAGGCGCATGCCGACCTGGTCGAGCAGCTCCAGGCCCGAACCGTCGGCCGCGAGTATCTGGCCGTGGTGGTCGGCACCTTCACCGCCGGCGGCAGCGTGGATGCGCCCATCGGCCGGCATCCCAAGGATCGCTTGAAAATGGCCGTGCGGCAGCGCCGGGTGGTGGATGATGCCGGCCCGGATCAGGCCGATGCCTCGGCTGGCAAGCCGGCGGTCACCCACTATCGCGTGGAAGAGCGGTTTGCCGCGCACACCCTGCTGCGCTGCCGGCTGGAGAGCGGGCGCACGCATCAGATCCGTGTGCATATGGCCTATATCCGGCACCCGATTGTCGGTGACCCCCTGTATGGCGGGCGGCTGGCGTTGCCGTCGGGGGCAGCGTCGGTGGCGGTGGATGGTGATGCCGCGGTGAGTGGGGTGGGTGGTGAGGCGGATAGTGGGGTCAACGCGGCGCAGCGTGAACACGCGTCATCCACACGGAACCTACACACGGTCGCCGATGTGCTGCGGGGCTTCCACCGCCAGGCCCTGCATGCCGAGACGCTGACACTGACCCATCCGGTGAGCGGCGAGACGTTGCGCTGGTCGGCCGCACCGCCGGCGGACTTCGAGCAGCTGTGCGCCGCACTTCGTCACCATCAATCTTTCGTGGCCGAAGGCGCGGCTGATGACGGCCGCTGGCGGCCATGACCGGCGGTAAGATCGGGATCCTGCGCCCGGACTGGGCATTGCCGGTTGAGGCCGGCTTTACCACCCGTTGCGGCGGAGTCAGCAAGGCCCCGTACGACTCACTCAATCTCGCCATGCATGTTGGCGATGATCTCGCCGCGGTGCGCGAGAATCGTAGGCGTCTGGCCGAGCAGGCCGGGCTGCCCGAGCAACCCCGCTGGGTCGCCCAGGTGCACGGGACCCGAGTGGTTCATGCCGGTGAGGTCGAGCGTGATGTGACCGAGGCCGACGCGGTGTGGACCGATCAGCCGGGGCAGGTCTGCGCGGTGCTGGTGGCCGACTGCCTGCCCATTCTGCTCGCCGATCACGCCGGCCGCTGCGTGGCCGCCGTCCATGCTGGCTGGCGGGGGCTCGCCGCCGGGATCATCCAGCGTACCATCGAGACACTGCCGGTGCCGGCGTCGGATCTGGTTGCCTGTATCGGCCCCTGCATCGGGCCTGACGCGTATGAGGTGGGCGCAGAGGTGATTGAGGCGATGATCGCAGGTGGGACGGTGCCGCGCAGCTGGCCGTCACTGTCGGGGGATGAGCAGTTTCAGCTGGATTTGGCCGCCACTGCAGAGGGGGTTTTCAGTCAGGTCGGCATCCGGGCCGGCGCGGCCACGCACGTAGTCCACTGTACGTTCACCGATCCCGCTCGGCTCTACTCCTATCGCCGCGACGAGAGCACCGGGCGGATCGCTGGTTATATTCGTCGGTGGTGAGCAATGCACCCGTGACCTTAGATCCCCGTGTTAGACGAAGCATTTTGCTCTACTAAAGTATATTTGCAGTTTCCGTTAGAGCGGCCGTTCGAAGCGCTTTTTATGGATCGGTCGTATCCTGAGGCACGCGGATTGCCATCATATTCTCACCTTGTAGTACACACGAATAAGCGCATTCTACTAGATGTTTTCGTAGAGCATTTAAACGCTCGCGCGAAAGGTGTGTGATCTCTATAAAAATTATCCCTGGTAAAAGAAGTTCGATATCGCTAGCATACAGAACATGGTCATCATGTCCCTCTGCATCTATTTGTAGTACGTCAATAGATTCCATGGAGGCTTTTTCGGAGAGAAGAGGCTGTAGCCGGCTACATCTCACGGTGCGAGAATCAATCGCGGCATCTGAGTTGAAGCTGGCGGATTGATATTTTTCAATCCACTTCTTTACAAAATTACGATCTACAGAGGTTATTCCGGTCGGGGCGCGATAATTTGGCCAATTTTGGGCATAGGTCGGTTGGCAGTGCGCCCAAAACGCTTCTTTAACGGAGTATAGAGTGATATTGGATTGATTGCTTACTGCCGAGTTGATAATAACCTTTCTTTTAGTGAATGAGTAATTTTCCCGAAGTATTGAATTGAGTGATTCATTTGGTTCTATCAGAACAGCAGTGCATCGGTTCTTCAGTGGCCCACTGATCAACGGAAACAACGGGTCATTAATTCTTCCATCATTCGCACCGATTATGGTAATCGTTAAATTCTTTTTTACTGATGCAGCCGCCATAACGCTCAACTGGTAAGCATTAAGTTTCATGCTGCTTATGCTCCATGATGCTGTTGAGTATTTTTTCCAGCATTTTTCCTTTTTTCTCAAGATTGTGCCGGGTGCCTGCCTCTTTAGCGTGGGCCTGCATCCGATTGAACTCGTCCTCGTTGTCATGGAGCTGAGTAATTAGATTGATTATTTCCATAAGTTTTCGATCGGACGGTATTTCTTTGTAGGGAGAGCTATAGCATGCATCTGGTAAATCAATCAGAAATCCGCCGTTCCCCGTTGCCTCTGGAAGGCCTCCTCGATTGGTAGCGATCGTCGGTATGCCGTTCATATGAGCTTCGGCAATGACGCGTCCGTATGCTTCCCACCACAGACTTGGCGCTAAAAGGAGACGGGCCCGTTGATAGACAGGCCGCATGTCATTAGTGTTGTTAGTTAGGGTGACATTGTTAAGCCTGTTTCGAGTTGGGCCGTACTGTGAAGAGACCTGTCTCAATAGTCCCTCCCAGGCACCACGTGATTCGACTACCTCGAATGTGATGTCAGGTCTTTCTTCTTCGAGTAGCATAGCAATTCGTACTACTAAAGCGGCGCCTTTTGCGAGTGATGGGTTGATGAATAAGACGTTTTCCGCTCCTTCTTGGGAGCGACAACGCGGGCGGGATCGATAAACACGCCGATTGGTATCGGGTCTATGCCATCCTTTTCTTTGTAGTAATGTGCTGTTGCTTTCGCGTTAGTTATCACACGATCAACGTCCCGACACCACCGTTTTCCACCGAAGTTTCCATTGGCAAGATAGGCGGCTACTGGGATGTCTCTGGCATGCGCCTCGTCACCGATGAGCAGGTCCAGTGTTCGTCCGCCGTAGTAGTAAACGATGTCAGGTTTAAATTGATCGAGCGCCTTGGTGTAGGTCTGATACCAGATGGCCTCTTCGGCCGCGGTCATCTCGGCGCGCTGGGTTGAGCGGGTCTTGACGAGGTTGTGAACAAGGGGTGCGTCTTTTACGCGCACGATCCTCGATTTCGACTGCTTGATTTTTTCCCAATGGTTCGCAAGGCGTGTGATGCCGTTCGGGGAGTCGAAAATCGTCGCGCCGATCACACGGACTTCCCAGCCCAGTTTATGGAGCTGTCGGAGCTGCTCCCGGACGGTCATCGACGCCCCACTGGACAGGTCCAGAAGGCAGTAGGGGTTCGCCCAGAGAATGCGGAGTTTGCGGTCGGCCAAGTCTGCGGTCCCTGCGTTATATGCGCTTCGGTGCTCTGATCCTACTGAAGCTTACGCCAGAGGCGAAGCCTGCGGCGTGGACAAAAGCTTGCATCCGGTGGCGATCGTCCCCAGATCTCCGGTAAGCGAACGGACCGATCATCAGAGGAGTCTGTCCCATGCGAATGGACAAACTGACCACCAAGTTCCAGATGGCGTTGGCCGAGGCCCAGTCGCTGGCCGTGGGCCGCGACAACCAGATGATCGAGCCCGAGCACCTCACGCTCGCCATGCTCGACCAGGAGGGGGGCGGTGCGCGCCACCTCCTCCAGCAGGCCGGCGTCAACGTCAATATGCTGCGCTCGCAGCTCGGCGAGGCGGTGGACCGTCTGCCCACCGTCTCTGGCACCGGCGGCGAGGTGCATGTCAGCAATGATCTCAATCGCCTGCTTAATCTCACCGACAAGCTTTCGCAGAAGCGGGGTGACAGCTACATCTCCAGCGAGCTGTTCCTGCTGGCCGCGGTGGATGATGGCAAGACGCGGGTGGGCGAGGCCCTTAAGCATGCCGGCGCCAACAAGGAGGCGCTGGAGAAGGCCATCGAGACCACCCGCGGCGGTGAGAACATCGACGACCCCAATGCCGAGGACCAGCGCCAGGCGCTCGAGAAGTACACCATCGACCTCACCGAGCGGGCCGAGCAGGGCAAGCTCGATCCGGTGATCGGCCGCGATGAGGAGATCCGCCGCACCATCCAGGTGCTCCAGCGCCGCACCAAGAACAACCCGGTGCTGATCGGCGAGCCGGGCGTGGGCAAGACCGCCATCGTCGAGGGCCTGGCGCTGCGCATCGTCAACCAGGAGGTGCCCGAGGCGCTCAAGCAAAAGCGCGTGCTCTCGCTCGACATGGGCGCGATGGTCGCCGGTGCGAAGTACCGCGGCGAGTTCGAGGAGCGCATGAAGGCGGTCCTGAAGGACCTGGCCAAGCAGGAAGGCGAGATCATCCTGTTCATCGACGAAATCCACACCATCGTCGGTGCCGGCAAGGCCGAGGGCTCGATGGACGCGGGCAATATGTTGAAGCCGGCGCTGGCACGCGGCGAGCTGCACTGCATCGGCGCCACCACGCTGGATGAATACCGCACCAATATCGAAAAGGACGCCGCCCTTGAGCGCCGCTTCCAGAAGGTGCTGGTGGACGAGCCGAGCGTGGAGGACACGGTGGCCATCCTGCGGGGGCTCAAGGAGCGCTACGAGGTGCACCACGGCGTGGAGATCACCGACCCGGCGATCGTCTCGGCGGCGACGCTCTCGCAGCGCTACATCACCGATCGCAAGCTGCCCGACAAGGCCATCGATCTGATCGACGAGGCCGCCAGTCGCATCCGCATCGAGATCGACTCCAAGCCGGAGGCCATGGATCGGCTCGAGCGCCGGCTCATCCAGCTCAAGATCGAGCGCGAGGCGCTCAACAAGGAATCCGACGAGGCCTCGAAGAAGCGGCTCGCCACGCTCGAGGACGAGATCGGCGAGATCGAGCGCGAATACAACGAGATGGAGTCGGTCTGGAACGCCGAGAAGTCGGCGGTGGAGGGCACCACCGGGCTCAAGGAGGCCCTCGAGCAGGCCCGTCAGGAGCTCGACACCGCCCGTCGTGCCGGCGACCTGACGCGTATGTCGGAGCTGCAGTACGGCCGCATTCCGGAGCTCGAGCAGAAGCTGGAGGCCGCGACCCAGGCCGAACACAGCCAGGAGATGCAGTTGCTGCGCAATTCGGTCACCGACGAAGAGGTCGCCGAGGTGGTCTCGAAGTGGACGGGGATCCCGGTCTCGAAGATGCTCGAGGGCGAGCGCGACAAGCTGCTGCGCATGGAAGAGGCGCTGGGCGACCGGGTGATCGGCCAGGGTGAGGCGGTCGAGGCCGTGGCCAACGCCATCCGCCGCTCCCGTGCCGGGCTCTCCGATCCCAACCGGCCCAATGGCTCGTTCCTGTTCCTGGGCCCGACCGGTGTGGGCAAGACCGAGCTCTGCAAGGCGCTCGCGACCTTCCTCTTCGACACCGAGGAGGCGATGGTGCGCATCGATATGTCGGAGTTCATGGAAAAGCACTCCGTGGCCCGGCTGATTGGCGCGCCTCCGGGGTATGTCGGCTACGAGGAGGGTGGTTACCTGACCGAGGCCGTGCGGCGCAAGCCCTACTCGGTGCTGCTCCTCGACGAGGTCGAGAAGGCCCATGCCGATGTCTTCAACATCCTGCTGCAGGTCCTGGACGACGGCCGGCTCACGGACAGCCACGGGCGCACGGTGGACTTCCGCAACACGGTCATCGTCATGACCTCCAACCTCGGCTCGCATCTCATCCAGGAGCATGCCGGCGAGGCGCAGTACGACGAGATGAAGCGCGAGGTGATGGGCGTGGTCTCGCAGCACTTCCGCCCGGAGTTCATCAACCGTGTCGACGATGTGGTGGTGTTCCACCCGCTCGAGCGCGACCAGATCCGGCGGATCACCGAGATCCAGGTGCGCTATCTCTCGGAGCGGCTGCGCGAGCGCGACATGGCGCTGGAGCTCACCGATGCCGCGCTGGATGTCATCGGCGAGGCCGGCTTTGACCCGATCTACGGTGCCCGGCCGCTGAAGCGCGTCCTCCAGCAGCGGGTGGAGAACGTGCTCGCCCAGCGCATCCTCGCCGGTGATTTCACCGCCGGTGACCGCATTCGGGTGGATGCCGTGGGCAGCGGCGAGGCGAGCGAGCTGCGTTTCGAGCGCATCAGCGAACCGGCGGTGGTTTAATCACCGCCGCTCGTCACGGCATCCCCTGCAGCCTTGCGGGAGAGCAGGCAGGTGACTATGATCATGACCATGGTCAAAAAAGAGATTTCACATTCCATCAAGGCATCCGAGTTCAAGGCGAAATGTCTTGCGCTGATGGACGATGTCGCCAAATCCGGTGAGACCTGGGTGGTGACGAAAAACGGCCGGCCGATCGCGGAGCTACGTCCCTATTCTGGGGGTCGTATCGGTACACCGTTCGGTCTACACCCCGCGCTGGAAATCCACGGTGACGTGATATCGCCACTGGGCGACGATCTATGGAAGGCGATGGAGTGATCCTCGACACCCATACGCTGCTATGGATCGACCGTAATGATCCGAGCGTGGGGATGCAGGCCCGGCAGCAGGTCGAGGCAGCCTGGCGGTCGGCCTGGGTGGCAGTGAGCGCAATCAGTTTCTGGGAAGTGGCCATGCTGGCGGAACGTGGGCGGGTCGCTCTGTCGGTCTCGCCGGAACAATGGCGCCTGGACTGGTTACAGGCAGGGCTTATTGAAATACCGGTTGATGGAACAATCGTCCTGAAAGCCTGCCGATTGGAGGACTTTCATCGTGACCCGGCTGATCGCTTCATCGTTGCAACGGCGCTGGCAAAGAGCGCGTCACTGGTCAGCGCCGACCGAGAGATACTGGACTGGGAAGGTGATCTGGACCGGATCGATGCGAGGGTCTAGCGGTCAACCCAGCGAATAACGATGTCCAGCGCGCGGGTGGGCAGGCAGCGTTTCAGCGCCTTGAATACATGGGTCGGCACGGTCACGTGATAGCGCGGCTTGGGCGTGATTGACTCGACGGCCAGGGTGAGGCTGCGCGCCACCGCCTCGGGGCCGAGGGTGAAGGGCGGCTCGCCATCACCCTCGAGTCGGCCGATCACTGCCTGATAGGTGTCGCGGTGGGTGCTGGCGGCCACGCGCTCGCGCCAGTCGGTGCCGGTGTAGGCGCCCGTAGCACTCGCCGTGCTGGGCTCACCGGGCGGTGATGCGGGCCCGCCGACCCCCACCCAGCGCCTGAACTTCTCCCAGCCATTGGCCCGAAAGCGGCTGGTGACCGGGCCGGTCTGGATGAGGATCGCCTCGATGCCGGTGCCGTGGAGCTCCTGACGCAGGGTGTCGGTCAGCCCCTCCAGCGCATACTTGCTGGCGTTGTAGGCGCCACGCCAGGGCAGCGCGATAAAGCCGAGCACCGAGCTGTGCTGGACAATGCGCCCGAAGCCCTGTGCGCGCATCGCCGGCAGCACCGCCCGGGTCACGGCATGGGCACCGAAGACGTTGGTCTCGAACTGCTCACGCAGCGCCTCGCGGGGCAGGTCTTCCAGCGCCCCGGGCTGGCCGAAACCGGCGTTGTTGAACACCGCATCGATCCGGCCATCCGTGCGCTTGAGCAGGGTGTCCATGGCCTGCTGGATGCTCGCATCCTCGCTGACGTCCAGCATCAGCGCGTCATCCAGACCGTCGCTGATCAGCGCTTCGACATCCGCCGGGCTGCGGGCCGTGGCGAACACGCGCCAGCCGCGTTTCTGCAGGGCGAAGGCGCAGTGCCGGCCGATGCCCGTCGAGCAGCCGGTGATGAGAATGACGGGAGGATGGGGTCTGGCCATGGTCAGCGGTTCCTGAGGGTCAGGGGGTTATGTCATCAGCGAGAGAGGGCCAAGGGGGGGCGGGGCTAAGGGCCAAAAGGCGGTTCCGGTCGCCAAAGGGGGTGCTACCCCCCCGGCTGCGCGGACTGAACACGATTGGACCACATGATCGTGTGTAAAAAGCGTGTTCAACTGGCCAGGAACACCTTGTAAGCGGCCCGCTTCCGGCCCTGATAACGTCTACCGTCATCGTCATCGTCATCGCCATCGCCATCGCCATCGCCATCCATTGCTATCCCGTTTCGCTATCCCGTGACCCCCATCAGCGCCAGATCATTATTCGTCAGCGCCTCGCCGCCATCGGCGGTCACGCGCACGGTGTTGCTCATGCCGATGCCCCACTCCCCGGGTAGGCGAAGCATCAGAGGGAGGTGGAAGACCATGTTATCCGTGAACTCGCGCTCGACGCCGCGGGCGATGTAGCCCGAGGCCTCCACCCAGGAGGGCGGAAACTGGATGCCCACCGTGTAGCCATAGACGCCGGAGAAAAACGCCCGCTCGGCCATCGGCGCGAGGGCCGCATCGGCGGCGGCCGCCGCGGCGTCCATGGTGACGCCGGGGCGCATGTTGGCGGTGAGCGCTTCATAGATATCCCGAATCACCCCCGCTGTGCGGCGCATCTCATCGCTCGGTGTGCCAGCGATCCGGGTGCGCATCATCGGCGCGGTGTAGCGATGCCAGGCCGCACCGAACTCGAGGAAGACCGGGTCGCCTTCGGCCACGGTATGCCGCTGGTGGTTGCAGTGGATGACGCTCGACCGCCATCCGGCGGTGACGATGGGTTGCAGGCTCATGAACTCCCCGCCGGCGGCGAGCATGGCCGCCGAACCCGTTGCGGCGAGCTGCTGGTCGGTCACACCCGGCGCGATGAGGCTTTCGGCCGCGGCAATGCCGGTCTCGGTGATACGCGCGCTCTCGCGCAGCAGGGCGATCTCCGGCTCACTCTTGACGATTTTCACGCCATCAACGAGACCGGAGGCATCAATCAGTGCAACGCCCGGGAGGGCCGTGGCCAGGCCGTCGCGGAAACCGCAGCGCAGTGCCGGCCCCCAATTGTCCGTGCCGATTCGAGGGGTATTGCGCGCGACCCCGGCCGAGGCGCCCACGTCGCCGGGCCAGATCGGCGCCACATCACGGCCGCCCCCGCCGGCTCCAATCAGCCCCAGATCGCTGATGATCCCGACCATCTGATCAATGGCGCCATTGGCCGCCTCCCAGCGATAGCCGAACACCTCATCCACCCGGGCAGTGGTCACCGCGGGGCCCGTCTCGATGGAGGGGACCTGCAGGACGGCACGGCCCTGAGGTCTGCCCTCCGCGGCCTCTGGAGCGGTCAGCAGCAGCGCGGTATGCACCGAGACCTCGAAGGTGTTGTAGCCGGTGAGATAACAGATATCCGCGGCATCGGTGACCAGCAGCGCGGCCAGACCCGCCTCGGCCATGGCATCGGCCACACCCTGGCGTCGCCGGGTGTATTCGTCGTCATCAAACGGCAGTGCGAGTCGGCCGACCCGCTCGGCCAGGACGTCACGATAGCGGTTGAAGTCCATTCTTTGCTCCTTCAGCTAGGCCAGCAGCACCGCCACCAGGCCGGTGATGAACACACCATCAAAGGTACCCGCCCCGCCAATGGAGGCGAGCGGTGAGCCCAGGCCGCGGACGTCCTTCAGGCGCAGGATGTCGGCGCCGATCAGCACGCCAAGCGTGCCGCAGATATAGGCGAGCGGGGCGCTGTTCTCCGGCGCCAGCGTCACCGCGATCACCGCGGCGGCGATGGGGGCGATCAGAATGGGCATGCCCACGCCCAGGCCGGGAATCGGCCGGCTGAAGGCATAGCAGATCGCCGACTGGATGGCGATCGCGGCGAGCACGATGCCCATCGACAGTGGGTTGTGGTTGAGCAGGTAGACGGAAAAGCCGATGGGGATGAGGCCGCCGCCCACGTTCATGGCGATCAGCACCTTGTTGGGGTCGAAACTGCGATGCAGTGCCGCCATCCAGCGCATCCGCTGCTGCCACTGCGGATCGGGCTCGCGGGTGGCGTCCACCTTGAACAGCGGCAGGTTGATCGAGCTGCCCAGCAGCGAGGTGACCAGCAGGAGCATGGCCGAGCCATGCGAGAGCCCCAGCTTGTCGAAGGCCACGGTGACCACGCCGATCTGGATGAACACGAACAGCAGGGCGAACAGAAAGATGGCGGCGATGATCTGGAACGGCAAACGACGTTTCTCCTGTTCACTGGAAGTCGATGTCCGGCACCCGGGGCCGGCCGAAAGGCGCTATCATACCTTGCAATCGGGGCGATCTGTCCCCAGAAAGCTTGCATTGCCGGTAACGGCCCACTGCGTGAGGACATAAAGCATGCCGATCTACGAGTATGTGTGTGATGACTGTGGCCACGAACTCGAGGCGCTGCAGGGCATCAATGACGAGATGCTGACCGACTGCCCCGAGTGTCATCATGCGGCGCTGCGCCGCAAGATCTCGGCGGCCGCCTTCCGGCTCAAGGGCGGTGGCTGGTACGAGACCGACTTCAAGAGGGACAACCGCCGTAATATCGCGGGCGAAGGCGCGTCGGACAGCAAGTCCGGCGGCAAGGCCGAGGGGGGCAAAGCCGAGGGCGGCAAGTCAGCCGACGGCGGCGCCAAGAGCTCCGATGGCGCCAAGGCCGGCTCCGGCAAAGCCAAGTCGGGCGACACAAACAGTGCCGGTGGCAAGTCCGGCAAGTCATCCGCTAAGGCGGATTGAGGAGCGGCGGGTCAACCAACGCGTCAGCCCGGCAGCCGGTCTGGCCTTACCTCGTAGTGCGCCGATGGTTCATGGATCGCGCCAGCAAACGGATTGATCAGGCGCATGCCGGGCGGCATAAGATGCTCACCGAGATCCTCAGTCAGAATCGCGCTACAGCCAGCGTGCTGCGCTGCGGCGATGATCATGGCATCCCACCAGCTGCAATGGCCTTTATCTTCAATCGTCCAGGCGGTTTCCAACACCCCGCCGTCGGTTTCAACGACTGGCCAAGTGAGTAGATTACGCACCACCGCGCGGATCTGCTCGCGTGGTTGCTCGGACGTGATCCTACGGCTCATGACTCCGTAGAACTCTTTCAGCACCTGAGTACTGATGATGCCGGTCCGCTCCCTCCAAAGCCTTTTCAGCCATTGATGAGCGATACTGGCGTGCGCGGGATAACCAGCGTCAAACTTATAGATCAGAACGTTCGTATCGACGAAATATTTCTCGGTCATAGATCTCTTCTCGGCTTGGATAAGGCTTGCGCTTGCCGGTTGTGCGGAAGGGACCGCGGGCGAGAAACGCCTGGCGGGCGCGTTCGTAGTCGCTCGTCTTTTCGCGGTGCTCGGCGAGCATTTCGCCCACCAGGCGCGAGACGCTGCTGCCGCGGCGAGCCGCTTCAATCCGCGCCCACTGCAGGGTCTCTTCATCAACAGTGATGGTGAGGTTTTTCATTGGGGGCTGATCCTCCGGCTTCCTGAGTCCCGAGTCTTAAGATTGTCTGGTCTTTGCGGTCCAGGTCGACATGGGCACTAACATCGCGCCACACGAATCCCGTGGCAATCCCCCAAAAAACGGGGTGTAGCGGCCCGGCCCTCGGCTCGCTTGCCTGCCAACCCCCCACCGCTTACCATTTCCGCTTTTGCCAAAGGCGGTTAGGGATTCATGCGCACCCACTATTGCGGCGATGTCACCGAGGCCCTGCTCGATCAGGAAGTGGAGATCTGCGGCTGGGTGCACCGGCGGCGGGATCATGGGGGTGTCATCTTCATCGACCTGCGCGACCGCGAGGGGCTGCTCCAGGTGGTCTTCGACCCCGATCGTGAGGCCGCCTTCGCCACCGCCGACCGGGTGCGCCCGGAGTGGGTGGTGAAAATCCGCGGCAAGGTGCGCAACCGGCCCGAGGGGACCGTCAACCCCAACCTCAACTCCGGCCAGGTCGAGGTGCTCGGCCACGATATCGAGGTACTCAACCAGGCGAAGACGCCGCCCTTCCAGCTCGACGAGGACGACGTCGGCGAGGATGTGCGACTGCGCTATCGCTACGTCGACCTGCGCCGCCCGGAGATGCAGCAGCACCTGATCACCCGGGCGAAGGTCACCGGTTTCATGCACCGGTTCCTGGATGCCCACGGCTTCCTGGATGTGGAAACGCCCATGCTCACCCGGGCCACGCCCGAGGGGGCCCGCGACTTCCTGGTGCCGAGCCGCCTGCATGCCGGCAGCTTCTATGCCCTGCCGCAGTCGCCCCAGCTCTTCAAGCAGCTGCTGATGATGTCGGGGCTCGATCGCTACTACCAGATCGTGCGCTGCTTCCGCGACGAGGACCTGCGCGCCGACCGCCAGCCCGAGTTCACCCAGCTCGATGTCGAGACCTCGTTCATGGACGAGGCGCAGATCACCACGCTCATGGAGAAGATGGTCCGCGAGCTGATGCAGGAAGTGGCCGGCGTTGAACTGCCGGATCCCTTCCCGCGCATGACCTATGCCGAGGCGGTGGAGCGCTTTGGCATCGACCGGCCGGACCTGCGCATCCCCATGGAGCTGGTCACGGTGGGCGATCTGCTCACCGAGGTGGACTTCAAGGTCTTCGCCGGGCCGGCGGCGGATCCCCGCGGCCGCGTGGCGGCGCTGCGCGTACCCGGGGGTGGGTCGCTCACGCGCAGGCAGATTGACGAGTACACCGACTTTGTCGGCCGCTACGGTGCCAGGGGCCTCGCCTACATCAAGGTCAACGACCCGGGTGAGGGGGTCGAGGGCCTGCAGTCGCCGATCCTCAAATTCCTGCCCGAATCGGCTGTGAGCGAGATCCTGTCGCGGACGGCGGCCGAGGCGGGGGATCTCATCTTCTTCGGGGCGGACAAGGCCAAGGTGGTCAACGAGTCACTGGCGGCCCTGCGGGTACGCGTCGGCCACGACCTCGGACTCGTCGAGGGCGGGTGGCGGCCGCTCTGGGTGGTCGACTTCCCGATGTTCGAGTATGACGAGGGCGATGGACGTTACTACGCGCTGCATCACCCCTTTACCGCGCCGCAGTGCGACACCCTGGAGGAGGTCAACGCCGCCGATCCCGAGGCGTTGCTCTCGCGCGCCTACGACCTGGTGATGAACGGCACGGAGCTTGGCGGTGGCTCGATCCGTATCCACCGGCCCGATATGCAGTCGGCGGTCTTCGAGCGTCTCGGCATCGGCGCCGAAGAGGCCCGTGAGAAGTTCGGCTTCCTGCTGGATGCGCTGGAGTACGGTGCACCGCCGCACGGCGGGATCGCCTTCGGGCTTGATCGCATCGTGATGATGATGGCCGGCGCGAGTTCGATCCGGGACGTCATGGCCTTCCCCAAGACCCAGACCGGTGCCTGCCTGCTCACCGAGGCACCGGCCGAGGTCGACGAGACCGCTCTGCGCGATCTGCACATCCGCGTGCGGCGGCCGCAGAAGGGTTAGTTGCCGGGCCGGATCTGATCGTGGAGGCGTAGCCGGGTGCCGGGCCGGATGCCGAGGCGCTCGGCCTCGCCTGCGGCCACCTCGAGGGCCGCGGCGATCTCCTCACTCACCCCATAGCCACTGTGGCCGGGCTCCATACGCTCGACGGCGATCACTTTTCCGTCCGGGGCCACGTAGGCCATATCCAGCGCGATGCGCACATTGCGCATATGCCAGCCCGTGCGACGCGGCGTGGGGAATTCAAACCAGATGGGATGGTCGCGGATGACGCGGGCGGGCAGATGCTGCATGCCCTGGGCGCGTTCATCGGCCTCGTCGGCAAGCCGCACCGTGAGCCAGCGGCTCTCCCCCGATGCCGGGATGATCTGCACCTCGGCCATCGTCATCGAGTGCCAGGCCTCGGGCAGCGCCTCGGTGTCATTCGCATCACTGCGCCATGTGTGGCTGAGCAGGGCGAGGCCCAGGGCGAAGAGGATGATGAGGGCGGGGCGGATCAGGCGGGCGCTCGGCAGTGGCAAGGCGCGTTCCTCGGGCGTGGTCAGGTCAACAAGAGCATCAACGCCGATACCGTAGCATGCGATACGGCCATGACGCCGCCGCGACGGGACCGCCCTTGACCCCACCGGGCCAGCCCCTAGAGTGGTCGCTGGTCCCCGTTCACAATTGCCCGCAAGGAGATCCGATGCCCGCCTGGCTCCTGCTCGTCGCCGCCGTCACCATGGAGGTGATCGGCACCACGGCCCTCAAGCTCTCGGATGGTTTCTCACGCCTGGTGCCGACCGTGGTGACGGTATCGGGCTATCTCATGGCGTTCATTGCGCTGGGCTTTGTGCTCAAGCGCATGGAGGTGGGCGTGGCCTATGCGGTGTGGGCGGGGCTCGGCACGGCACTGGTGGCGCTGGTCGGTGTCTTTTTCTTCGGCGAGACCATGAACTGGATCAAGGCCGCCAGCCTGGCGCTGATCGTGATCGGGCTGGTGGGGCTCAACCTGGCGGGTGGAAGCCATTAGATTCCATGGCCATCGCCCGGTTTCCGGGGGCCGGCGGATGACCTGGCGCAATCCGTCCGTCACGGGATTGGCATAGTATTTGGGTTCGGCGAGACGACATGTTAGTTTGTAATCATTGCAAACTAATCCTGGGACATGGATAGAAAGGAGGTCATTATGGCCACGCCCGCCATCAACATCGGTATCGAGGAAGGCGCCCGCGCGGAGATCGCCGGCGGCGTCAGTCGTGTGCTCGCGGATAGCTATTCGCTGTATCTGAAGACGCACAATTTCCACTGGAACGTGACAGGGCCGATGTTCAACTCCCTGCACACGATGTTCGAAGAGCAGTACACCGAGCTGGCCACGGCGGTGGATGAGATCGCCGAGCGCATCCGCGCCCTGGGCGAGCCGGCGCCGGGCAGCTACAGCGAGTATCAGAAGCTCACCGCCATCCCGGAGGAGACCGGCAACCCGGATGCCAACGAGATGCTGCGTCAGCTCGTCCGCGACCACGAAACGGTGGCCCGGACCGCGCGCGAGGTGTTCGCCCTGGCCGATGAGGCGCATGACGAGCCCACCGCCGATCTGCTCACCCAGCGCATGCAGCTCCATGAAAAGACCGCCTGGATGCTCCGCAGCATGCTGGAGTGATGATATGGCGCAGATAGCCATCATGACCGGGGGCAGATCGCTCTGCCTCCGGTTTTTTCTGGATGGTGTGCGGTGATCCCCGTCGCTGGCATCGTGAACATGAACGCGACACATCCTCCAGCCACACGCCTGATACACATCGTCAGGGTGGTTCAGGGGCGCTTCTATATTCCGCCGAACACGAAATCGATGGCGCGCATGATCTGCGGGGTCTGCTCGGTGAGCGATCCCGCCGACTGGCCCAGTGCGCTCTCCGGCACCGTCATCAGCCGGTCGATGACGACCACGAAAGTGCTGCCGGGCGAACACTCGAGCTTCACGATTGGGTGAGCTTCCTGCAGCGGCCGCCCGAAATGCTCCGTGGGTATAAGCGGCGCGACAATGGCTCGGCCAAGGGGTTGGAGCAGGGCGCTCTGCAGGCTGACGAGAAACGGCGCGCGCCGGTCGATTCGCAGCCTGCCGGCGCGGTACACCGGATAGCTTGTCGAGGCGAGCTGTCCGCTCAGCCGTCGGTCGACCGACTCCTTGAGGATCGGCACGCGATCGATCATTGCCTGAACGCACGCCTCGGCCAGCAAGTCGTCGCTATCGTCGATATCGATGAACGGCCATGATCCATGTGCCGGGTCATTCGGGTCTCTTCCGGTATCGACCCGATTGTCCATCAGGGCACGGCGGTTTCGCTTGAGCCAGGCCCGGCAGCGCAGGGCATGCAACGATTCGCGCAGATGATCCTCAAAGAGTCGGGAGAGGTTGATCTCCAGCGCCCTGGCCTCGTCCAGAAGATCCGGGTCGATGCTGACATTGATCCGCTTTTTCTGATGCGGCATGCGTGGCTTGCCCGTCCCAAGAACCATCGATCCCTCCGAGGGTGGATACCAGTCGTGTGCAATGCGCGTGTGTTACGAGCATGTATTAACAGCGTGTGTGACGCCCGTGTGTAGTGCGCGTGTGCGCCGCGCTCGGATCCGAGTTAACACCTTGCTCGGCATTTGCCGGTAGGTCTTCCGTCTCTCGGCAGGGCTGAGCCGATCGATGGCGTTTCGGACCGCATCCCTGAAGCGGGTCCATTCTTTATGCCGTTCCGGCATTTCTTTATCACCGCATATTCGAGACGCATTCCCGCAAACACGTTAGAGTTGCGATTATTCAGTGCCACGACGCTCAGATGCGGACGCGATCAACCAGGAGCGAGATCTGCCCATGAAACTCGAGACCAAGGCCATTCACAGCGGCTATTCGCCGGATCCCACCACCAAGGCGGTGGCGGTGCCGATCTACCAGACCACCTCCTATGCCTTCGATGACACGCAGCACGGGGCGGATCTGTTCGACCTGAAGGTCGAGGGCAATATCTACAGCCGCATCATGAACCCCACCAACGCCGCGCTGGAGCAGCGCGTGGCCGAGATGGAAGGGGGCATTGCGGGACTCGCCCTGGCCTCGGGCATGGCGGCGATCACCTACGCCATCCAGTGCATCACCCGGGTGGGCGATAACATCGTCACCACCAGCCAGCTCTACGGCGGCACCTACAACCTCTTCGCCCACGCCCTCCCCAACATGGGCATTGAGGTGCGCTTTGGCAGCGGCGACGACCCGGCGGCCATCGAGGCGCTCATTGACGAGAACACCAAGGCCGTCTACGCCGAGACCGTGGGCAACCCCAACGGCAACGTCGTCGACATCGAGGCCTTCGCGGCCATCGCCCACCGCCACGGCGTGCCGCTCATTGTCGATAACACCGTGCCCACGCCGGTGCTCTGGCGGCCCATCGAGCACGGTGCTGACATCGTCATCCACTCGCTGACCAAGGCCATGGGCGGTCATGGCACCACCGTCGGCGGCGTCATCGTCGACTCCGGCAACTTCCCCTGGGCGAAGCATGCCGAGAAGTATCCGATGCTCACCGAGCCCGACCCGTCCTACCACGGCGTGGTTTACACCGATGCGCTGGGGCCGGCGGCCTACATCGGGCGCTGCCGCGTGGCACCGCTGCGCAACATGGGCGCGGCGCTCTCGCCGATGAATGCCTTCCTGCTCATGCAGGGCATTGAGACCGTTCCGCTGCGAATGGCGCGCCACGGCGAAAATGCCCTGGCGGTGGCCGAGCACCTCAAGGCCCATCCCGGCGTGACCTGGGTGAAGTACGCCGGCCTCAGCGACAGCCCCTATTATTCGCTGGTGCAGAAGTACATGGGCGGCAACGCCGGCGGCATCCTCAGCTTCGGCATCAAGGGTGGCGAAGAGGCCGGAGCGAAGTTCATCGACGCGCTCGGGCTCATCACCCGGCTGGTGAACATCGGCGATGCCAAGTCGCTGGCCTGCCATCCGGCCACCACCACCCACCGCCAGCTCAATGACGAGGAGCTCGCCAGCGCCGGCGTGAGCCGTGACATGGTCCGCCTCTCGGTGGGGATCGAGCACATCGACGACATCCTCGCCGATATCGACCAGGCGCTGGCCGCGGCGGGCTGATCCCGCCTGGAGCGGAGGGGGGGTCGGCCTGTTGAGCCGTCGGCCCCTCCGCCGGTCATTAATCCCCCTGCGGCCCATCGGCGAATCAGGGTTCGTGCTCTTCCCCTGGTTCCTGCAGCAGGCGCGATGCCGGCCATGCGCTGAATCGTCGTCATTCAGTGAGTTCGTTTGCGCCGAGCGGAGGCCCGACAGGCGAACTAACATTGAGGATTAGCGCGGTTCAAAATTCGCAAGAAATACCAATAAAAAGTAATCGTAAGTATAGTCTATTAGAAACATTGCCGTTTCTTTGTTCAACCCCTCCCGGCCGACCCAATTCACCCGTTAACATTACTGTTCATAACGTGAACGCTCCTCGGGTGTCCCGCAAAAATGAAAAGGGACGGCTCCGGCGGTAGCGTGCCCAAAAGTCGCTCATGCGACCGATCACGTCCCTTCCCGGATTGCGGTTATTGTCCAGACAAAGTCCTCCGGGGGCGCTCGAAGAGGATCTCGCCCGACGGGCCCTCGAAGCCCTCCACAGCAACCCCGAACTCAGTCAGCGCGCCCTTGCCGATGAGCTTGGCATCAGCGTGGGCAAGGCCAACCATTGCCTGCGCGCGCTGGTGGACAAGGGCCTGGTGAAACTGCAGAACTTTCATCGCAACCCGAAAAAGCTGCGCTACATCTACCTCCTCACGCCGCAGGGCATTGAGGAGAAGACGCGCATGACTTGGCGCTTCCTGCGTCGCAAAGAGGCGGAGTACGAGGCGCTGCAGGCGGAGATTGCCGAGTTGCGGGCGTCAATGGATGCGCAGGAACCGACCTCGAACAAAGGCTAAAGCGATTGAATGTTCCGCCGAACTCCCGGAACCGCCCGCCCGAGCCGCTCGAGCCCGCCATGCGGGCATCTGTCGATGTCTCAGCACCGGTGGCTGCCGTCTCAGTGCCGGCAACCGCCCCGGCCCGCCGGACGGATCCGCGGGGATGGTTGACCAGCCGGTCGGGCGGAGGGTGCCGGCGCCGGGGCGGGCGAGCCCGCGGCGCCGCCCGCGCCCGCGCGGGCCAGCCCGCGGCGCCGCCCGCGCCCGGGCGGGCGTTGCCGCCGCGCCGCGCCTGCGCTAGGCTCTTTATCACTGGGATCATACCGGCGCCAACCCGCGCCGAGCGCCTCGGAGACAACGCCGCGATGAGCCAAGCGAGCCTGAAAGCCACCGGTCTTGCCGCCGCGATGGCAGCACTTTTGATGAGCGCCGGCGCGGCGAGCGCGGCCGATCCCACCGAGGTGATCATCGTCGATAACATCGAGTACACCATCGCCTGGGCGGTGGGCAGTAAAGACAATGGCTGGGGCGATCGCAGTGAGCAGGACATTACCTCGACGTCCTGGTATGGCAATGTGGGCACCGCCGCCGACCTCGCCACGCAGAGCGCGCAGGGTGCGCTCGGGAATAGCAACCGAGGCTCGGCCTGGTTCATCTACGCCGATGCGGAGTCGACGAGCTCCAACGCCATCAAGGGCTACGACACAGTGGCCAATACAGGGAGCAAGGCGAATTCGACCTTTAGCGACGGCCAGATCGTCACCTTCGCCTACGAGCTCGCCGCGCCCGTCGTCGTCCCCGAGATCGACGGCGCGGCACTCGCTAAGGGCGCGCTCGCCATCGCCGCGCTCGGGCTCTGGGCAGGCGCGGGTGCGCGGCGGCGCGGCGATGGCGAGGCGGTGGAGGTGCGTCCATGCGTCTAGCCACCAGATGGCGACTCGCCACGCTCGCCGGCGCGCTGCTCGGTGTCTTCGGCCTGCCCTCCCTCGGGCAGGCCGAAGACACCGAGCAAATCGTGGTTGACACCGTCACCTACACGGTGAGCTACGCCTCGGGTGATCGGGATGTCTATACCGCCAGCCCCTATAATCTCAGCACCACATCCTGGTACGGCAACGCCACGCTCGCCGAGTCACTGGCAAGCCAGAGCACGCAGGATCGACTGGTAAGCAATGACTCCGACATCGGCGCGGTGTTTGTGTATGACTTTATTACGTCGAACAACATCAGCATCTTCAGTACGGGAGATAAAAGCGAGCTTGACCGATTCTCGCCGCTCGACCCGGATACGAAAGTAACTTTTGCCTATGAGTCGAGCGCGCCGAGCTATGTGCCCGAGATCGACGGCGCGGCACTCGCGAAGGGCGCGCTCGCCATCGCCGCGCTCGGGCTCTGGGCGGGCGCCCGGCGGCGCGACGATGGCGAGGCGGCGGAGGCGCGTCCATGCGTCTAGCCAGCGGATGGCGAGTTGCCGCGCTCGCCGCCCTGCTCGCCGCCACACCGGCGATGGGCGAGGTCACCGAGACGATCATCGTCGATAACCAGTACTACACCATCGGCTGGGCGAGCGGCCGCACGGATAGTGATCCGGAGTTTGCCGGCAAGGACGTGCGCGGCACCTCCTGGTACGGCAATGGTGTGCTCTCCCGAAAGCTCGCGATTGAGAGTGCGCAGGGCCCGCTCGCGGGGACGTCCTCAGGGGGGTGGTTCGTTGATTTTATCTCCGGGGCAGGGAATCCCACGACAGGCTATGCGACGACCGGCGCCGCGGGCACGGTTGCCGATTCAGACTTCGCCACGAATGCCACGGTGACCTTCGCCTACGAGCTCGCCGCCCCGACGCCGGTGCCCGAGATCGACGGCGCGGCACTGGCGCAGGGCACGCTCGCGATCGCCGCGCTCGGGCTCTGGGCGGGCGCCCGGCGGCGCGAGGTGGCGCGCGGCGTTGTGGGTGGATGACCCGCTGAGCACCGCGTCGCCGGGCATGCGCCCGAGCGCTTTGGCGCTGGTCGCGATCGCCCTCCTGCTCCTCGCCCCCTCGGCGGCTGGCGAACTGATTGCCGGTGGCAATAGCAAAGAGGTCGTCGTCGATGGCCAGCGCTATGAGTTCACCGCCTATCAGGGGACTTTTAGCGAGTTCGACAGCGCATTCACTGCCTCGACGCTGCCCTGGTGGGGGAGTGCGTCGGTGGCGCAACAATACGCCACCGAGGTTTACGGGGCGCCGTTCCTCGCGGATGGCCTCTCCGAGTCGGATGCGCACTATGTCTACTTCCAGAGTAGCCCGTCGCTGGTGGCGGCGTACTACGATCCAGATGAGCAGAGCGCGGTGGTAAAGAGCTACGTCACAAGCGCCGAGCTTGTCTTTGTCAACGCCCGCGCCGTCCCCGAGATCGATGGTGAGGCACTGGCGCAGGGTCTGCTCGCCATCGCCGCGCTCGGGCTCTCGGTGAGCGTGCGGCGGCGGGAGGCGGCACGCAGCGACGCGCCGGTCGCTTAGCACCGCGAATGTTCTCACCCTGAGCTTCGCCGATCGGGCGCGGCGTACGCGAAGCGATACCCGCCGCGCTGATCAGCGATGGCTCTCCTCGCCGCAGCGCCGTAATCCATGACCGATCTGATCGTCCACATTGGCCTGCCGAAATGCGGCTCAACGACGCTCCAGCGCGAGGTCTTCGCGCGCGAGCGCACCAGCAACAACACGCGCCCGATGCGCAGCGGCTCATCGCAAGCGACGAGGTGCTTGGCTCGAGGAGTCGACTCGAAACGCGCCCGATCGTGCGGCTTCTGCGCGTGCTCAATGAAGCGGTCTGGCGCGAGGGCGCCGTCCGGGCGGTGATCGTTTTCCGCAATCTGGCCGAACGATTGGCATCGGGGTATGCGCAGGGATCCAGCGCTCGGCCCAATCCCGGTCAGGCGGACTTCGAGGCATGGCTCAGCGAGGTACTCCGTGAGCCCCGCTCCTATGACTACGCAGGCTGGCTGCGCGCGCTCGACGCTGCCCTCGGTGCCGAGAACGTCTGCCCTTTGCTGCTCGAGGAGTCCAACACGCTGAGCTTTTGGCAGACCTTAGAGGACTTCGCCGGCCTCGAAGCGCCCGAGCCCGCGGCGATGGTGCGTGGCGAGGGTAATCAGAACCGCCGCAGCGCGGGCGCGGATCAGTGGACGATCAGCGCCTCTGATGCGCACGCAAAAGCCAAGGTGGCGGTCGATAAACCGCTCAACCTCCTCTTGCGGAATACTCCCGATCTGGGCCACCGATTCCACGCCATCTGGGACGGGCATTCCGGCTGATCGGGGATAACGATTCCGTTTGATCAGGGACACTGGTGTGGCGCTCGGGGGATACTCCGGCTCTT
>NZ_JBAKFI010000020.1:0-553 GCF_040838425.1 Spiribacter onubensis | reverse complement strand
CTTGACATCCTCCTCGCCCTGAAGGACGAGGATTCCTACCGCGCCGGTGCCGGCACTGAGCCGGCGCCGGTCGCCTCGGCGGGTTCCTGCTTCATCGGGGCAGCCGGATCGTCACCTCGGTGCCGGTCCGGGCTTACATCCCCTCCACAGGCCATGACGGCATGCCCTGCCGCCAGAATGTTCCAGGCGGCGTTGGCATCGGCATGAGTCGTGTGGCCGCAGGCAACACACGCGAATCGGGATTGGCTGCGGCGGTTTTCTTTCGCCACATGCCCACAGGCCGGACAGGTCCGGCTCGTGTTCTGCGGCGGCACCGCCACCACCATCCCGCCACGCCATGCCTGCTTATAGGCAAGCTGGCGGCGGAACTCATGCCATCCCTGATCGAGGATGGAGCGGTTGAGCCCCGCCTTGGCGCGGACGTTCCGTCCCGGTTGCTCGACCGTCCCCGACGCCGACTGCGTCATATTCCGTACCTGCAAATCCTCGACCACCACCGCCGCGTGGTTTTTGCTCAAGGCGCTGGTGAGTTTGTGCAGGTGGTCGCGTCGGG